>JBBRZG010000019.1:0-36145 GCA_038236905.1 Burkholderiales bacterium
GCTGGGGCTTGCCTTTTTTATTTCTGCAATAACGGCAGCTTTTCCCGCCGCGTGTTTGGCACGAATGGCCCCGACAAAATCTCTCACCGGTGGCGTATCCGCCACCCGCGCTTCTAGGTCTGTTATGGAAAGTCGCTTCTTCGCTGCGGCAACCTCGACATACTTCGTCGCGAGTATTTTTTTAAGAATATCTGACACGTTATAGGTGATTGCAGTAGTGACTGTTGAGATCGTTGTAGAAACGGCAATTTTTGATTGTAAGGTGGGGAGCGTCAATTTTTGATGGCGGAGGTGAACTTCACTAATTCATCAAGCTTGGCGCGCGCTTTGCCGCTTTCAATCATTTCGCGAGCCTTGGTGACTCCGCCCCATAAATCATTCGCCAGCCCGGCCACGTAAATAGCCGCGCCGGCATTGAGCGTGACGATGTCTTTCGCAGGGCCGGTTTGATTGTCCAAAACCGATTTCAGAACAGCCATTGAAGCTTCTTTATCGGCCACCTTAAAGGACTCGATCGTCGCAATGTCGAGACCAAATTGCTTTGGCTCGATTTTGAATTCAGTCACAAAACCATGCTTTAACTCGGCCACAAATGTTGGCCCCGACAACGAAATTTCGTCCAGACCATTTTCGCCGTGCACAATCATCACATGCTTTGACCCCAGATGCTTCAACACACGCGCCTGAATGCCTACCAAATCAGGGTGGAACACGCCCATGACCTGATTCGGCGCTCCAGCGGGGTTGGTAAGCGGCCCGAGAATATTCAGAATCGTGCGCATGCCCAGTTCCTTGCGCACGGGTGCAGCATATTTCATTGCAGGGTGATGATTGGGTGCGAACATAAAGCCCAGGCCGACTGTGCTGATCGATTCGGCGACCTGTGCCGGCGTGAGATTCAAATTTACCCCCAAGGCCTCGAGTACATCAGCGCTCCCCGAGAGGGAAGACACCGAACGACCGCCGTGCTTGGCAACCTTCGCGCCCGCCGCGGCGGCGACGAACGCCGATGTCGTTGAGATATTAAACGTGTGGGATTTGTCGCCACCCGTACCGCAGGTATCGACGAGGTGCGTCGTGTCATCCACGTTCACTTTGGTCGCAAATTCACGCATTACCACGGCTGCAGCGGCGATCTCGGAAACGCTCTCAGTCTTTACGTGCAAACCCATCAAAATCGCGGATAACTGAACCGGCGTGACTTTACCTTCCATCACTTGGCGAAATAGATCGACCATCTCATCAAAAAAAATTTCGCGCTTGTCAGAGAGACGATTGATGGCTTCTTGTGGAGTGAACATTAATTTTTCTCGAAAATTTATTGGGTGTTGACTAGAAAGTTTTTAAGCAGTGCGTGGCCGTGTTCGGTCATGATGGATTCTGGGTGGAACTGCACGCCTTCAATCAGCAGCGTTCTGTGTCTTACTCCCATGATTTCACCATCGTCCGTCCATGCTGTTATTTCCAAGCATTCGGGGCACGATTCGCGCTCGATAACCAGCGAGTGATAGCGCGTCGCACGGTACGGTGAGGGCAGACCCGCAAAAACGCCGGTATCGGTGTGCGTAATCTGCGAGGTTTTGCCATGCATTAACGTTTTTGCGTGGACAATTTTTCCGCCGAAGGCCTGCCCAATGCTTTGGTGCCCCAAACAAACGCCCAGCAGGGGGATTCTGCCGGCAAAGTTTTCGATAGTCGCGACCGATACGCCCGCTTCGCTGGGCGTGCACGGCCCCGGCGAAATCACGATACGTTGAGGTGCCAATTTTTCGATCTCGCTAATGGTGATTTCGTCGTTACGTTTCACCACGACGTCTTCGCCCAACTCGCCAAAATACTGTACGAGGTTATAAGTAAAACTATCGTAATTATCGATCATCAATAGCATAACTTTTCCTATGCTGCACGTTGTTGATTAGCATGCTGCCGGGCGGCATAGAACGATTGAAATGCCGCAATCGTCATCTCAATCTGGAGCCGTGAGACATCCAGATGCGTTACCAAGCGTGTGCGTGGTCCAATTGTCGCCAAAATGCCCGCTGCACGGAGATGCGCAGCAAGCGCGGGACAATCGTCCGTTGGCACGTCTACAAACAAAATGTTGGTCTGCGGCGTGGTCGTCTTTAACGGCTCGATTGAATTCAGCGCACGCGCCAAATATACCGCGTTGTCGTGATCTTCGTTAAGGCGCTCGATGTTGTGATCAAGCGCATACAACCCCGCCGCCGCCAGAATGCCCACCTGGCGCATCCCGCCGCCCAACATTTTCCGCCAGCGGTGGCCTGCCTTGACAAAATCTTTCGATCCGCACAACACCGAACCGGCTGGTGTGCCGAGGCCTTTTGACAGGCAAATGGACACCGAATCAAAATGTGAGCAGATTTGCTTCACACTGCGCTGTGTTTTCACCGCGGCGTTAAACACTCTTGCGCCGTCCAAGTGGGTGCGCAGGCCCGCGCCGACCGCGAACTCGCGTACGGCGGCTAAATACGCCTCAGGTATAACTTTGCCGCCAATGGAATTTTCAATCGCAATTAAACGCGTTCTCGCAAAATGAACATCGTCCGGCTTAACCGCAGCGCGAATTTTTTCTAGCGGGATCGTGCCATCTGCGGCATTTTCAATCGGTTGCGGTTGAATGCTGCCCAATACCGCGGCACCGCCGCCCTCATATTTGTAAGTGTGTGCGTCTTGGCCCACGATATATTCTTCGCCGCGCTGACAGTGCACCATCAGGCCGACCAGATTACTTTGCGTGCCTGACGGCATGAATAATCCTGACTCCATCCCGACCAGATCGGCAGTACGCTCTTGGAGTTCATTCACCGTTGGGTCGTCGCCATAAACATCATCACCCACAGCAGCAGCGTTCATTGCCGCACGCATTGCGGGCGTCGGTTTCGTCACCGTATCTGAGCGCAAATCAATAAATGAGTCGGTTGATAGTGTCATATTTTCCTCACGCGTTTGTGTCAATGCCCGCCGAAACTAACTCCGCTGCGCGCAGCAGTGCGCGCGCTTTATTCTCGGTTTCCTGCCATTCGAGTTCCGCGACCGAATCCGCCACAATCCCCGCCGCTGCCTGAACATACAGGGTGCCGTCTTTGACCACGCCGGTGCGAATCGTGATCGCCAAGTCCATATTCCCGTTGAAGCCAATATAGCCTGCGGCACCAGCATAGACGCCACGTTTGGTTGGTTCCAGCTCGTCAATAATTTCCATTGCGCGCACTTTGGTCGAACCGGTAACCGTACCCGCCGGAAATGTTGCACGTAATAAATCAATCGGGCCGATGTCATCGACAATTTCGCCATCGACATGCGAGACCAAATGCATCACATGCGAATATCGCTCCACCACAAATTGCTCAACGACTTTTACGCTGCCAAATTTTGCAATCCGGCCGATATCGTTACGACCCAAATCGATCAGCATCAAATGCTCGGCCAATTCCTTGGGGTCACTGCGCAGCTCGGCTTCAAGCTCGAGATCAAGCTCAGGGGTGGCACCGCGTTTTCGCGTGCCCGCAATCGGCCGGACCGTGACTTTGCTGCCCTCTTGGCGCACCAAAATTTCCGGCGATGCGCCGACGATATGAAAATCGCCCATGTCGAAATAGAACATATACGGCGACGGGTTTATCGAGCGCAATGCACGATAGAGATTGATCGGTGGCGCGTCGTAAGCCTGCGAAATGCGTTGCGAAATCTGCACCTGCATGATGTCGCCATCAACAATATATTGCTTCGATTTTGCGACCGCTTTCAAAAACGCTTCTTTGCCGATTTCGGACTTTGGCTCGGGCGTCGGCCCACCCGGAACATAGACGGGCAGCGCCGCATGGCTACGCAGGCCCAGCCGTAATTCGGTGAGTCTGCGTTGTGCATTCGAGAGAGCGTTCGGTTGCGATGGATCGGCGTAAACAATCAAATACAGTTTGCCCGACAAATTATCGACCACTGCCAACTCATCCGAGAGCATCAGCACAATGTCGGGCACCCCTAGCGGATCGGGTTTGCTGGTGAATTTGTCGTCCAAATGCTTCGCCAGTTTCGGCTCGATGTAACGCACCGTGTCGTACGCAAAATAGCCGGCGAGCCCGCCTGCAAAACGCAGAGCGCCTTCAATCGGCGCCGCCTTGAACCGCGAACGATATTTTTCGACAAATGCGAGCGGATCTTCGACGAATTTATGCTCAATCTTTTCTGTCGCACCGCCGGTTTTGGCACGAACCACGGCGCATTCGCGACCGCGCACTTCAAGCCATTCGCGCGCCGGCAGTCCGATGATGGAATAGCGTCCGAAGCGCTCGCCACCGATAACCGATTCGAGCAAATAGGAATGAGGTTTATTAGCGAGCTTGAGATAAATCGACAGCGGGGTGTCGAGATCAGCGAAAGTGTCCAGCGTCACTGGAATTCGGTTATAGCCAAGCTCTACGAGGCGTTGAAATTCAATGTCAGTCATGATGTTTTCAGCAAAAAAAGTGGGCAGGGGCAATGCAAAAAACTACGGGCACGAAAAGTTCAATACGAACTCAATGCCAGATTTGCCATCGCCACCAATTACCGACTTTTGTGAAAACATTCATTTTTTTACAGTTTGCAGAATTGTTCAGAGGCTATTCTAACCAACTTTAGCGCAGCGGGGATATCGTCAATAAACGCATCGCAATCGAGTCCGCGCAATTCTTGTCCTTCGTTGTAGCCATAGGGCACGATAAACGCGGCGCAACCTGCGGCGCGGGCGGCTTGAGCATCGTTAATAGAATCGCCGATCAATAGCATCTCAATTGGCTTGCAGCCGAACAAGTCCGCTGCATGTAAAAGCGGCATTGGATGCGGTTTTTTCTCGGCTACTGTGTCGCCGGAAACGACGATCTCAAAATAATCGCGCAGCCCCGTTTTTTCTAGCAATGGCAGCGTGAATTTTTCTGCCTTATTGGTTACGCAACCCAAGCGAAAGCCCGCGTCTCTCAGGGCGTTCAGGCCATCCACAACGCCGGGGTAGGGCTTACTGGTATCGGTGAAACAGGTTTCATACTGCCGTTCAAAATTGGTGACGGCGACTTTAAGTGCGGTGGGGCCGACTTCGCCGACAACGTCTTTCAGTGTTTTCGCCACTAAATTGGTGATGCCTTTGCCGACGAAATTACGAATCACCCCCGCCTCCAATGGTGGAAACCCAAACGTGCTGCGCATCAAATTGGCCGCATGAATGATGTCGCCGACGGTATCGAGTAGGGTGCCGTCAAGATCGATCAAGACTACCTTAAGCGGGATCGGGAAGCTAAATTTTGGCTTTGCTCGGTAGCGAATCTTTTTTACTTCCAACGTGGCCGGTACCTCTGAAACAAAGGCCGGCTGGGCGCTTTCAGGCAACGTGCTCGGAACGGCAATATCCACGGGCATCTCCGGCATACCTGCTTCAAAAGCCGCGTCTGTAATGGGGTTTGAGGCATGCATGGTTATGATTTTGCCTTTGCCAATTCAGCACGCATCGATGCCACCGTGGCTTGATAATCGCTCTCGCCAAAAATTGCCGATCCTGCCACAAATGTATCAGCACCCGCGCGGGCGATTTCCGCGATGTTGGTGGTTTTCACGCCGCCATCGACTTCCAGCCAGATATCGCGGCCAGATTGATCGATCCGCGCCCGCGCTTCGCGCAGTTTTGTCAGAGCCGCGGGAATAAATTTCTGCCCTCCAAAGCCCGGATTCACGCTCATGATGAGGATGAGGTCAACTTTATCCATCACATAATCAAGATATGAAAGCGGCGTTGCAGGATTGAATACCAGACCTGCTTTGCAGCCATTTTCGCGAATGAGACCAAGTGTGCGGTCGATGTGATCGGAGGCTTCTGGATGAAATGAAATAATTGACGCCCCGGCTTTCGCAAAATCCGGCACTATACGATCCACCGGTTTCACCATCAAATGCACGTCGATCGGTATGAGAGTGCCATCGACACGTTTCGCGTGCGGACGTACTGCTTCGCACACCAGTGGGCCGATGGTTAAATTTGGCACGTAATGGTTATCCATCACATCAAAATGAATCACGTCGCATCCGGCGTTTATGACGGCGCGAACTTCTTCACCAAGGCATGCAAAATCAGCAGAAAGAATAGAGGGGGCGATACGATATTGAGAAGTCATTTTTGTACGTGGACAGTAAATTTCGTTCTTCGCATTTTACGTGATTGGCTTAAATAATTAGCAAGCTAACCAGTGGCCAGTTGCGCGTCCTCAAATAATGAACGAATTAACACACTCTTCACGTCCGGCTGATCCGGAATCGCGAACAATATCGGCGCAATCATTTCCTCAAAAATGCCGCGCAAACTGCGTGCGCCGACTTTGTATTCCACGGCGAGTGACGCTATTTCATCGAACACGCGGGTTTCGATCTTAAGCTCCACGCCCTCGCGATTAAAGACTTCACGGAACTGGTTGTAAAGACAATTTTTCGGCGCCGTCATGATCGACACGAGCATCGCCTGTGTGAGCGGTGCAAAACTCGCCACCACCGGCAGGCGTCCCGTGAATTCAGGAATCAATCCAAACGACATCAAATCAGTCGGCTTGATGCGCGAATTTAGTCGATCCAAAATTTTCTGATTATTGTTATCCGTCACCGAGATAAAGCCATACGCCTTACTGTGCTTCACGATTTGATCCAGTCCCACAAACGCGCCGCCGCAGATGAACATGATGTTGGTTGTATCAATGGCGACGCCATTTGCCAATTTCACCAGCGAGCCTTCCATAATTTTTAACAACGCGTGCTGCACGCTTTCGCCCGATGTGCTGCGCGCCTCGGTCCCGGCGGCTTTTAATTTGTCGATCTCATCAATAAACACGATGCCGCGTTCTGCGCGCGCCAGATCGCCATCCGCTTTATTCAGTAATCGTTGCAAAATCGATTCAATTTCTTCATTCATGAATTTCGTTTGTGCAAGCGAAGTCGCATCGGCGGTCACAAACGGCACATTGATCGCGCGAGAAAGCGTATCGCAAAGCAGTGTTTTGCCGGTACCTGTGGGGCCCACCAAGAGCACGTTGCTTTTACCCAGCGCTACATGAGGAGTGCGATTTTCGCCGGCAGAAAGTTTTTGATGCTGCGCGTTTTTGAAATGCGTATAAACCACGACCGACAGTGCGCGCTTCGCTTCGTCCTGCCCGATCACGTATTGATCGAGATAGCGATGGATGACTGAGGGTGTGAGCTTGGGTTTTGCTAGAGAGGATTCCGCTGCCATAGGGTTTTCGTTCAAGGTGTTGGGCGGTGTGTCGTTCATTGATATCAAATAAATTAAGCGATAACGTTATGCTACTTGAAAGTCGTGTTCGTCAAGTTTCACAACTAAACTCTGCGTTGGTGTGTCGTTAGAGATTTAGCATTCTTGAAGTTGGCTGCTCATACGTTGCCACCAACGTGATAGCATTTCGCCATGAGCGAATCTAAAAAATACGACGTTAAAGTTACTGCCCAATCGTTTTTTCTGCCCGATCAGTCCGATGAGGAAAACGATCAATATGTGTTTGCCTATACGGTTCGCATTGAGAACACCGGCCAAATCCCCGCACAGGTGATCAGCCGCCATTGGATCATCACCGATGCGGATAGTCAGGTTCAAGAGGTGCGCGGAATGGGCGTGGTAGGCGAACAGCCCGTGCTAAAACCGGGACAGCATTTCGAATACACGTCGGGATCCTCGATCAACACCATTGTAGGCACTATGCGCGGCACTTATCAGATGGTGGCGGAAGATGGCACCCGATTTGACGCCATCGTGCCTGAATTTACCCTATCGGTGCCGAGGGTATTGCACTAGCAGCCGGTGAGGGAGCTGACTGCAAGTGCAACAGCAGACTAATCTTTTGCGTTGTCAGTTGGCAGCTGAGGTTTGGTGGTTTTTTTCTTTTTTGGCAGGCTCCACCAGACAATAAAAATGCCAATACCAAACGCCATAAATACCTGAAGAAATACCCAAAACATGTTGTTGCTCCGTGTGCAAACATTTATCCAGCTATGCAATTGTATACTCGTGGCAATATGAAATTCTTCGCAAAAATGTGTTTTAGCTGCTCCTTGCGCGTCACTTCATCGCTTACGGCGTTAATAGGCTCGGTGCTGTTGGCAAGCTGTGCATCAGTACCGTCTTCCAGTTCCGCGCCCACACTCGCGCAGGCGATGCAGCAATGCATGCCGTGCCCAGTTTGCGCTGTTTGCACAGGGTCGCCCGTGACGATTCCATCGGCGGATATTCCTTCCACGATTGACCCCGAGCCCGCAGTGGCAGCTGGTGAAGCGGTGCGTGGACGCCTAGAGCGCACCACGTTTGCAACCTTGCCTGGGTGGGGATCAGATGACGTCACCATGGCGCTTGGCGCATTTTTGCAAGGCTGCCCGGCACTGAAGTCCCAGCCCATGTGGACTAAAGTTTGTGCGACAGGCACTCAGCTGAAGCCGCGCTCATCCGCGAATATCACGCGCTTTTTTGAAACTGAATTCGAGCCATATCATGCGGTTAACGCAGACAACAGCGATACCGGTGTGGTCACAGGCTACTACGAACCCCTGTTACGCGGAAGTCGCACGCGCACAGCGGAATTTCGTTACCCGATTTATGCATCGCCTCAAGATTTAATCACGGTAGATTTGTCCGAGCTTTATCCTGATCTTAAAAATCGACGGCTGCGCGGCAGACTCGTTGGGAACAAGCTGGTGCCTTATCTGGATCGCGGAAATATAGAGGTTGCGGCTGACGGCAGCCCGCCGCCGCTGCAGGGGTTGGAAATCGCGTGGGTGGACGACCCGGTAGAATCATTTTTTTTGCAAATTCAGGGCTCGGGCCAAATCCAGTTGCCCGATGGTTCGCGGATTCGGGTGGGCTATGCCGATCAAAATGGTCACCCATTCCGCTCACTGGGCGGATTACTGATCAGGCGTGGCGAAATTAAGTTGGAGCGCGCTTCTATGCAAGGAATAAAAGAATGGGCCAAACGCAATCCAAGAAAAGTCCGGCAATTCATGAATGGTAATCCCAGCTATGTCTTTTTTAAGGAATTGCCAAACGACTTGAGTGGGCCGATCGGTACTCTTGGCGCACCCCTGACCGCAGAGCGTTCAATCGCGGTTGATCAGCGGATTATTCCGATGGGTGTGCCGGTTTATCTGACAACCACATTTCCTTCTTCCAGCCAGCCACTTAACCGCCTGATGGTGGCACAAGACACAGGTGGCGCAATCAATGGTGCAGTTCGTGCTGATTTTTATTGGGGTTTTGGCGATGCGGCGGGAACCCAAGCCGGGCGCATGAAGCAGCAGGGACGGATGTGGGTCTTGCTGCCGCGAGGATACGACCCCAATGCTAGCGCCGTTGCTGCGACCAGCAGCGTTACCGCGCCTATTTCTTCGTCGACGAAAGTGCTCCAAAAATGACAACAGCCTTTTGGTGTGTATTGATCGCAGGCTGTATGCCGTTCATCACTGTCGGTTTCGCCAAATGGGATAAGCGTTATGACAACGGCGCGCCGCGCGATTGGTTGGCACGTCAAGAGGGCTCAAAAAAACGCGCATATGCCGCGCATCTAAACTGTTTTGAAGCGTTTCCATTTTTTGCCGCCGCCGTCATCATTGCGAGTTTGGCTAAGGTGCCCGTTGCTACTATTGACGGCCTGGCGGTTGCATTCATCGTCGCGCGAGTTGTATACGTTTGGTGCTACATCACCGATAAAGCAAGCTTAAGGTCGCTAGTCTGGATGGTTGGGTTGGGCGCAATTGTGGCGCTATTTGTGATGGCAGGGCTTGTTAAGTAATCTTAAAGATCATCGAAACTACGGGCGATAAAAAGGGCGCTGTTGGCGCCCTTTTTACATAGCCAAACGGATTAACCTGACACGCCTTATTTAAGTCCCACCTTTGCGGCTGGGCGTTCAACCGACGCTAATTTTGCGAGGACTTTGTCTTTGGGCACAGCCCCCGCAATGCGTTCGCCGTCCTCAAAGAATGTTACCGGGATACCGTTAATGCGGAACTTTTGGCCGAGCGCCACGTTTTTCTCAATTGGCGTGTCGCAGGTGCCTTTATTGGGTGGCAAGGTGGCGCGAAGCATCGCGTCCTGCCAGGCCTTCAATTTGTCAGGCGCACACCAAATGGCTTTGGCTTTGTCCATTGAGTCGGGCGCGAGAATGGGGTATGGAAAAATATACGCGGTGATGTTGTCGATCGTATTCAGGTCCTGCTCAAATTTTTTGCAGTAGCCACAATTGGGATCTTCAAAAATGGCGATCCGGCGGGTGCCATTGCCGCGTACCAACTTGATCGCCTGATCGAACGGCAGATCGTCGAACTTGATGACATTTAACTTTTGAAGGCGGCCTTCGCTCACATTAACGCGCGATTGCGTGTCGAGAATGCTGCCTAGCACCAGAAAACTGGTTTTGTCGTCGGTGTAGAAAATTTCATTGTTGGCGAAAATTTCGTACAAACCACCGTAGTTCGTTTTGGTGACCTTATCGACTTTGATATCGGGAAATTTCTTCTCGATATCTTTTTTGATCACATCGGGATTTGCATAAGCGACCAAAGATGCCGCCAGCAAGGTCGCGCCAGCGATGAAGGAAAACAGGGGGAGGCGGATGAAATAGTTCACAAAAATCCTTTGTTGTGCTTGTATGGTTGAGAGTATGACTGATCGGCTTGGTTCAAGGCTAACTGCTGTCTATTTGGCCGCAAACGCCCGACGGATGGTTAAATTGCCCGCAAATTGGGTTATTGCGCTATTTCATCGCGTGATTCATTACCATAGATTTGGCCCACGGCATGTTATTCAATACGGCTAGCCCTTGATTTCGGACGCGCTTCAAAGCCTTGAAGTCGCTCAAATATAATTCGCGCAGTCCGTGCGTCACCAGGCCCATGGTAGCGGCATCCTCGCGCCGGGCACGCTCATATTCACGCAGTACCCGCATGTCGCCCACATTTGAGAATGATGAGCGATTCTGCATCGCATGTATCAGTACACGCGCATCGGCAAATCCTAAATTGGCACCTTGCCCCGCCATAGGGTGAATTGCGTGTGCCGCATCGCCGATTAACGCTAGATGCGGTTGCACCCAGTCCCGAGCAGCCAATTTCTTCAGCGCAACGCGCGAAACTTTGGATACGAGCGTTAGTTCGCCCAAGGCATGACCGCCAGCAGACGCAACTGCTTCGGCGAAGGTTGTAGCATCTAAAGAAAGAAGTTCATCGGCGCGGGTCCTCGTAACCGACCAAACTATCGAAATCTGCTGATCGGGCAGAGGCAAAAAAGCTAGCACGCTATCGCCGTGGAACCACTGTCGCGCAATGTTTTCGTTTGGGAGCACGGACTTAAAGTTAGCGACCACCGCGTCACTTTCGTAGTCGAAAGTTTTGGCGGTGATTCCCGCAAGATCACGGATTGCTGAACGCGCACCGTCCGCACCGACAACCAAGTCAGACCTTATTTCGGCACCGCTCGATAGTCTCAGGTTTCGGTGAGTCGAATGTGCAGACACTGCTGCGACTGATACGTTATCGATGACCTGTATGTCGCCTCCAGCGGCCAGCGATTCGTGTAGTTTCTCGATCAATGCATTCATGAGAGCCGTGTGCTCCACGATATGCGCAACGGCTGTGTTTTCTTCAAAACTGATTTTGTTTCGTTTGCCCGCATTTTCGCCAATATCATCGCTCCACACGTGCATCGCGTGTACATCGGTAATGCGCGTATGCGGGATTTGTTGCCACGCACCAAAGCTTTCTAAAAACGCCTTCGAGCCAGGGGAAATTGCATAAACTCGTGTATCAAAATGCTTCGCTACGGAAGGGGAGGCATCCTCCAAGAGCCGCGCCAGTGCTAGAGTTTGGCGCTCTACAAGGGTCACTCTTGCACCGCGTAAAGCGCTCGAACCGTGGATTGTAGCGAGTGCAAATGCGAGACCCACCGGCCCCGCGCCGACCACTGCAATATGCGATTTCATCGCTGCGCCCCAAATAACATCCGCTTCGCCAGCGCTTTCCGGGCAAACGGCAGCATATCGACTGCCGCTAGACCAAGGCCACGGGGAATTCGTGTCGCCGCATGGTCGTTTGAAAACGCTGAGACCAGAAAATCAGTGAAGCCCACGCTGCGTTCAACATCGCGTAAACGCGACTGTGCGTATTCGGACAGTTTCGTTAGTGCACTCTGATCTGGTCGGGCGAGGGAATTCCCCAGCGCCATTGCATCCCGCAGCCCCAAATTAAATCCTTGACCTGCCACCGGGTGCAAGGCCTGCGCGGCATTGCCAATCACGGCAACATGTCCCGCCACAGGCGATGATACCGTGCGAAGTTTCAAGGGATAAGATCGACGTTGTGATATCGATAAAAATTTGCCGGCGCGATACCCAAAATGTTCCTGAAAAGCCGCACAAAAGCGGGCCTCGTCCAACGCTTTTAATTGTTCGATTTGCGCGGGCTTGGCAATCCATACCATTGAAAATTCCCGCTCGCCATGTTTAGGTAATAACGCTGCCGGGCCATCACCCGTAAAGCGCTCAAATGCTCGATTGTTATGCGCAGTATCGGCGTTAATGTGACCGAGTAAAGCGGATTGACCGTAATCTTTTTCGGAAACAACAATAGCGGGTACTTTACTTAGATTGGCGCCGCCGTCTGCCATCACTACTACGTCCGCGGTAATGATACGTTCAGTTTCAAGCGGAGTTTGAAGTTCAGTATCAAGACGCGAATAGGTGACGTTTGCGCCCCCAGTAGCCTCAGTTATTGCCGACACTGTGGCCCCGCGCTCTACTGGTATGTTTGACTTCATCAACTGCTCATCAAGCACGGCCTGCAAATCAGCATAAGTCAGCACGTAGCCCAACGCGGGCACGCCGCCATCTTCACGCGAAATCTCGGTGCGACCAAAGCCGCCTTTTTGCGATGTGTGGATGGTATGAATTTCAGTTGCATGGAGCGCAGGGCTCCATGCTCCCGCACGCTCGAGCACTTCTCTACTGCCATGCGAGAGCGCCAACGTACGCGATTCTCGCGACGGACCTGGACGCGCCTCAAGCATCGACACGTTCAACCCTGCTTTTGCCGCAAGCAACGCAAACGTTGCGCCTACCGGGCCCGCGCCGATCACTAGAATTTTCACAGCGCCCACTCTTTATCCGCCGTTCCACGCACTTTCATGTCAATCTAGCCCGCTGTCATTGCTTCAATATCGTCGATTGATTTGGGGCAGCTTGCGGTGAGAACCCTATTCCCCGCCTTTGTGATCAAGACATCATCCTCAATGCGTACACCGATATCCCAAAAATGCTTGGGCACATTATCCGCGGGACGAATATAGAGCCCCGGTTCGACGGTCAGCACCATACCTGCTTCAAGTTTGACGGATTTGCCATGCTGCATATAGTCCCCGGCGTCATGTACATCGAGCCCCAGCCAGTGACCGGCGCGGTGCATATAAAACTGCCGGTAAGATTCGGTCGCAATGACTTTATCCACGCTGCCCTTGCACAGTTTCAGATCAATCAAACCTTGCGCGAGTACCTGCACTGCCACTTCATGATATTTGTGGAATGGTACGCCCGGCTTTAATACTTTGATGCACGCCGACTGGCTCTCAAGCACCAGCTCATATATATCGCGCTGTGGGCCGCTGAATTTTGAAGCGATCGGGAATGTGCGGGTAATGTCTGCGGCATAACTTTCCAACTCGCAGCCTGCATCAATCAGCAGTAGATCGCCGTTTTTGAGTGGCGCTGAATTCTCGCGGTAATGCAGCACGCAGGCGTTCCCACCTGCGGCAACGATGCTTCCGTACGCCGCCTGGCGGGCGCCTTGGGTTAAAAATTCATGCAGAATTTCGGCTTCGACCTGGTATTCAAACATGCCTGGCTTGGCCATTTTCATCGCGCGGATATGGGCTTCAGACGAAATTTTCCCCGCTTTTGCCATGATGTCAATTTCGACTTCATCTTTAACCAAGCGCATCGCGTTCACCGCATGGCGAACGTCCCGCAATTCGACCGGCGCAGTTACACCGGTGCGCACTTTTGCGCGAATGCTGTTAATCCAGCGTGAAATGGTTTGATCCCACTCTGCATCCGCGCCGATGGGCGTATGCACCACATTACAATTTGCCATCAGCGATGGAATCAAGCGTTCAAGTTCGGTGATGGAATAAGCTTCATCGAAGGAAAAGATCTCTTTTGCCATCGCGGGCCCAAATCGAAATCCATCCCAAATTTCGCGTTCCATATCTTTGTCGCGACAAAACAAAATATGTCGCGGTTTTTTGCCGAGAGTAATAACGACAACCGCTTCCGGCTCGCGGAAACCCGTCAAGTAATAGAAATAGCTATCCCAGCGATAATCGTAATGCGAGTCAGCATTACGCGTGCGTTCAGGCGATGTTGGCAACAGCATGAGACCGTCGCCCAACAATTTGGCTAAGCGCGCGCGTCGTTTTGCATGCGCTTTAACATTGGGGACTGTGACGGGAATCGGCAGCTGCTCGCGTTTCATTTTGAGTCTCGACTATGAAAAAAATAGACTGATAGTTTACGGTTAATCTTTATGGAGCGTATCTGGTTTTCGTTTAAGGCTTGACCGCTGTTAGTGTTAAACAATCTACTGAATCTTCAGGCCGCACGCGAATTTAAAAACTTACACCTACAGTCCGCACAACCCCGTCACTAATATTCAGCTTGTCGAGCAAGCGTATCAACGGAAAAAGCGCCACATAGCGTTCGCCTACCCTACGAACATAACGAATCAGACGCGGCATCTGCTCGCGATGTTGCAACTGGCGCGGAGTGCTGCGAGAAGCATCAACGTCAGAGGTAAATGTCCCTATCATCGTCAAATGTCGTTGCAGCCCCGTCCATTCTGCATCCCGGTAGAAGTCGCCAAAGTCAGCAGGTACCGGCAGGCCTGATTTTTTTGCCGCCTCCCAATAGCGAATCGTGCCGTCAAGAATGCGTTCCTCGTCCCACCACATGTCGACGTCTTTGTAGAGCGAAGCAATGTCATAGCTGATCGCCCCGGTCATCGCATTCTGAAAGCCCAGTATTCCGGGATTGGGCGTCGAAGCGAGTAAATTGCTGGGTACAAAATCACGATGAACATAAACATTCGCTTGCGCCGCATTGGCGTCGACAATTGACTTGAATACTTCAACCAGTGCCTGCTCCTGCGGCGCGGTCAAAATAATACCTAAATGTTGGGTGATAAAGCCGCTTGAGAACTGGTTAAGTTCATGCCGCACATAAGCTTTGTCACAGACGGGTAGAACGCCAGGCTTTGATGCCAGCTGCCATTTGATAAGTGCAGCGCTCGCGTCGCGAAACAAAGAGTCGGCATTGGCTTCGTTCAGGGTTTTGACATAAGTGTCAGAACCCAAATCCGTCGTGAGCAAATAACCCCGGGCATGATCGCCCGCCAGCACGGTTGGTGCATTGATTTCGGCGCTGCGAAACAGCACTGAAATCTGTTCAAATTGTCGATAATCAGCCGGACAATTTTGCGCGTCGATCACCATGCGCGTTACATTGCCAATGGTTATGCGAAAATACGGCGATCGTAAATTGCTCTCGAAGGCAGGTTGGATGCTGTAATTGTTCGTCCCAAATATTTCAGTAAGCCAATTACAGAGAGGTTCCGAGCTAATACTGGATTTTGCTTCAACCGCTTCAGAGTAGGGCAAATTGGTTTCAGCCTGCTTATGTTCAGTCATTCGTTTCAATCAAAATTTTCGCAATTTTATCACTGTCGATCTCAGCCAAAGCGACAACGCTCGCGGCCACGGTCCTAAGCAGATTCTCGACCCACTTATTCCTTCTTTCACTTCACTTTTTTCATCCCTTGTGCTGATTCCCTCATTTTCTAACGCGGTAAGCCAAACTCGACCGAACCTTTCGCCCATGATCCGCGCGTTATTGCCGCTGCTCCTTGGCGCTTACGCCGCTTCAAGCGGGTTCGGCGGCCTGAGCCGCGAGGCAGTTGCACAGCAGACCATCACTCCCTCGCAAGCGGAGTTGGATAGCGCGATTCGCGAAGGCCTCAAACCGGATCGGGTGATTCCCACACCCGGTACCTTGCTCAAACGAAAAAAGGATGGGCCCAAGGTGCTGGAGGCAGACCGCATTGACGGCGTGAATCAAAAAAATGCCAGCGCACAAGGTAATGTGATTCTTCGCCAAGACAACATGACTGTGACAGCAGATAGGGTTGATTACGATGAGACCAGCGATACCGCCAACGTGCCGGGTCGAATGCGGATGAATCGTGATGGCGATATTATTTCGGGCAGTGATTTAAGGCTGAAAGTCGAGAAGGAAGTGGGTACGCTAAACGACGCCACATTCTTGTTTGGTAAAACCCCGCTTCGACCCACCCAGCGTTATGAAGCGCGTGGGGCAGCGGCCAAGATGGATATGGAGGGCCCGGATCGCGAACGGCTTTACAGCGCGTTTTACACGACCTGTAAAGTCGGTCAGGAAGATTGGTATTTGCGTGTCTCCGAGCTGGAGCTCGACCGGGCGGCGAATGTCGGCACTGCATTCAATGGCCGGGTTGAATTTAAAGGCGTGCCGATCCTTTATGTGCCGTATATGACATTTCCGTTGGATAACGAACGCAAATCTGGCTTTTTGCCGCCGACCATCGGTTCATCGTCCAAAAGCGGTATTGAGCTTAGCATTCCCTATTACTGGAATATCTCGCCAGATCGCGATGCGACCATCACGCCGAAAATTTTTTCCAAGCGCGGCTTGCAACTCGGGTCCGAGTTTCGTTACCTCAATCCGAAATCGGTTGGCGATATCGAGGCAGAATTCTTGCCGAACGACCAAGTGGCGAATCGAGATCGTTATTTGTTTTCGGCGCGCCATTTCCAGAATCTTGAAGGCGCATTCAACGGCTTTTTCAAGCAAGGCTGGAGCGCGTCTGTCAATGCACAAAAGGTATCTGATGACGGCTATTTTCGCGATCTGTCCACACGTATCGCAAGCACCTCACAGACCAACCTGCCGCGCGAAGCCGCGCTCAACTATTTATCAGATTTCGGCAATCTTACCGCGCGCTATTTAAGTTTTCAAACCCTGCAAGATCCGGCGCAACTGATCCCGCTTCCGTATCGTCTTGCTCCACAAATTACCTTTAATGCCAACCCGGCGCGGATCAATGGCTTTGAATTCAACACCACGGGTGAATTTACGGATTTCCGCCACCCTACGCTGGTAAACGGACGCCGATGGTTGTTATACCCGTCCATGTCGTTGCCATTGGAACGGCCCTATGGCTACATCACCCCTAAAATTGGCTATCACGTCACTCGCTACGACGTGACTGAAAACGCCGCGTTTTACGAAAGCCGGACGCGCGGGTTACCGATCGCCAGTGTGGACAGCGGTCTGTTGTTTGAGCGTCCGTTTATGTTCAAAGATAGGGGCTACACGCAAACCTTGGAACCGCGCCTATTTTTCTTATATGTTCCCTTCCGCGATCAAACACGCCTTCCGGTTTTTTCAACTTCCGAAAGTGATTTCAATTTCGCGCAGATTTTTAATGAAAACCTGTTTATCGGGGGTGATCGAATCTCCGACGCTAAGCAGGTGACGGCCGCGGTCACCACGCGATTCATCGAAAACGCCACTGGAATTGAACGGCTGCGCGCCGCGATCGGGCAGCGCTATTACTACCGCACCCAGCGCGTTACGCTGACCGATCTTTTGCCTTCAGGCTCTCTCGGCCTGCCGACTACTGCCGAGGGCACGACGTCCGGCAACGCGAGCCGTTCGGATCTGTTGCTGGCGGTATCGGGCCAGGTTTCGAATAATTGGTTTGTGGATTCTGGCTTCCAATATTCCGCATCAAACACCCAATTCCAGAAGTCCAATATCGCTGCGCGCTATATAGACGGCGGCAGGTTACTTAATTTTTCATATCGGTTTACGCGAGATTCATTGAAGCAGATTGATATTTCGACGCAATGGCCATTTGGCAGCTTCGCGCCCGGCTGGACGGTACTGGCCCGCGCAAACCAGTCGTTGAAAGATCGCAAGCTGCTCGAAGGCCTGTTAGGTGTCGAGTATAATCAAGGGTGCTGGGAATTTAGGTTGGTGGCGCATCGTTTTACCACCGCCACCCAGCAATATTCGACCTCCATCCAGTTTCAGTTAGAGCTCAAAGGCCTTTCCAAACTGGGCATAAATCCGCTTGAAACGTTACGCCAGAACATTCCCGGTTATAAGCGGTCTGACGACAAATCCGACTAGTCTTTAGCCAGGTTGCTGTGACCCGTTGTTATGCCCCGTCATTGGGGTTTCTATGAGATATATTTTATGAACTTCCTTAATGCTTCTACCCGATTTTTTGTGCGGCGCTTGGCTGCAGCGAGTGTGGCAATGGTCGCGGCATGGTCGGCGGTGCCCTCTCTCGCGCAAAGCCCCGCCGCACCCGCCAAGCCATCCGGCTTTGGGGCAAGCATTCAGCCCGACGCATTCAAGATTGATTCGCGCTTGACGGTGCCTAGCAAGACAGGCGGCATTATTCAGGCTGACCGAATTGTTGCGGTCGTCAATAATGAAGTGATTACCCTGAATGATCTGAATGACCGGATGAGTTCAGTGGTGAAACAGCTGCAAAAGCAAGGCACAGCATTGCCCGGCCAAGATGTGCTGCAAAAGCAATTGCTGGAGCAGATGATCAATACCCAGGTTCAATTGCAGGAGGCAAAAGAAACCGGTATTCGGGTGGATGATGGCACGCTCGACAAGACGTTGCAGCGGATTGCGGATGAAAATAATGTGTCGATGACAGAATTTCGTCGTCTGCTTGAGCAAGACGGTATTGCCTGGTCTAAATTTCGCGAGGAGATTCGCGGCGAAGTCATGATGAGCCGGCTTCAGGAGCGCGAAATCGAAGGGAACATCGCCGTGACCGAGGCCGAAATTGACACCCAGCTTGCGCTTGAGGCGCGCGAGGCCACCGCGGATCAGGAATTCCGCTTGGCACATATCCTGGTTCAAGTGCCGGAGCAAGCGACCAGCGAGCAAATCGAAGCGCGTCGCAAGCGCGCGGTTCAAGCCCTCGGCGAATTGCGTAAAGGCACTGAATTCGCGCAAGTTTCTGCCCAGTTCTCAGACGCGCCTGACGCCTTGCAAGGCGGTAATTTGGGTTGGCGGGCATCCGGTCGTATGCCGACTATTTTTTTAGAGGCATTGAATAAAATAAAGCCGGGCGAAGTGTCTGAAATTTTGCGCAGTGCAAACGGCTTTCATATCGTCAAGTTACTGGATAAGCGTGGCCGCACGGCGACGCCCCAAGTGCAGCAATCGCATGCACGCCATATTCTTATCGGTTTAAAAAGCGGCGTGTCCGATGAAGACGCTCGCGAACGTTTGAAGCGGCTGCGTGAACGTATTATCGGTGGTGCTGATTTTGCCGAGCTGGCGAAAGTTCATTCGGATGATCCCTCGTCCTCAAAAGGGGGTGACTTGGGCTGGATTTCGCCGGGTGACACCGTTCCAGAATTTGAGCGCGCGTTAACTCAGCTCAAAGAAAACGAAATCAGTCAGCCTTTTCAAACCCAATATGGCTGGCATTTGGTCCAGCTGCTGGAACGTCGCAGCGAGGGACTTTCAGCCGACCGTCTTCGCGCCGCCGCCCGCAATGCTATTCGTGCACGTAAAGTTGAAGATGCCCGCCAGGACTGGGTGCGTCAGGCACGCGACCGGGCTTTTGTCGAGTATCGGCTGGAAGAAAAATAGTTTTATGCACGTATGCCGTGCATAAAACGGTTTTAAGGGCTGTGACTGTGACGAGCCGAGTAAATCGCATTCGCCCCACCATCGCCATCACGTCGGGTGAGCCAGCTGGAATCGGGCCGGACCTATGCGCATTGCTCGCGAATGAAAGTTTTGACGCCAATATCGTTATTCTTGGCGATAAAGACCTGATTGCGTCGCGTGCAGCAGACCATGGCGTTGATATCACGGGGCTCAATATTGAACACGTCGCCTCAGCCATCGTGCCCGTTGCAGGCGCGCTGAATGTCGCAAATGCGCCTTACATACTCGCGCTGCTGGATCGCGCCATTTCCGGTTGCGCGAGCCACGAATTCGATGCGGTGGTCACGGCGCCGGTACAAAAAAGCGTTATTAACGACGCTGGTTTCGTATTCTCCGGTCATACCGAGTATTTCGCCGACAAGACCCAAACTGAACGTGTTGTAATGATGCTGGTCGGTGGTAAACCCATGCTGCGGGTCGCGTTAGCAACTACCCATCTCGCGCTTAAAAATGTCCCTGTTGCGATCACGGCCCAAAGTCTTACAACAACCCTGCGCATTTTGCATCGTGAGCTGCAGACTAAATTTGGCTTCGCTCAGCCGCGTATTTTGGTTTCTGGATTAAATCCTCATGCAGGCGAGTCGGGGCATTTAGGCACAGAAGAAATTGAGATTATTTCACCCGTGGTTGAAGCCTTGAAAAGCGAAGGCATGGCGCTGGTGGGGCCGTTGCCTGCGGATACCTTGTTCACCCCGAAATACCTCAATCAAGCGGACGCCGTGCTCGCGATGTATCACGACCAAGGTCTCGCGGTCTTGAAATTCGCGAGCTTTGGCGAAGGTGTCAATATCACGCTGGGGCTACCGTTGATTCGCACCTCGGTCGATCATGGCACGGCGCTCGATCTTGCGGGCAAGCCGGGTATCGAGACGGGCAGTATGCGAGCGGCGATTGAACTAGCCATGGCGTTAGCGCGCAACAAGATGCTTGCGCACTAATCATGCCGCCTTATCTCACGCAGCCCCATGCCAAGAAAAGATTCGGCCAGCATTTTCTAACCGACCGGCATTATATCGAACGCATTGTTGACGCGATTGCGCCGCAGCCAGATGATGTAATCATCGAAATAGGCCCCGGGCCGGGCGCGATTACGTCACCTTTGCTTGAAAAATTAAATCACCTTCACGCCGTGGAAATTGATCGCGATCTCGCGGCGGCTTTGCGTGAGCGCTTTTCGGCGGAGAGATTTTCGCTTCACGAAACGGACGTGCTCGACTTTGATTTTTTAATATTTAGCGGACGCTTCCGCTGCGTCGGCAATCTGCCGTACAACATTTCTACGCCGTTCTTATTTCACCTCGCCACATTCGAATCCGCGCTAATTGACGGCATCTTCATGCTTCAAAAAGAAGTGGTTGATCGTATGGTCGCCGCACCCGACACCGAGGCCTACGGTCGACTGTCGGTGATGTTGCAATATCGATTTGCGATGAAACGACTATTCGACGTACCGCCTGGCGCATTCACGCCGCCGCCCAAAGTAAATTCGGCGATTGTACGGATGACGCCACTACCCGCGACGCGTTTGCGCGCAGCAGACGATATCAGATTCGCGGCCATCGTCACCGCCGGTTTTGGCCAGCGTCGCAAGACCTTGGGCAACACGTTAAAGCCATTCATGCCAGCGAGCGAAATTGAAGCGTTGGGTATTGATCCCAAGCGGCGGGCGGAAACCTTGTCGCTGGAAGAGTTTGTGCGGTTGGCTGATGCAAGTCTGAGCGCGTAATTTATAAACACTAGGACCAGCGCGCGTTTTAAGGTCTTTTTGTTCTAAACGGCACGCCAGACGGGCACTTTGCGTTTTTTATATGAGAGAGGCGCGTTGCTTAAAGTTGACATCAATCAAGCCCGCGGCTATTCTTCGTATCTAGTGTTTTGCAAGTCTGGGGAGAGCGCGATTCAATCAAGAATCGTCGCCGAAGGCGCAACTCCCGGAACCGCTCAGGCCCACATACCTGGACTGCATAGCTACTCTGGAGAGCGCGTGGATTTTTCGAATTCACGACACCGAAGGGGCACGTGGCGTTCGCGCAGGCGAATTCCATAATCTCTCAGGTATCAAGGACAGAGGGGATTTGACGATTTATTCGTCAGATATCCTCTAACGTTCTTTTTCCGGGAGCCTGATTTTGTCCACGCAACTACCACTCCGGCGTACGCCGTTGTACGAAACCCATCAGCGCCTCGGTGCCAAACTGGTCGATTTCGGCGGTTGGGAAATGCCGCTTCACTACGGCTCACAAGTTGATGAACATCATGCAGTGCGTAAACACGCCGGCATGTTCGATGTATCACACATGTGCACCATCGAGATCTCAGGCAGTCAGGCAAAAGAATTTTTGCATTTAGCGCTGGCGAATAACATCTCGAAACTCAAAACGCCCGGTCGCGCGTTGTATTCATGCATGCTCAACGAAAGTGGCGGCGTGGTCGACGATTTGATTGTTTATTATTTTGATGACATCACGTTCCGCCTCGTCGTCAATGCCGGCACCGCGCAAAAAGATATTGCGTGGCTGAATGCCATCATCGCGCGCGAAAAATTTGATGTCGTGCTAACGCCGCGCCAAGATGTTGCGATGATCGCGGTACAAGGACCGGCGGCGCGTGAAGCGGTATGGAAAGTTTTGCCGAATTCGCGCGCGATCACCGCCGATCTAAAACCATTCAACAGCGCCACCGTCGACGGTATGTTCATTGCCCGTACCGGCTACACGGGTGAAGACGGATTCGAAATTATTTTGCCCGATACGCGTGCGACTGAATTTTGGACGCAGCTGCAAAACGCGGGCGTAAAACCTTGCGGCCTCGGCGCACGTGATACCTTGCGATTAGAAGCCGGCATGAATCTTTACGGGCAGGATATGAACGGCGATACGACGCCGTTGGAATCAAATCTTGCTTGGACGGTCGATCTTGCGAATGATCGAATATTTATCGGGCGCGCAGCGCTGGAATCTGAACCCGTGCGCCAGCTTGTCGGCTTGGTGCCTCTCGGCGCCGGTATTTTGCGCGGCCATCAAGTGGTGCAAACGCCAAAAGGCAGTGGCGAAATTACCAGTGGTTCATTTTCACCCACGCTCAATATTTCTATCGCGTTTGCTCGCATTCCAGCCGGGGTGGCATTCGGCGATACGGTGCAGGCTGAAGTCCGTGGTAAGTGGCTCGATTGCCGTGTGACTAAATTTCCCTTCGTGCGTTACGGGCAGTCGTTAATCTGAATCCAAATGGACGAGCGTTAATCCGAACCGAATCGGCCCATTCTTAATCAATCTTTCTCTGGAGACCTGCATGACTATCCCAACTGATCTTAAATACGCCGTTACCCACGAATGGGTCAAAACTGAAGCCGATGGCACGCTCACGGTCGGTATTACCCATCATGCGCAGGATGCACTCGGCGACTTGGTTTATATCGAATTGCCGGCAGTTGGAAAGCAGCTCAAAGCCGGCCAGGGAGCGGTGGTATTGGAATCGGTGAAAGCGGCGTCGGATGCTTATTCGCCGGTGGCCGGCGAAGTTATTGCAATCAATCAGAGTGTTGTGGATTCGCCCGAATCATTGAACGCAGCACCTTATGACGCGTGGTTGTTTAAATTGAAACCGGCGGCCGATGCTTCAATCGACGGCATGCTCGACGCAGCCGGATACGCTGCCAATATCGGCACCGCCTAAAATCAAAATCCGAATCTGAATTGGGACGCAAACATGAATCGCATTGAATTCGCAACACTGGAAGCGCACGACGGTTTTATCGGGCGTCATATCGGCCCATCGGACGATCAACAACAGGCTATGCTCGCGGTGCTTAAACGCGATTCACTCGATGCACTAATCGATGAAGTCGTGCCGACACGCATTCGCTCCCGTGCCGCGCTGGCGCTGCCTTCCGCGCAAAACGAGCCGGACGTACTGGCTGCGATTAAAGCGATGGCTGCAAAAAATAAAGTGTTCAAAAGTTATTTGGGCATGGGCTATTACGGCACGCATACGCCGAATGTGATCTTGCGTAACGTGTTGGAAAATCCGGCTTGGTATACCGCCTATACGCCTTACCAGCCTGAAATCTCGCAAGGCCGCTTGCAGGCGTTGATTAATTTCCAAACGATGGTGAGTGATCTCACTGGCTTGGATATTGCAAACGCTTCGCTGCTGGATGAAGCCACCGCGGCCGCGGAAGCGATGACCTTGGCACGCCGTTTTGCGAAGGCCAAAAGCAATGTTTTTTTTGTGTCCAATCGCTGCCATCCGCAAACGATTGCGGTGATCAAGACTCGCGCGCAAGGGTTCGGTATCGACGTGAAAGTGGGTGACGAAGCTTCAGCGATAAACGAAAATATCTTCGGTTTGCTGTTGCAATACCCCGCTTCCACCGGTCGCGTCATTGATTACCGCAACTTAATTTTGGCTGTGCAGACCAAAGGTGCAGTCGTGGTCATGGCGGCTGATTTATTGAGCCTGGCGCTGCTCACGCCGCCTGGCGAGCTGGGTGCCGATATTGCCGTCGGCACCACCCAGCGCTTCGGTGTGCCGATGGGTTTTGGCGGCCCGCACGCGGCGTATCTCGCGTGCAAGGATGCGTACAAGCGCCAACTGCCGGGCCGTCTCGTCGGTGTCTCGATCGACAACATGGGCAACCCCGCTTATCGCTTGACGCTACAAACGCGCGAGCAACATATTCGCCGCGAAAAAGCGACCAGCAATATTTGCACCGCGCAGGTGTTGCTGGCGGTGATGGCCGGCATGTACGCGACCTATCATGGTCCCGCAGGATTGCGCCGCATTGCGACCTATGTGAATCGCGTTGCCGCAACATTCGCAGAGGGCTTGCGCGACCTCGGCTTCACACTCGTCGATGACGCATTTTTTGACACTATATTGATCGACACGCGTGGTAAGACCCAGCAGATCCTGGGCAACGCACGCGCGCATGAAATCAATGTGCGGTGCGTCGATGCGAATACACTGGCGGTGTCGGTGGATGAAACGACGACCAAAGCGGACATTGAAATTTTATGGAAAGTATTCGGTGGCGAAGATAAAAAACTGTCCTTCGTCGAAATTGAAACGCGCGCGCAGGATTCATTGCCTGAAAGTTTGAATCGCACCTCTGCCTATCTCACGCATCCGGTGTTTAATCGCCATCATTCCGAAACTGAAATGTTGCGCTATTTGCGTAGTCTGTCGGATAAAGATCTGGCGCTGGATCGCACCATGATTCCGCTTGGCTCATGCACCATGAAATTAAATGCAACGGCCGAAATGATTCCGGTAACGTGGCCGGAATTCTCCAACATGCATCCGTTTGCGCCTGAAGATCAAAGCATTGGCTATCGCGAAATGATTACGAGCCTCGAGAAATCGCTGTGCGAAATCACCGGCTATGATGCCGTTTCGTTGCAACCAAATTCCGGCGCTCAGGGCGAATTCGCGGGCATGCTGGCGATTCAGGCATACCACCGCGCGCGCGGTGAGGGCCATCGCCATATTGTGTTGATACCCAGCTCGGCACATGGCACCAATCCTGCGTCAGCGCAAATGGTTGGCATGGATGTGGTGGTGGTCGCATGTGACGCGGCGGGTAATGTGGATGTTGCCGACCTCACGCGATTGGCTGAGCTTCACAGCAAAAATCTCGCGGCTCTGATGGTGACGTATCCGTCAACGCATGGTGTGTTTGAGGACGCGATTGTCGATATTTGCGATCTCATACACCTGCACGGCGGACAGGTGTATCTCGATGGCGCGAATATGAACGCGGTAGTGGGCGTTGCCAAGCCGGGCAAATTTGGTGCCGACGTTTCGCATTTGAATTTGCATAAAACATTTTGTATTCCGCATGGCGGCGGCGGCCCGGGCGTGGGCCCGGTGGCGGTGCGCGCGCATTTGGCACCTTACCTGCCGTCGCGCGCTTTGATCGATGCCGGCGTTGATGCAAACAGTGCGGTGGCGTATGCATCAGCTGCTCCTGCCGTTGGGCCGGTATCGGCCGCGCCTTACGGTAGTGCAGGCATCCTCGCCATCTCATGGGCGTACATCGCGCTCATGGGCAGTGAAGGTCTCACGCAAGCTACCAAGGTGGCGATTTTGAACGCGAACTATATCGCCTCACGATTAGCGCCGCATTACCCGATTCTGTATTCGGGTCGCAACGGTTTGATCGCGCACGAATGTATTCTCGACGCGCGTCCACTAAAAGAAAAAAGCGGCGTCAGCGCGGAAGATATCGCGAAGCGTTTGATCGATTATGGTTTTCATGCGCCGACATTGTCGTTCCCAGTCGCGGGAACATTGATGGTTGAGCCGACCGAGAGCGAATCAAAATTTGAGCTGGATCGTTTTATCGACGCGATGATTTCGATTCGTCAAGAAATTCGCGCGATTGAAGAAGGCAAATCAGATCGCGAAGATAACGTCCTCAAAAACGCGCCACATACCGCCGCCGTGATGATGGCCGAATCGTGGGTTCACGACTACACCCGCGAAATGGCAGCATTCCCGTTGCCCGCGATCAAGCATGCCAAATACTGGCCGCCGGTTGGGCGCGTTGATAATATCTACGGCGATAAAAATGTGTTCTGTAGCTGCCCGCCATTGCTGACTTATCAGACAGATCTGGCAGAAGCGGCGGAGTAAGCCCTAGTATGAGCGAGGCGTTTGAGGTTTTTTTGCTTTAAACGCCGCTCTGGTGCTAGGGTCTAAATATTTAATTTTTCCTAAGCTAGGTTTTAGAGTGGCAAATACCGCTACCCGACGGCCTGCTAAAACGCGCGAAACCGATGGTCGTTTTGATCCAATTCAGTTTTCAATAAAGCGTAGTCCGAACACATCCGCTCTACCTCTGCCCAAAAATGTGCCGAGTGGTTCATATGCCGCAAGTGGCTCAATTCATGGCACACCACATAGTCGATCAGCGCGGGGCGCGCTTTCATCAGGCGCCATGAGTAGCGAATTTCACGCCGCGAATTACAACTCCCCCAACGGCTGTTGGCGCTCGATAGAAACACGCGCGGTGGCGTCAGCTGATGAAGTTTCGCGTAGAAAAAAGTGCGCTGCGCCATATGCGGCAATGCCTGTTTCTTGTACCAGCCCACCACCGCCACCTCAGCCTGATGCGCGATTGCATCGGCATCGTTAATCACGGCTTTCACGTGCACGAACAAATGCGACTGCGCTTGTTCTACCCGGGTTTTAGCCGCACCCGCATCAATCATTAACGTCAACGGCTCGCCCAAGAATGAAACGGTCGCACCTGTTTCCCAACGTTGCGGCGTGATTTTGCGATGCGACCATTCACCAAGTTTTTTCAAAACCCAGTTACGGTTTTTGCCAATCAAATCCTCGACCGCTGAAATCGGTGTTGTGAGCGACGCGGCCACCGTCATGCCGCTGCCGTCGATTTTAAGTCCCACACCGCGCCGCCCGCGCCGCCGCACCAGCAGGTAATCCACGGTGCGGCCGTCCAGCGCGATGGAACGCTCGACCGGCTCTGCACGGGTCGCGGGATTCTGCGAGCCACCACGCCCACGCGTGCGTTGACCCTCGCTCGGAGTTGGTCGCGGCGGTCTTATCTCGCTTCCGGCGAGATCAACGAGCGGTTGGAGGAAGCCGGGCCATTTCATTTTCGATCCATGCTTCAACTTGTCTAATTATTTCAAGCGAAGTCTTATCTTTAGTTTCAATCACGGGGCCGATACTCATGGTGACGGTGCCGGGCCGTTTGATGAAAGCATTGCGCCGCCATAGCTCACCCGCGTTATGCGCAATCGGCACAATAGGTACATCGGTTTGCGATGCAAGCCATGCGCCACCAATGCCGTAGCGGCCTTTCTGGCCGGGAGCCACTCGCGTACCTTCGGGAAAAATAATCACCCACTGGCCTGCCGCCAAATATTCGCGTCCCTGCTCCAATATTTGATCGCGGGCGTTTTTGCCACTCTTGCGATCAATGGCGATGGATTTTAACGAAGCCAGCGCCCAGCCTACGAACGGCACATAAACCAGTTCACGTTTGATAATCCACGACGCGCGGGGCATAAATGCCAGCAAGCTCACCGTCTCCCACGCCGACTGGTGTTTTGCCATAACGATCGACGGTGTTGACGGCAAATTTTCCATGCCGAGAATGTTGTAATCGATGCCGCAGATTAATTTGGCCAGCCGAACAATTTGCAGCCCCCAAGATCTTGCAAGCGCGTAACCGATTTTTTGGGATACAAATGAAAAGGGCGGCACTAGCAGCCCATAAAAAGTTGTGACCAACAACGACACAATGAAAAATACGATAGAACGCAGCAAATTCATAGGCGATGTTTACCAGCTTTTAAGCAAAAATTAAAATAGAAAAGGTGCTCAACAACAAATTTAAGCTGGCAATTTTGGCGGCGGTGTGACCAGCATTTTCACTGCCTCTGCCAAATCTGCGCAGATTTTGGTGCTACGCGGCAAATTGCCTTTTGCCTGGGTCTTTTTACCTTTACCGGTCAGCACCAAAATCGGCACACAACCGACTTTGGCTCCCGCCTCCAAATCGCGCAATGAATCGCCCACGGTCGGCACGCCTTCGAGCCCGACATGAAAACGCACCGCAATATCTTCAAACATGCCGGTATCAGGCTTGCGGCAATGACACTTTTGATCGGCCGTACAAGGGCAAAAAAACACCGCATCGATGCGCCCGCCCTGACGAAACACCAGCTCCATCATCTTGTCGTTAATCGCATTTAAAGTCGCCATGTCGAACAAGCCGCGACCAATGCCGGATTGGTTGGTGGCCACCACCACCCGATAACCATTTTGATTCAGCCGCGCGATCGCTTCGATTGAGCCCGGGATCGGTTTCCACTCGTCCGGCGATTTAACGAACTGATCCGAATCGTAATTAATCACGCCATCGCGGTCGAGGATGATGAGTTTGGTGGCGGGTTTGGCAGACGGGGACATGGCTATATTCTAGGCTGCCAGCTTTGATAAGTCAGCGACTTTATTCATCATCAGATGCAAATCGTTAAGGAGGGCGAGACGATTCTCACGCAGCGCAGCATCCTCGGCGTTCACCATCACGTTTTCGAAGAACGCATCCACGGGAATTTTTATTGGAGCGAGTGATTTTAGTGCCGCGGTGTAATTTTGCGCGGCGAAGTGGTGATCGAACTGCGGTGCGGTTGATTGCATCGCATCAAATAAGGCGCGTTCAGCGGGCTCAATCAAGTTTTGAGCGTCAACTGTTTGGAAAACACTCTCTGCCTTTTTTAAGATGTTGCCAATTCGCTTGTTTGCAGCCGCTAAACTTTCAGCCTCCGGCAAAAGCATAAATTCATGGACGGCCCCGAGTTGGGCGGGCAGTGTTTCAAACTTGGTAGGGAATTTTGATATTACGGCTTCAACCTCTAGCGCGGTAAAGCTCTTTTCCCGCAGATAGCCGCGCAGTCTCTCCCAGATAAAGGTCTCCAGCGGAGCATATTGCGTTGAGACGTTTGAATTGTCTGCAAAGGCTTCAAATGCCAATGACGTAAGGTCGTGCAAATCAAGCTTCACTCCCGATTCAATCAAGACTCGAATCACACCCAGCGCATGGCGGCGTAAAGCAAACGGGTCTTTGTCACCGGTGGGTACTTGGCCGATGCCAAATAGCCCGGCAAGCGTTTCTAATTTATCCGCCAGCATGACCGCCATTGCCACCTGACTTTGCGGCAATACGCCGCCTGCACCCTTCGGCCAATAGTGCTGTTCAATCGCATCGGCCACTGCTTGCGACTCACCATCGTGCAGGGCGTAATAGCGTCCCATCGTGCCTTGTAATTCCGGGAATTCACTCACCATATCGGTCAGCAAATCAGCCTTTGCTAAATGTGCAGCGCGCATCGCCTGGGTGACATCAGCACCGATTAGTTCAGCGATTTTCCCACTCAGTTTTTTGACTCGCTCGGTGCGCTGTAATTGGTTGCCGAGCTTGTTGTGATAAACCACACTCGCTAACTTGGGCACACGCGAATCCAGCGTGGTTTTCTTGTCCGTTTCAAAGAAAAATCGCGCATCGGACAATCGTGGCCGCACCACACGCTGATTGCCTTCGATGATGTTGTGCGCATCCTCGAGCCGCATATTGCTGACAATCAAAAACTGATTCGACAATTTTCCAGCCCGATTGAACAGCGGAAAATATTTCTGATTGAGTTTCATGGTCAGGATCAAGCATTCTGCCGGTACGCTTAGAAACTCAGTTTCAAATGCGCCGACATACACCGTGGGCTGCTCAACCAGCGCGGTGACTTCATCGAGCAGCACTGCGTATTCATCGGTTGGGCCCAGATTCGCGCCATGCAGTTCAGCCGTTTCGCGTAGCTGACTCTCGATGTCATTTCTTCGCTTGTCGAAGCTCGCGACAACAGCGCCCTCAGTCTCAAGACGCGATTCATATTCATCAGCAGCTTCAAGCTCAATATCGGCGGCACCCTGAAAACGATGTCCGTGCGTGGTGCGTCCTGCGGTAAGTCCCAAGGCCGTGACCGGCACCACTTCCGCGCCGTAGAGTGCGACCAAGCTGTGCGCCGGGCGAACGAACTGCACCGTGGTGACACCATCGGCGAGTTGATAGCTCATCACCTTGGGCACGGGTAGGTTTTTGATCGCTTCGTCCAAGGCTTGCTGTAATCCCGCTTGCAACGATTGTCCTGCTGCCGTGCCGCGATAAATGAGTTGATCGGCTTTGCCGTCATTCTCGCGTTCAAGCGCGGCCACATCAATATGAGCAAGGTTTTTCGCTGCTAATTTTTTAAGCAGCGCGGGCGATGCTTTGCCGTCCTTGTCCAAGCCCACCGCAACCGGCATCAGCTTTTCTACAAAGCGCTGGTCGGCCGCAACCCTTAGAACATGCGATACGCAGATCGCCAATCGGCGCGGTGTTGCGAACATTTTTGCCTCAAGCGCCCCGCCAGTAGAGGTGTTCGATATTTCGTTGCTTTTTATCAGGCCCCGATCTTTCAGGCCGTTGAAGATGGATGCGGCAAACGAATCGCCCAGTTTTTTCAATACTTTCGGCGGCAGCTCTTCGGTAAACAATTCAACGAGTAATGTTTGATGCATGTTGTTCATTCAGTTTTCAAGTGGACTGGGGTGCCAACAAGTCACAAAAATGCAGCACCGTTGGCAGCGGGTCGTAAAAGTGGCGAAGCAGCGCGCGCTATTGCGGATGTTGCGCGCATTGGCGAGAGTCGAAGGTGCGATTTCTAAAATCATGCGGCTTTGGTTTTCGGCATATTCAGCATCGGAAAACCCAGACGCTCTCGCGATTCAAAATAGCTTTGCGCAACCGCTTTGGCGAGATTGCGAATACGGCCAATGTAGGCGGCCCGCTCGGTTACTGAAATCGCGCCGCGTGCATCGAGCAGATTGAAGGTGTGGGCGGCTTTGAGGACTTGCTCATAAGCAGGCAGGGCGAGCGCGGCCTCGATCAAGCGTTTCGCGCCCGTCTCGTAGTCGGCAAAATGTAGCAGCAAACTCGCCACATCGGAGTGCTCGAAATTGTAAGTCGATTGCTCCACTTCGTTCTGATGATATACGTCGCCGTACGTCAGCACGCGCGCAACACCTTGCTCGTTGCTCGTCGTCCACACCAGATCGTAAACATTTTCTTTGTTCTGCAAATACATCGCCAGACGCTCGATGCCATAAGTAATCTCACCGGTGATCGGCTTGCATTCAATGCCGCCGACTTGCTGGAAATAGGTGAATTGCGTGACCTCCATGCCGTTCAGCCACACCTCCCACCCAAGGCCCCACGCGCCAAGCGTGGGGTTTTCCCAATCATCTTCGACAAACCGCACATCGTTTTGTTTTAGGTCGAAGCCGAGTGCTTCAAGCGAACCCAAATATAGATCTAGAATATTTGGCGGCGAGGGCTTTAGCACCACTTGGTATTGATAGTAATGCTGCAAGCGATTCGGGTTTTCGCCATAGCGGCCATCCTTCGGGCGGCGCGACGGCTGCACATAGGCGGCGCGCCACGGTTCAGGCCCTAGCGAGCGCAGAAAGGTGGCCGTGTGCGACGTGCCCGCGCCGACTTCCATGTCGTAGGGCTGCAATAATGCGCAGCCTTGGTTACTCCAGTATTCTTGGAGCCTTAGAATCATTTGTTGAAATGTAATCATGGGTGCTTGCGCCGGCGAACGCCGTTAAACTGTCGACTAGGCCGCAATTTTACGTGGTTTACGCGGTGAAAGAGGGTTCGTCATTGGTTTATCGCCGGCTGATGGTTGGCGAACGCTAGATGAAGCGATGGGCAAGCAAAATTTTTGGTCCGCGTTTCAAGTCCGCGTCTCAAGTTCGAAAGGCTGCAAATGTCTGCTACAGCGCCGCAAATTCTTCCTATTCCCGATAAAACCCACGCTTGGCAGCGCTGCCTCGATATTAAAAACTTCAGCGAGGGCGATTACCACAGCTATTTCAATCCACGGCTTCTTGATGTGCTCGCGCATAATCCCCGTCGCTTGCTCAATATCGGCTGTTCCAGCGGATTACTCGGCAAACATGTGAAGAGTCGCCTGCCCGGTGCCCATGTCACCGGCATTGAGCCCAATCAGGTCGCAGCGGCAGCGGCCAAAGCAAATCTCGATCTTGCGTTGTGCGGAAAATTTGAAGATTTTGATTTGGTCAAAGAGGGCATTGCGCACGGTTCTATAGACACAGTGGTGGCCGCCGACGTACTCGAACACATGTATGACCCATGGCACACGCTGGTGAATTTGAAACCCTATCTGACTCCCGATGCGCAGCTCATCATCAGCATTCCCAACTCGCGGCATATTCATTTGATCGCGAAATTAGCGGATCAGGGCATGTGGACTTATGAGGAGCGGGGCTTGTTGGACATCACCCATATTCGTTTTTTTACGCTCAACGAAATGGCGGCAATGCTCGCGCAGACCGGCTATAAATTAGAGCTGGTGAGCCACTTTATGGATCCATCGTTCCAAGAGTTTTATGAGGCAGCAAAAAACAAACCGGAGATCAATATTCGCGTCGGCAGAATGTCGCTGGAGGGCATCACCGCGCAGGAATTGACCGAGCTTTGTACCTGGCAGTTTTTTATCCGGGCGCGGCCAGTCTAGGCTTTCGCAGAATTAAAATCGCAAAATTGCCGACCAACAAAATCAACACCGGCGCATCCCGCCAACGCGCATATAGGGTCGCGCCCTGACGTGGAATCGCGTCAATCTCCAACACCCCGCGCGTAAATTGCGGCAGGGATTTCACGATTTCTCCGCGCTCATTGACCGCTGCAGTAACCCCGGTATTGGTCGAGCGCAGCATCCAGCGGGACGTTTCCATCGCGCGCATTTGCGAAAACTGCACATGCTGATCAGCAGCCAGCGAATGGCCATACCACGCCATATTGGACATATTGACCAGCAATTCGGCGGCGGGTAGCGGCCGTGCGACTTCGCTGCCAAATGCATCCTCGTAGCAAATGTTAATTGCGACCAAATGGTTGGAAAGCCGCATCGGTGCTTGTTCTGTGCCGCCTTGCGTGAAGCCGGAAAGCGGAATCGACAGCCATGAATAGACCCACGAAAACAACGGCGGGATGAATTCGCCGAAGGCCACCAGATGGTCTTTTGAATAGCGCTGGGTGGGTGCCACGCCCATCGAAATCGCGCTGTTAAAGAACGGCGTTGGCGCGTTGGATGTGGCAGGCAATGAGTAGGGCGCGCCCATGATCAAATCGCCGCCGTTGTTTAGTGCACGCAATCTCAGCGACGTCAAAAAATCAGCGGGCAGATCATGATAAAAAATCGGTGCCGCCGTTTCCGGCAAAACGATCAGCTTGGCGCGCGACTTCAGCGCCAGCTCCTGATAGTTAAACAGGCTATTGCTCAATTCATCTTCGCGCCATTTGAGCTCTTGACTAATATTGCCTTGCAACAACGCCACGCTCAGCGGTGCGCCAGAGGGTGTGCTCCAAGGGACCGCTTGCAGCACAAAACCTGCGCCCCAGACAATGACGATCCCCACGGGTAGCAATGTTTTCACGCGGCGCGTGAGGCTGGCGTGGCGGGTCAACAATATTGTCACGACCCCCGCTGTGATCGCCAATATCCACGACATACCGAACATACCCACCACGGGTGCGTAGCCCCCAAGCGGCGCGGGAATCATGCCGCCCGGCGTTTGCGAATAACCTGCGCTCATCCACGGGAAGCCGGTGACGACAAGGCCGCGCAAATATTCAAAGCCGACAAAACTGGCGGGCATCACGCCGAGCAGGGTGGTGGTGGCGGAGAATTTTTTGCCGAGTTTATGGGCAATGGCGCCTGCCAGCGTAGGGTATGCGGAGATATAACAGCAAAACAAAAATATCGCCAATGCGGCCAATGGCGCGGGCATATTTCCGTAGACGTGAATGGCGACATAAAGCCATGAGACGCCGAATAAAAACAGCCCAAGTCCCCACGCCAAACCAATCAAGGCGGCCTGTTTGGCAGAGGGTGCCTGCGCCCACAGCGCAAACAAAATCACCAGTGAAACAACCACGCAGGGCCACGCATAAAACGGCGCAAAACCGAGGACGCCAACCGCACCGCCTGCAAACGCAATCAGAGTCTGAGTAAAACGCGATTGCGGAAACAAACTACGTTGCAGCGTTGATGCAACCATCAAACTAAGCCGCCTCGTTTGCGTTCGCTGAGGGCGCTGAGCCCGTTGAAGCCTCGACAATTTTCTCAACCAGAATCGAATGCACTTTGCGGCTGTCCGCGCGCAGCACACTGAATTTGAAACCATCAAACGTGACTATTTCGCCCCGTTTCGGGACATGGCCAAATTGATTGATGACCAAGCCGCCGACGGTATCAAAATCTTCGTCTGAAAATTCGCTGCCGAAATGCTCGTTGAAATCTGCAATTTCGGTAACCGCCTTAACGCGGAAACGACCGGATTTATCGGGAAGAATATTGTCTTCGGTTTCATCGAAGTCAAACTCATCTTCAATGTCGCCCACGATTTGTTCAAGCACATCTTCAATCGTCACCAGGCCCGCCACGCCACCGTATTCATCGACCACAATCGCGATGTGATTACGGTTTTCCTTGAAGTCGCGCAACAGCACATTAAGCCGCTTGGATTCCGGCACAAACACCGCCGGCCGCAGCATATCGCGCATGTCGAATTCATCCACGTTCGCGTAATAACGTAGCAAGTCTTTTGCCAGCAAAATGCCGATCACGTTATCTTTGCTATCTTCAAACACAGGGAAACGTGAGTGCGCGGTTTCGATCACCAGCGGAATAAACGCGGCTGGTTCATCGAGCACATTGATCATGTCCATCTGCGAGCGCGGAATCATCACATCGCGCGTCTGCATTTCGGACACCTGCATCACGCCCTCGATCATCGACAGCGCATCGGCATCTAGCAATTCTTTCTCATGCGCCGCGTGCAAAAGCTCTACTAATTGGTCGCGGTCTTCGGGTTCGCGTAACAACATTGAAGACAGGCGCTCCAACATCGAGCGCTTGGGGGTGGGGTCCATGAGGGGAATAGGTTGTTGCGAAGTAGTTAATGTATCACAGGGTTAAATTCGCTCAGTCACAGGGGATGTGCGTTATGGGGTAAATCTGAATGTGCACTTGGGGATTGGCGTTCGGAATTGATTTGGTGGGTAAGGATTGTAGATGTTGCTGATTTTAAAAATAGCAGGTGTTCTGCATGGGCAATTTGTGCGTCCCATGCTTTCGCAAATACTTAAGTCACCATAGGGATAAAAATAGTTGTGATTACAACAATGAGCAGACCAATTAGCCATAAAACAATAGCCCTAGGCGTTAAGCTCGTTGGCGTTCGACCGGTTGGGTCAGCACGCGGAAACAAAAAGAAAAAAACACTCGCTCCTTTAGCGTCAGGTTTTCGTCGGAAGTAAAAATATGCAAACACTGTAGCCACGGCGCAGGCAATGCCCCAACCGATGTACCAATTCTGGGAAACCCATCTCATGATTCAGGCCCGCCTGTGTTAAAGACCGCAAACTTCAATGTCATCACAATATGCGTCGCCCATAATTCCATTCTTTTAGCATCCGTTTTAATCCAACACTCAAATCCAGGGCTGTTCAAAACACCTCAGACAAAGAAATGATCGCAATCATTAGCGAAGAATCTTTTTGATTACTTGAAATCGTTAACCAATACGCCGCGAACCCGTGGGTTGAGTTAAATCAGACGATAAATTTGCGAATTTAACTCGGAACGCTGGTCTGCATTAACTGA
>JBBRZG010000020.1:0-35396 GCA_038236905.1 Burkholderiales bacterium
ATCAAATTCGAGGCCGGCGGGACACAGGCTTTCGTGGGGGAGGATTTTAATCGTGGTCATCGTGTTTTCTTATAACGTTTTCATATCTTCGAGTTTCCGGCCCTTGAGCGCATCGGCCACACTGCGGTCCATGCGTCGCGCCGCGAAATTTTCAGTGGTGCGGGATAGCTCGCTCGCTTGGGCTTTGATGGCGCGGGCATCGGCGGTTTCAATCATCGGCTTTAGCGTGGCAATTGCGCCGAGTATTTCTTCGCGCTCGTCTGCATCCAGCAAGGCGTCGCCATCTTTTTTCAACGCTGCCTCGACGGCATCAATCAAGCGCACCGCATCTACACGCTCTTCACTCAATACCCGCGCATCGGCATCGTCTTTCGCGTAATTAAAGCTTGCCTTCAACATGTCTGCGATTTCGTTATCGCTCAACCCGTACGAAGGCTTCACTTCAATTTGGGTGGAGATACCACTCACTGTTTCGCGCGCGGCGACTGACAACAGACCATCTGCATCGACTTGGAATGTGACCTGAATACGCGCCGCACCCGCGACCATCGGCGGAATGCCACGCAACTCGAAACGCGCGAGCGAGCGGCAATCTTTCACCAGCTCGCGCTCGCCCTGCACCACGTGGATGACCATCGCGGTTTGTCCATCTTTATAAGTCGTGAATTCTTGCGCGCGGGCGATAGGAATGGTGGAATTTCGGGGAATGACTTTTTCGGCCAGGCCACCCATGGTCTCCAGCCCTAGCGATAGCGGAATTACGTCGAGCAACAATAAATCCTCGCCGGTGCGATTGCCCGCAAGCGCATTCGCCTGAATGGCCGCGCCGAGTGCGACGACTTTGTCCGGATCTAGATTGTTGAGTGTCGGCTTACCGAAAAAATCGGTGACAGCACGTTGCACATGCAGCATGCGGGTGGCTCCGCCGACCATCACGATGCCGTCAATATTGGGTACGGTAAGCTTGGCATCGCGCAAGGCTTTTTTAACGGGTTGCAGGCTGCGCTGTACGAGCGCAGCAGTCATCGCCCAAAACTCTTCCTGCGATAACCGCAGCTTAAATTCTTGGCCGTAAGAAAGCTTGAGCGTAGATTCTGCATGGGTCTGTGTGGTGAGCATTTCTTTGACTTCGCGAGCCTTCATTAACAGGCGGCGTGTATCGCCATGATTGGCAGACGCCAGCCCCAATTGTTTACGCCAATGCGCGCCAATTGCTTGGTCAAAATCGTCACCGCCGAGCGAGGAATCACCATTCGTGGCGAGCACTTCAAACACGCCTTTGGTCAATTTCAAAATCGAAATATCAAACGTGCCACCGCCTAAATCAAATACCGCAAACGTGCCTTCGCTTTCGTTATCGAGGCCGTAGGCGATCGCCGCCGCGGTAGGCTCGTTTAACAAACGCAGTACATTAATGCCTGCGATATTCGCTGCGTCCTTCGTGGCCTGCCGCTGTGCATCATCAAAATAGGCTGGCACAGTTATTACCGCACCGACCAATTCGCCCGCCAACGCGGCCTCGGCCTGAATGCGCAACACACGCAAAATATCGGCCGAAACATCGACCGGCGATTTCACGCCCGCGACCGTGTCGATTTTGACCATGCCGGGTGCATCGATGAATTGGTACGGCAATGCACCATATTTCGCCACATCCGCAATGCCCCGCCCCATAAGGCGTTTGACTGACACGATGGTGTTTTGCGGATCAATGGCCTGCTGCGCTTTGGCTTCGTAACCCACTACTGCGCCACCATCCGCCAAATAGCGAACGACGGAAGGCAATAGCGGCTGATTATCATGATCAAGCAACACTTCTGCCGCCCCACTTTTCACGGTCGCAACGAGTGAATTAGTCGTGCCTAAATCGATGCCGACCGCCAAGCGATGCTGATGCGGTGCAGTGGATTCGCCAGGTTCGGCGATTTGCATGAGTGCCATTAACTTTTCTTCGCTAAAGTTTCGGAATTGCCCGACCAGAGCTTTATGAAGCCGGTTGTCGTTTTTAGCCTGACCCATGCTTCAACGTGCTCATCGGCATTTTTTGGAATCAGGTCAGCTATGAATTCAATTGAAAACGAAAGATCTAGGCTCGCGCCACGAGGGTTGGGCTTCTTTTTCCGCTCTTGAATATATTGCAAGAAATCGGCGTGGTCACGTTGGCCTGACTGTGAAAGTCGATAGATGACCCACTGGCGTCCTGCTTTTGCTGGCGTGAGGCCTAGCGAAGCCGTGTTGTCCTTCGCGATCTCAAACTGCATTTTTCGCTCAAAAACCGGGATGTCGCCCTCTACGTTGGGACGCACTGCGACGTCGAGCGTGGGTACGCTTTGCTCTCGCGGAACGACCTTTTGATCGACTTCGAACGCAAGCGCATACTGAGACGCATCACCAAGAATAATGTCGCCCGGTTCCATCATGGCCATCCTTGCCATCGTAGTAAGCGGGATCCCCGCGCAACTCGATAACAGTGCACCGCAGAACGCTAATACAAAAGTCCAATAAACACGACGCACGTTATCGCTCCATGGCTTCAAACGCATCATCAATCTCTTCCCCGAGCTTTTCGATAAAACGTAATTTTCTCACGGTGAGCCGCGCGTCGGCGAATGTTGATGGCTGACTTAACTCTCCACTCAATTGTGAAAAAAGTTTTCTTTCGTCGGCATTTTTTTGTGCCGCAAGTTCATCGAGCTTTGCTTCATTTTTACCCGATCTGGCGTCGACAACCGCTTCGCGCCATTCCATTTGCTCCATCAAAAACTCCAGCGGCATCGCGGTATTGGATTCTTCCTCGGTTTCAATACCGTGAACTTTCAAAAAATAGCGGCCACGATTGAGTGGGGATTTCAGCGTTTGATAGGCTTCGTTGGCACGCGTCGCCCATTGCGCGGCGAGGCGTTTCTCGGCATCGCTGGCGGTCGTAAATTTATCTGGATGCACTTCGCGCTGCACATCACGATACGCCACATCCAGCGCCGCCGAATCTATCTGAAACGAAACCGGGAGATGGAAAAGCTCGAAGTGATTTTTGTTGAAATCAATAGCCATGGAAAATCGTTGCACAAACAATAAGGGAGCGGAATTCGCCCCCTTTTTGAAATTTCAATTTACTGCTCTTTATTGCAAATTTAGCGCGTAACTTAGGCACTTAAACTAAACATTAAAACTTTCGCCGCAACCGCACTTATCTTTCTCTTGCGGGTTGTTGAATTTAAAGCCTTCGTTCAAACCTTCGCGCACAAAATCGAGCTCGGTGCCATCGATGTAAACCAAACTTTTCGGGTCCACAAAAACCTTTACACCAAAGCTTTCAAACGCCTGATCTTCGGGCACTGCGGCATCGACAAACTCCAACTTGTACGCCATACCGGAGCAGCCGGTGGTGCGCACGCCGAAGCGCACGCCCACACCCTTGCCGCGTTTGGCGAGGTAGTTTTGAACGTGCTTGGCCGCGCGATCTGTGAGGGTAATTGCCATACGATATTCCTTGGGGACTTGATTAGGCCGCTTTTGCTTCTTCAACAACATGTTTGGCGTGGTAGTCCGCAATCGCTGCTTTGATCGCATCTTCGGCCAGAATCGAGCAATGAATTTTCACCGGCGGCAGCGCTAGTTCTTCCGCAATCTGGGTGTTTTTAATGGAACCCGCCTCGGCCAGTGTCTTGCCTTTTACCCATTCGGTCACGAGTGAGGATGAGGCAATCGCCGAGCCGCAGCCATAGGTTTTAAATTTGGCGTCTTGAATAATGCCGTCCGCACCGACCTTGATTTGCAGTTTCATCACGTCGCCACAGGCGGGCGCGCCGACCATGCCGGTGGCGATGCCGTCTTCGTCTTTACCGAACGAACCGACGTTGCGCGGGTTTTCATAGTGGTCAATAACTTTTGTGCTGTATGCCATGATCGTGCTCCTTGTTAGACTTCACAGACTTCAGTGTACGGCTAGGTTTCGGTGCGCAGTCAGACTTTAATGTGCCGCCCACTGCACCGAATTCAAATCAACACCGTCTTTGAACATTTCCCATAACGGTGACATATCGCGCAATTTTTGAATGCGCTCTTTTAATAACTTGATCGCGAAATCGATATCGGTTTCTGTGGTGAAGCGCCCGATCGTAAAGCGGATCGACGAATGCGCCAATTCATCATTGCGACCCAACGCACGCAGCACGTATGAAGGCTCCAACGATGCCGAGGTACAGGCCGAACCTGACGATACCGCCAGCTCTTTGATGCCCATAATCAGCGATTCGCCTTCAACGAAATTAAAACTGACGTTGAGATTGTGCGGCACGCGATGTTCGAGATCGCCGTTGACGTAAATTTCTTCCATACCCTTAATGCCGTCGAGCAGACGATCTCGCAACATGCGGATACGCTCATTCTCGGTCGCCATTTCCAGACGCGCCAAACGAAACGCTTCGCCCATGCCAACGATCTGATGCGTTGCCAGCGTGCCCGAACGAAAGCCACGCTCATGGCCGCCGCCGTGCATTTGTGCTTCCAAACGAATCCGCGGTTTACGGCGAACAAACAACGCGCCGATACCTTTTGGCCCGTAAGTTTTGTGTGCGCAGAAGCTCATCAAATCGGCTTTGAGCGTTTGCAAATCAATCACCACTTTACCTGTCGCTTGAGCAGCGTCGAGGTGAAAAATAATGCCGCGCGCTCTGCAGATTTCGCCAATTTCTTCAACGGGTTGAATCACGCCGATTTCATTGTTCACATACAAGATCGACACCACAATCGTGTCCGGCCTCAGCGCAGCTTTGAAGACTTCCATGTCAACGAGGCCGTTTTCTTTCACGACCAGATAGGTCGCTTCAAAACCTTGGCGCTCCAGCTCGCGGAATGTATCCAGCGTGGCCTTGTGCTCGGTCTTTAAAGTGATGATGTGCTTGCCTTTGGTTTTATAAAACTGAGCGGCACCCTTAACGGCGAGATTGATCGATTCCGTCGCGCCCGATGTCCATACGATTTCTTTGGCATCGCAGTTCACCAGCTTGGCGACTTCTTCACGTGCCGCTTCTACCGCGTCCTCAGCGGTCCAGCCATAGCTATGGCTGCGCGACGCCGGATTGCCGTACATCTCGGTCAAATACGGAATCATTTTTGCGGCTACGCGCGGGTCCACCGGCGTCGTCGAGGAATAATCGAGGTATATAGGTTGCGCCGGGGTTTGCATAACGGGCTGCAAAGTGGACTGTATTGCGGGCTGTTTCATAATTTAATTTCTCTTTATTTTGTCAGCTGAATGATTAGCCGACTGAAAGCGGAGTTTCCACGCCCGCGCGACCGCGCGAGGCGTTATTGGGGCGCACTTTCAACAAACTTTTGGGGCCGACGATGGTTTGGGTATTTTGCTTGTTTTGCTTTTGCACCAAATCTGCCAAAGTCACACCGGATAAATAACTTAATACCGTCTCGTTCAAGCTTTCCCACAAATCGTGGGTCATGCAGCGCTTTTCGCCCATGCATGGTTCGCGACCTTCACACTGACGCGAGTCAATCTGCTCTTCCACCGCCACAATAATGTCAGCGACATTCAACTGCGCCGCAGGCTTCGCCAAGTTATAACCACCGCCGGGCCCGCGTACGCTTTGTACCAATTCATTACGACGCAATTTGCCGAACAATTGTTCCAAATACGAAAGCGAAATTTTCTGCCGCTCGCTGATGTTGGCAAGCGTAACCGGGCCATCATTGGCGTGAAGCGCCAAATCAAGCATGGCAGTAACTGCAAATCGACCTTTGGTGGTGAGTCTCATATTGAGCGCTCCTCGATGGAGGACAAGTTGAATGTCCGACTAGACAAGTCAAGTATAGGAAAGTTGAGTAGATTAGTCAAGTATGTGGAGTAAAAAGCGTTGTTCTCAATGGGTGACTGAAAACTCAGAGGAAACATCTGGTGATACAACAGGCGTTCGTATTTTATAAATAACCTACCGGATGGACACCATTGCGGGACGCCTGATCAACGCATCGAACGCAAAACTGAAAATACTCGCCGTCAAAAAACAAACCGCACAAAGTCTTTGGTAATCGTCTGCCCGCTCGCCAGATAGGCGATGCGCGCATTGCCGCTGCTGCTGAATGTCACCGTGGCTAATCCAATATTTTTGAGCTGCACACGGCTAGTATCAAAGGTAGAAGCCAGCAAAGGGCCGCTGGCCGAATAAAGCGTATCGCTGCACGAATTGGTTCCCGCCGTGGTGCATGTCAGCACATACCAAGTCGGCTTGCCCGACGGATCAAACGCATACCAAGCGACAAAAATGGTGTCGGCCAAATGCGTTATCGAGACGCCGTTGCCAGATTCATTTGGGTTCCACCACAAGCCTGAGTAATCAATTGGAGGAGCGGCGCCGGTGGCAAATACAAATCGCTCAATCGCCACCGTGCGGGTGACACCATTGATATTAAAGCTCATGTTGGCAAACGCAGAACTCGCGAAATTCAAGCTCATCTCACCGACGTCTCGCCGCGTAACCTGGCTTGGGCTAAACGGTGCCGCGCAGGGCGAGCCCGAGGTTTCTTCCAAGCGCGAAGTACATTGATTCCCTGTAAACCGGCAGTTTGACGCGGTATACCAACGGGAGATTCCCAGGTCGTCATAAATGTAGATTGCCGCAAACAAAAGGCTGTTATCCGCGCTGGCGGTGAGGCTGATTCCCCAACCGTTTTCACGCGACCACCACATCCCCGTTTTACCGTTCGGGCCGAGCGAATCTGCTTTGACCGTGCTTTTTGATTTCGCGACGCTGGATGCATTGGGTTTTGCATCGTAAGCGCGTGGCGCGGCACTTACCGCAGTGGAACCGCAAAACCAAATCAAAAACATGACGCAGATGAAAGCCATCTTGCGGGCAAAACTGCTTTGAGCGTCGTCACGCGCGGCCGAGTGAAGTGATCGATAGAAAATATTGTGCATATAGACTCCGAACGTAAACGGTGGTCATATTAGAACGAAATATTGGGTTGAACCCCGCCATAACTTTCGTTCAATGTAACGAACTGATGCGCCCTCCCTCGCGCCGAAGCGTTATTCGTGATCCACAATGGGATAGCCAAAATCACGCTTTTAGAAACATAAGTCTAGCGCAATGAACTGGCGCGATGCAGCGCAAGTTTGATCAATGTGGAAAAATTAGAACGCGAGCATCGACGGCTTGTTTGCGGCATTTTCGCTTCGTAACGCGCGCGGGAATTGATTCTTCGCTTTCAATCCATGAGCCTAGTGTCAATGGGAAACCTCATGCTGCTGGGCTCGCTTAACTCGTCTCGTCACGCACGAATTGAAAAAAACTGTCGATGTCGTCCCGGTCAGCCGGCGCTTAGCCCGCTCTAGCCGGCGATGCTCGTTCGTTTGGCGAAACAAGTTCTGCTTCCAATTCCGTCACTCGCTTCAACAATGCGGCAATCTGCGCATCCGTCACGTCAGATCGCGCTGCGAGTGTTTTTAAGACGGCGTTTAAAGGATCATTTTCATTGGTGGTGACCGCATAGGCCGAAAATGCTTTACCCGCCACGCCTTCGATTCCTTCGACAATTCGCGCGGGAATTCCAACCACGGTTGCGCCCGGCGGCACAGCTTTTACCACCACAGAATTCGAGCCAATTTTGGCACCTGCGCCAACCGTGAACGGGCCCAAGATTTTTGCGCCTGCGCCGACGGTGACGCCGTTTTCCAAGGTCGGATGACGTTTGCCTTCGGTTAGCGATACACCGCCGAGCGTCACGCCTTGATAAAGCGTGCAATCGTCGCCGATTTCTGCGGTCTCACCGACCACGATACCAATGGCGTGATCGAAAAAGACCCGCCTTCCGAGTTTCGCGGCGGGATGAATTTCAACACCGGTCATCGGCCGGGTAATCACCGAAACAAAACGTGCAAGCCATTTAAAGCCGTTGTTCCACAGCGGATGCGAGATGCCACGATGCAGCCAGATCGCATGCAAACCGGGATAGCAGGTGAGCACTTCCCATGCATTGCGGGCTGCGGGATCGCGCACATAGACACTTTCGATATCTTCTTTTATTCTTTCAAACATGATTTTATTTCAATGGGGGTTTCGGCACAGGAGCGTGCTGAGTGTTGCTCGAACTCGTTGAAAGCGACATGGGGTTCTGAAAAGAAGTCAGCAGACCACGCAAAATCGCGACCTCTTCCGGCTCCATCCGTGCTCTGGTAAACAATCGCCGCATGCGGGTCATAAACTTTTTGGGTACATCGGGGTTGAGAAAGCCGGAATCAATAGCGCACCGCTCCAGATGCGCTAAAAAATGGTCGATCTCACCGACGGTGGCGGTCAGGCGCGGCGCGTGATCAATGACCTGAAAAGTGCCGACCTGCATCATCACTTCATACGCGGCCACTTGCACCGATTGCGACACGTTAAGGGACGAATATTCCGAATTCGCCGGAATGGTCGCCGCGAGTTGGCAGAGATCCACTTGCTCGTTTGACAGGCACATCGCTTCATTGCCAAACACCAACGCAATCGGCGCAGCGGTTTCGGCGGCAACCTCCAATGCCTTCGTGACGGCTTCACGCATCGCCACAATCGGATGCGACAGTTCGCGCCGACGCGCGGTGAACGCAACCGCAAACGCCGTATCCGCAATAGCCTCATTCAGGCTCGCCACCACCCGCGCGCGCTCCAACACATCGGTCGCGCCTGACGCAAGCGCAATGGCATTCGGGTGCATGCAGGCGTCGGCGAGTTTAGGTGCGACCAACACCAAATCGGTTAGCCCCATCGTTTTCATCGCGCGGGCGGCGCTGCCGACGTTGCCGGGGTGTGAGGTTTCTACCAACACCACGCGAACGCGGTCAAGTAGGGAAGGTCGAGCAGAAATAGGCGGTAGCGCGGAAATGGTGGGTAGCGCCGAAAGGTTGCTCATAGTAATATCATATTTCAATTTGTTCTTTAAGAAAATCTGCCATGCATCCAATGTTAAACGTCGCCGTGAAAGCGGCGCGCCGTGCCGCCGCCATTATCAACCGCGCCACCAATGATCTCGACAAACTTACCGTCGAGCGCAAAGGTCACAACGATTTCGTTTCCGAAGTAGATCGCGCCGCCGAGCAAGCAGTAATCGACACCATCCGCGAAGCCTATCCTCAGCATAGCATTCTCGCCGAAGAATCCGGCGAATCCAAGCCATCCGCAGAGAGCGAATATCAGTGGATTATTGATCCGCTCGACGGCACCACCAATTTTTTGCATGGCTTCCCGCAATATTGCGTATCGATCGCGCTGGCCGTCAAAGGCGTGGTGTCGCATGGCGTCATCTTTGACCCTACCCGCAACGAGCTCTTCACCGCGTCGCGCGGCGGCGGCGCATTCATGAACGATCGACGTATTCGCGTTTCCAAAGTCATCAACCTCAAAGACGGTTTGATCGGCACTGGATTCCCGTACAAAGAGTTTGAAAAATTCGATAAATATTTGGCGATGTTTAAAGAAGTCACGCAAAAATCGGCTGGTGTGCGCCGCCCTGGAGCCGCCGCGCTGGATTTGGCGTATGTTGCATGTGGCCGCTTCGATGGCTTCTGGGAAATGGGCCTGAGCCCCTGGGATGTGGCCGCAGGTGGCCTGCTGATTCTCGAATCCGGCGGGTTAATTACCGACTTCAGCGGAGAAGGTGATTACCTGCACGCAGGCAGCGTGGTGGCTGGCACGCCGAAGCTGTTTCCGCAGTTATTGGCGGTCGTGCAAGCGCATAAATAGCGGTTTGCGTCGCTCCCTCCCTTGGCAACGGGAGAGGGAGGAAATAGCAGCGATGCTCGAAGTAGAAAAAGCTATTCCATCCACACCGCATCATGTCTCCATTGGCGAACGCACCAAGGATTTTATCGGCCTTGGTAAGAGCAAAGTCTAATATTTACGGGCATCGTAGAGCAAAAGCATCTCAAGATGACCGTGAATAAACGGCTTCCGTTTAAAAAATATTAGCGCCAAAATCATTTACTCAACGCAATTCCGAATCCCAAGCCGGCAATAACATCGGCGGCTTTATCGCTTTCGCATCAAAACTTGCCGCCGCCCGATTGCACCATCATGGTCTGTCCGCCGCAGGTAAAGCTAGTTTTTACCCTATCCGATTTATTCTGCGATACATTCTGGAAAAGGTAAAAACAAATCGCGGGGTTTGAAATTCCTATCTCCAGACGACTTACGCTTGCACTCCTGCTTTCGCTGCTGATGCACGCGTTGCTGTTGAGCTTGACGTTCGGCGGTCAAGGTGCCGGTCTTCCGGGCTTTGGTTTGCCATGGCAAGAGCGGCGGTTTGAGGCGCCCGATCTGCGCGTCATGCTGATGCCAGCCCAAACCCCAGCGGGAGAACCCGCAGGCGCATCACCTGAGCCACCCACATCCATCCGCGAACCGCAACAGCAGGCAGCCAATGAGTCGCCCGCCCTTGCGGCACCGCCCCCGACACCACCGGCCTCATTTCCCGAAGCCCCTGTACCCGTGCAACGCCGCGCAGAAGTGGGGGCCGGTTTTTCGGTAAACGAGGTAATGGCACCGGTTTCAATATCGCAACCACCTGCCGAACCGCTGGAAATCGCGTCAGAGCCTCAAACCCCCAAACTTCCCACACTCGCGCAACCTCAGCCGTTAGCGCAGACCGCAGCCCACGCTGCAGAATCAGTCCCCTCCAAACCCGCGCAATCAACGCCATCCGCCCCGGCAATAAAGACCGAGCCTCCGGCTGCAACCGATGTGACGGCAACAGTGGTTCCTCCATCGATTCCTACGCCACCAATCATCGCTGTAGATCGTTCCGCGACGGCCACATTTGCTGTGCCGCCACCGCCCACGCCATCAACATCACCCGCACCCGCGAGCATTATGGCGGCAGCAGCAGTTAGCGCGTCGACTCTGGAGACCGTAGCGCCGACACCGTCTGACGCTGCAGCAGGTGAGTCAGCGCGACAGGAAGCAGTTAGAGAAATAGCATTGAAACGGGAATTAGCGAAACAGAGCGCCGCCAAAATAGAGGCCGAACGTCAGGCAGCTGATCGCATTGCGAACGAGCGAATGGAAGCTGTGCGTCTGGAAACCGCCCGACAAAAGGCCGCACAGATTGAAACTCAGCGCGTGCAAGACGCGCAACTTGCGGCAGCAAAGTTAGAGGCGCAGCTAGTGGCAAAACTTGAAGCCAAACGTCAAGCCGATAAATTGGAATCGGCGCGCGTTGAAGCGGCGAGGATTGAGAACGCAAGGATCGAAATTGCAAAGGTGGAAATCGCAAATGCGGAAATCGCAAAAGCGGAAACGGCCAAATTGGGAGCGGCTCGGCAAGAAGCCGCGCGGATTGAGTCCGCGAAGTTGGAAGCCTCTCGGCTAGAAACCCAACGCCAAGAAATTGCGCGCTTAGAGAACGCGCGGCTCGCCACTGCAGAACTCGAAGCACAGCAGCAAGCGGAACGAAGCAAAATCGCTCGCCAGGCCGCTGTCCGAGCGGAGGCCGCGCGCGAAGAAGCAAAACGCGAGGCCACACGGCAGGCTGCCCAGGACGCCGCACGACTTGAAACCGAACGCGTAGAAGGAGCGCGGCAGTCGGCAGCGCGCCAAGAAGCCGAGCGCGCGCTGGCGGAAAAAGAGGAGGACGCCAAACGCGATGCACGCCGTCAAGCGATGGGACAAATTCTCAACGCGGAAGCGGCACAGCGCAAGGCGGCAGAGGCTGCTGAAGAAACCACTCGCACGTCGACCACTTCGTCGCCCGCGTCGCCAACCACGTTACTTGCGAAGCCGACCTCAAGTCTGCCCTACTCGTTGAGTACCGCACGTCGGGCTAGGTTGTGGGGCCGCACCGACCCCAACGCTGAATTCGTCAAATACGCAGAAACGTGGTCCCGGAAAATTGAATCAAACACCCCACTAGAAACGGTGCGCGAAGTCGCAAAGCGGCCACATACCGATCCGATGTTGACGGTTGCGATTCGTAGCGACGGCTCAGTGGAATCAGTGACGTTTGTTCTTTCGAGCGGCGCGCCAGAAGTCGATGAAGCGATTCGGCGAATCATCCAAAGCTATACGCCCTACCGAGCGTTCCCGCCAGAACTCTCACGTGAAGTCGACGTGATCGAAATTCGCCGGACTTGGCACTTCGATATTGGGGTACGGTTGTACTGATTGAGCTTTAATAATCGTCTGAGATATTCAAGGAACGCCCCGCAGCGCCGATACAGCGCATATTTTTAACCGTGATTCACTCCTAGGTGCTGTAAAACTGTTCGTATTGTTCGACCAGAGCAGGCAACGAGGGCCGAACCTATGCCTGTATTTTATTGCTAGTTCCAGCTATCGCGGCCTAAAACCCCGCCCCCATCAACGAGTTTTATTTTCCGAATCAAGCATGATGCGTGCACCGCGCTGGTAGGTCCAATACGACGTTCCCCAATTGAGCAGGACCGAGATACGGTTGCGGAAGCCGATGAGAAAGAACACGTGGGCGGCCAACCAAAACCACCACGCGAAGACACCTGTGAAACGAAAGCCGCGCAAATCCACCACAGCAGCCATGCGCCCAATGGTGGCTAAGTTACCGTAATCGGCATAGTGAAATGGCTTGGCCGCTGGGGTCAGTGTCGACGCGATTGCGCCTGTATCGGTGTTCGCGTTTGCGCCTGTAATGCGTGCATGAATGAGCTTAGCCACATAAGCGCCCATCTGTTTGGCGGCGGGTGCAATACCCGGCACGGGTTTGCCATCCTGCTGGAGTGAGGCGAGATCGCCGATCACAAACACATCGCGATGATGCTTGATGGTGAGGTCTGGCTCCACCAGCACGCGCCCGGCGCGGTCACGCTCCGCAGGCAATAGCGCACCAAGGGGCGACGCAGCCACGCCGGCGGCCCAGAGAATGGTGCGGCTGTTGACCCTTGCACCGGTTTTGACACTCGTGCCGCCCAGCTCATAGCCGCTCGCATCAATGGCCGTGACCGGTGCACCACAGCATACGTCGACGCCGAGGCCGCGCAGGTGCTGTTCGGCATTTGCAGAAAGGGATTCCGGAAAACTCGCGAGCACGCGTGGGCCGGCTTCGATCAGGCGCACGGTCGCACAACGCGGGTCGATATTGCGAAACTCCTTGCGCAAGGTGTGGTGCGCAATCTCGGCCAGCGTGCCCGCCAGCTCAACACCCGTCGGCCCGCCGCCGACGATCGCGAAATGCATCCATTCATCGCGCTCTTCCGGCGAGGTGGCAAGCTCGGCGCGTTCAAATGCAAAAAGAATGCGTTGGCGTATATGGAGCGCATCGGCGAGGGTTTTTAAGCCCGGCGCATGCGCTGCCCAGGCGTCGTTGCCGAAATAGGCGTGGGTGGCGCCGGTGGCAAGCACCAAGGTGTCGAAGGAAAGCTCGGTGCCATCTTCGGTAGTGATGTTTTTGCGGCTGACATCAATTGCCGTGACCTTGCCCAGACGGACTTCGACGTTGCTCTGATCACGAAGGATATGCCGTAACGGTGCTGAGATATCTGGCGACGATAACCCGGCCGTGGCGACCTGATAAAGCAGCGGCTGGAACAGATGATGATTGGCGCGATCAACCAAGGTAATTTGCACAGCTGCGTCGGCAAGTCCTCGGGTCGCCCAGAGCCCACCAAAGCCGCCACCGATGATTACAACTCGATGCGTATTTTGAAGCATGGTTTTTTATTTTTGCTGTAGCGATTGGTCGAGGATTCGTGCTGCAGGCGACACCGAAAACAACACTAACGCCGCGTTTGAGAAGTCTCGCACAGATTCCACTATGAATCATGGCCATCGAGGAGAGACGCAGATTTTTTGCCTAGTCTCGTCAATAGCCAAATTAGGACATCGGCACAACGCGCCTACGGTCATCACGAACCAAAAATGAAAAGTCGAGCGTGCAATAATTGAAACTCAGGAAATGAATTTACCTAAAAACGTGATTTTATTCATGCAAAAACAAAATACTAAGGCTAATAAAACTCAGATCGTGATTCCAATACTTACAACGCATCCTCGGTCGCAAACGCGCATCGACCCATCTTTTGCTACTACGCTTCGCACCGCAGACTCGATATTGAAAGCCTCGCTTTCGATGGCTTATTACCTGTTTTGCAGTGTAATTGTGTTGCTGATTTCAGGCTGCGGCGGCCAGACACACTATCCAACCGATTGGCCAGCCTTGGTGGACAAATTAGGCCTTTCACAGCTAGGACATAACTGCCCCGACATGCGGGGAATTTACTCCTACGATTCGAGGAATGATGAAAAATCGGCGTTCGAAATTAGCTCGACTGTTCTAGGTTCCGGTGTAGATGAGCAGTCCGGCACACACTGGAGCACCGTCACGATCACGGGCGACGCAGCTGAAAAACTGACCTTGGCGTTCGAAGGCTCGCGGCAGAATCCCGACGATAAAAGCTGGACGCCACTGAAGAAAAACATCAGCCTGCAACGTGGCACGCAGTACACATGCGATAGTGGTTGGCTCGTAGGTGAGCGGCAAGAAATGTCACTCATCAGCGTGGAGCAGAGTCTACCGCGTGGCACCGAGCGCTATCCGACGCGTCAAGTTGGGGTGCAAACAGCCCGGTTTCGCCGTGCCGTTGATGCTTCACTGGTGGCTCGCTCTGATGTGCGGGAGACGCGAAGATTCAGTATTTGGCCCGGCACGCCGGGTATTGCATATTGGACTGATGTGACGCCTCGTTGGGCGAGATGGCAAAACTTCATCGACGTTTTTGACGAGAAAATAAATTCGCAAGTCAGATATCGCATTGAGCGCGAAATTTATGAAAAGGAAAATGGCGTCAATGCTGTGGCGCCAGCGCCTTCGGCCACTTCCGCAAAATCTCCCCAAGAGGTTGTAAGCGCGCCTCCATCTGTGCCACCTGCGCCAGCTGCGACACCGGCAACATTAGCGCCAATAGCATCAGAGCCTGTAGCTTCAGTATCTAGCCAAGACTTGCAGGCAATCTTAGAAAACATGAGCGATGGTGCCTCGCTCGTTGGGGTAACCCGTCAAGGCGAGCGCATCGTCGTACGACTGCACATCACAGATCCAGTGCAGGTCGCGAGCACTGTCGCGCGCATTGCTGAGGGAGGGAACTTTACGGATATCCAACATCACGGCACAGTTGCAGGCGCAGGCAAAAACGGCATTGCGACAATCAGCATGAGGCAGCGGTAAGCAATCAATTTCAATGGCGCAACGACATCTGTGCAATCAGAATCGAAAAGCCACCCCGTGCGATAATTTGAGGCGCAGCCAGCAACTATTTTCGGCACAAGAAAACCACTAACCCTTCGATGCAAAAACAGCCCGCCGAACCTGCTAAAAGTAACACCGTCACCGCACATACACCGATGATGGCGCAATATCTTGCCATCAAGGCGGAGCATCCCGACACGCTCGTGTTCTATCGCATGGGCGATTTTTATGAGCTGTTTTTTTCCGACGCGATCAAGGCCGCTAAGCTGCTCGACATCACCCTCACACAACGCGGCAATTCAAACGGTGCCCCGATCAAAATGGCAGGCGTACCGTTCCACTCGGTGGAGGGCTACCTCGCCAAACTAGTGAAGCTGGGCGAATCCGCGGTGATCGTCGAGCAAGTGGGGGAAGTTACCGGCAAAGGGCCGGTTGAGCGCGCCGTGACACGCATCATCACGCCGGGCACGCTGACTGATTCAGCGTTGATGCCCGATGCGCGCGACGTGATTATCGCGGCGGTTTTTATTCAAAATGAAAAATTGGGTATCGCTGCGCTGTCACTGGCGAGTGGACGTTTTCGGATTATGGAAACGGCTACCGAAGCACTCGCATCCGAGCTGGAACGATTGCAGGCCGCTGAACTGGTGGTCGCTGAAAGTTTCGCAATTCAGTTGAATACCATTTCAATTAAGCCTTCAATCAAACGACAAGCGGATTGGCAGTTTGATTCTGAGTCGGCTCACAAACTTTTATCCAAACAATTTGGCGTGAAAGATTTGGCGGGGTTTAGTTGTGAGGGGTTGAACACCGCAATTGCGGCCGCGGGTGCGCTGCTGCATTACGTGCAGCAAACCCAACGCGCGGCGCTGCCGCACATCACGGGTTTATCGGTCGAGCGTGATGACGAATTTATCCGCATGGATGCGGCGACGCGACGCAATCTGGAAATTTCAGAGACGATCAATCGCGATGCCTCGCCGACGCTTTTTTCGCTGCTCAACACGACAGTCACGAGCATGGGTGCACGCATGATGCGCGACTGGTTGCATCATCCGCTGCGTGATCGGCGCGTGATTTTGGAGCGCTTACAAGCGAGCGCTTCACTGGCGCCGCATGTGATGAATATTCGCCACATCATCAGCGACTGGGCGGACATTGAACGCATCGTCACCAGAGTAGCGTTAAAGACGGCGCGGCCACGCGATTTGAGTGCCTTGCGCGATGCGTTGGCGACAGCGCCATCGCTCTACCAATTGCTCATCAATATTGAAACCCAAGCACTGGCGAAGCACTTGGAACATTTTTGCCCGGAACCGCTCATCCACGCTGGGCTTGCTGCCGCGATCAAAGATGAGCCATCGATTACGATTCGCGATGGTGGCGTGATTCGCGACGGCTTCAACGCGGAGCTGGACGAGTTGCGCGGCATGCAGTCGAATGCGAGCGGTTTTCTGCTTGATCTGGAAGCCCGTGAGCGTGCCCGCACCGGGATCGCAAGTCTGCGCGTGGAGTACAACCGGGTGCATGGTTTTTATATCGAGATCACGCAAGGGCAGATCGATAAAAACGGCGCGCTGCCGGATGATTATCGACGTCGCCAAACGCTTAAAAATGCGGAGCGTTTCATCACGCCGGAATTAAAAGCGTTTGAAGACAAGGCGTTGTCAGCCGGCGAACGTGCGCTGGCGAAAGAGAAATTTTTATTTGATCAATTGCTGGATAGTTTGCTGCCACATGTTTCCGCTCTGCATGCGCTGGCTCGCGCCGTGGCTGAGCTGGATGTACTTTGTGCGAACGCCGCTAATGCGCGCGATTTCAAACTGGTGCCACCGACATTTGTTGACGATGACCGCATCGCGATCGAAGGCGGTCGTCATCTGGTGGTGGAAAGCCAGGTCGATAGTTTTATCGCCAATGATTGCGAGCTTTCCCGCTCGCGCCAGTTGCTGTTGATCACCGGCCCAAACATGGGCGGCAAATCGACTTATATGCGGCAAGTCGCGCAGATTGTGCTGCTTGCGCACACCGGCTCATTCGTGCCCGCGAAGTCGGCTGAGATTGGCAAGATTGACGCGATCATGACGCGGATTGGTGCGTCGGATGATCTGGCGGGTGGCCGCTCAACATTCATGGTCGAGATGACCGAAGCCGCAGCGATTTTGAATAGTGCGACGATGCATTCGCTGGTCTTGATTGATGAAATCGGCCGTGGCACATCGACCTTCGATGGCCTCTCGCTGGCATACGCGATCGCGCGACACCTGGCAGAAACGACGCGCTGTTATTGTTTGTTTGCAACGCATTATTTTGAGCTGACGCGGTTGAATGCGGAGCTCCCCAATTTAGCGAACGTGCATCTGGATGCGGTTGAAATGAAAGACAAGATTGTGTTTCTGCACAAGCTCGAATCCGGACCGGCCAATCAGAGCTATGGGCTGCAAGTGGCGCAGCTGGCGGGCGTGCCGAAATCGATTGTTCGTGTTGCAAAAAAGCAGCTGGGTGAATTAGAGCAAGCACAGGCAGGACGCCATCCACAAGGCGATTTGTTCTCGGCGTCCGCACCAGCGCTAGAGGTTGAAGCGAATCCCGCATTGGATGCGCTGGAAGGCTTAAAGCTAGACGAGCTGTCGCCGAAAGAGGCGTTAGATGCGCTTTATGAGCTCCAAGAACTCTTACGAAACACTCTTAGAAAAATGAATTAATGAATACAATTTTGAAAACACTTTTTTCAGCGTTTGCGGCGTTCACCCTTGCCTCCTGCTCTTCGCTTTCTGCAAACCACACCTACTCGTTCGCATTGATTGGTGATCAGGAATACTCGGCCCGCGAGGAAGCGCTGTTCCCGGATTTACTCGACGCGATCAGCAGCGAACCGATGGCTTTTGTGGTGCACGTGGGCGATTTCAAAGCAGGCAGCAATGCGCCCTGCACCGATGCCCTCTACGTGCGGCGGCGCGATGAATTCAACCGCTCGAAACATCCGTTTATTTTGTTGCCCGGCGATAACGATTGGGTAGACTGCCGTCGCCCCACCAACGGCCCTTATCAACCTCTGGAGCGGCTTGAAAAGCTGCGCGAGATTTTCCACACTTCACCGGAAACGCTGGGCAAACATAGATTCCCGCTGCTTCGCCAGTCAGACGTTTTTGCTGCTGACCCGATACTTTCGCGTTACACCGAAAATACGCTTTGGGTCCACGGCGGCGTGGTCTACGCTACTCTCAATATTCAGGGCAGCAATGACAACAAGGGATTTGATGCTGCCAACGATGCCGAACAAATCGAGCGCAACCGCGCCAATATTGCCTGGCTAAAACACGCAATGATTACGGCGCGCGCAGACAACATCACCGGCTTGGCGATTTTTTTGCAGGCGAATCCGGGCTTTGAAGAGGCACCTGCGGTTGTGCGAAAAAGCGGCTTTCATGACTTTCTGGAAGCGTTCGACGTAGCCGCCACGGCTTTCGGCAAGCCAATTCTTTTTGCACACGGCGACAGCCACCAGTTTCGCGTTGAACCGTATCGCAGCCCGTTGAACAAACACGCCATCAGCAATGTTATCCGAGTGGAGGGCTACGGGAGCCCGTTCGTAAACTGGGTGAAAGTGACTGTAAACGCTAATGATCGCATTAGCCCGTTTTCGATTAAGTCAGGCGGGTTTCCGCCAACGGTGGTGAAATAGTTTAGCGCCAGTCGATTTGGCTGCGCTCCCCACAGGGGAAATTAGTGATGATGGCCATGTTCACCATGCACATGGCCATGCGACAACTCCTCGGCAGTCGCTTTGCGCACATCGTCCACGGTGCACTTAAACAGCAAGCGCTCGCCCGCCAAAGGGTGATTGCCGTCGATGACAACCTGGTCATCCGCAATATTGGTAACGGTGTAGACGACCCACTTATCGTCTTCGTCGCCCGGCGGGAGGCCCTCGAACTGCGCGCCAACTTCAATATTGGCTGGAAATACCGCTTTCGGTTCAATCCGAATGAGATTCTCATCGTAGTCGCCAAAAGCATCTTCCGGCTCTAGCGATATCGAGAATTCATCCCCCGCTTTTTTTCCATTCAGGCCTTCTTCAACTAGCGGAAAAATCCCGCCGTGACCGCCGTGAACGTAAGCTAGTTTGGTGCCTGCCTCCTCAATCATGTTGCCATCGCTGTCAGCGAGTTCATAGGTGATGGTAACAACGGAGTCTTGTGAAATGATCATGTATGAAGTGAATTAAATTAAAAATACGCGCGGGCATCAAAGCCCGTGAATTTGCCGAACCAGACCTAAAACATTGTCGACGTGTTCGCGTGGGTTCATGTCGTGCAAAATATGTCGCAGGACGCCTTTTTTATCGATGATGAAAGTACAGCGCCGCACTGTTTCGTGCGACCCGCCACTGCTGCCCGCGCTGATATTCTTGTCGACGTTCCTATCGCCGTTAGCGTTGGGGTTGGCATTATTGGTAGCACCGTTGCCTGATTGCTCCATCATGACTTCGTATTTCCGCGCCACTTCGCAATCCGTATCAGAAAGCAGCCGCACCGATATGCCATGTTTGTCGCAAAACTCTTCGTGCACCATCCAGTCATCGCGCGATACGCCCATCACGACGGTGTCACACTCAGAAAATTCTTCCTCATTATCCGAGAATTCGATTGCCTCACGCGTGCATACGGGCGTGCCATCTCTTGGATAAAAATAAAGAACCACGTTTTTCTTGCCGCGAAAGCTGGAAAGCTGGATCATTTCCATTCTCGCGTCGGGAAGTTCAAATGGCGGAGCAGCAGAGCCGATATGCAACATTGTTTTTTATCTCATCAATAGTGAAGCGATTATTAAATTATTGATTTAATGATGAACAGAGTGCGACATAAGGAAAAAAGAACGGAAAAGCAACGAACGGGCGGCGATCTAGTAACTAAAAGCTGTAGACACAAGCACCAAAACCCTCTGTTGAATGCCAAGTTTGCCTGCAAAATCATGAACACATTCTATGGCAGAATTTCGCTGGACTAATTCTAGCGCATTTTTATTTTTAATTTGCCACACACCGATTTAGAAAATTTTCCATGAAAAAAAACGTTGCGCTGACGTATCTGAATGGCCTGACGCCAGCCAAGTTTTTACGCGATTATTGGCAGAAGAAACCGCTGCTAATTCGGAATGCGTTCGCCGATTTTGAAGCGCCATTGACTGCGGCTGAGATTATCGAGCTGGCGGGGCGCGAAGAAGCCGAGAGCCGGGTAATCACCAAACCCGAAGGAAGCAAAAGCCGGTGGGAAATGCATCAGGGCCCAATATCCAAAAAACTTTTCGGCACGTTGAACAAGTCGGCTTGGACGGTTTTGGTTCAGGACACACAACATTTCTCGCGCGAAGCGCATGAGTTACTGCAGCGATTTAGTTTCATTCCACATGCGCGAATTGATGATTTGATGGTGAGCTATGCTGTTAAAGGCGGAGGCGTGGGCCCGCATTTTGATTCATATGACGTTTTTTTATTACAAGGCGCTGGCGAGCGGCGCTGGCAAATTTCGGCGCAGAGTGACTTGTCCCTTGTGCCAGATGTCCCGCTGAAAATTTTGGCAAATTTTAAGCCCGAGCAGGAATGGCTATTGAAAACGGGCGATATGCTTTATCTACCGCCTGGCTATGCGCATCACGGCGTGGCAGAAACCGATTGCATCACGTGGTCGATCGGCTTTCGCGCGCCGGATGCCGCTGAAATTACTTATGACTTTCTAGATTTTTTGCGCGATGGATTGTCCCCGGTCGGGTTGTACAAAGACAGCGATTTAGCAGCAACTGAAGCACCCGGCAGTATTGATCGCGACATGCAAGCCCGCCTCGCGCAAATTCTTGCAAAAGCCACAAAAGCGGCGAGCGAGCCGGACATGATGAAACGATTTGCAGGTCGATTCTTTACCGAACCCAAATCGCACATTTATTTCGATGCACCCGAAAGAAAACTATCGACTCGAACTTTTCTACAAAAAATTTGCACTAACGGCGTTGAGCTGGATTTGAAGACAAAATTTTTGTTTGTCGATAATATGTTTTTCATGAATGGCGATGAACTGGAAATGTCTGCAGATGTGGCTAAAAAAGATCGCCCGATATGGCGCGCACTTGCCAACACGAGGACCTTGGACCCTCGCGATGTGGCGCAGCTCTCGCCTGCGTCACATATGATGCTGCAGAATCTGGTCGCAAACGGTTATGTGCAGATCCTGTAACACTGTTTTTTATTTACTTAAAGCCACCCAATGACGACGCCTGAACTTGTTTATCAAATAATGGAATCCAACTCGGAAGCGCTGCTGGCGATTGACCGGGTGGTGAGCAACGCGACGCGCGAACTTCGAATATTTGATGCACATCCGGCTACTCTGCGTGAACGAGATTTTGGACGGCCTGGCCGCATTGAGGTCTTGAAGACACTGCTGTTGAAAAATCGCACCAGCCGGATTCGCATCGCGTTGCATGAAACGACCGCAATCGAAAGCGAATTACCGCGCTTATTGATGCTCATGCAATTGCATTCGACGCAGGTTCAAATTCATCGCACGGTCGGCCAGGCACGTGAAGCAAAAGATGTGATGATCATCGCGGAAAATGCGCACTTTTGGCGGAAGCCCTACTTTGAACATCAGCGGTCGGTGCTGACGCTGCACGATGCAAATTCCACTCAACCTTTTATAGACCGGTTTGAAGAAATTTGGGAAAGTACGGAACTTGTAGCGGTCGGCGGTGCCACGGGTTTGTAGTTTACGGGGGTAAAAATGACTGAAAACAGCCGCAACCCACGGATTTAGTTACATTTTCTTGCAGATATTGTGCAGTGCGTCAGACAAATGCTATACTTGAAAGTCGGTCAAAAAACGTTATTTAACAGAGCATTGTTGTAAAAGCGTTGTTGAAGAGCACCGCGGTAATCCGATTGCTTTCAGAACAGTTTTACTGCGAAGCGGTTAGAAACCACGAAGCCGATAAAAATTTTTGATCAAAATTTTTTCACATTAATTATCAAGGGAAGTCGCCATGAACAAGTCAATCCTCGTTGCTGCAATTGTTGCTGTTGGTCTTACCGCCTGCGGTAAAGAAGAAGCTAAAAAAGTTGAAATGCCTAAAGTAGAAGCACCAAAAGTCGAAATGCCTAAAGCTGTTACCGACGCCGCCACCGCAACGACCGATGCTGCCAAAGCTGGTGCAAGCGCTGTTGCTGATGCTGCTAAAGACGCAGGCGCTAAAGCTGTTGAAGCTGGTAAAGATGCCACCACCGCTGCTAAAGACGCAGCCGCTGCTGGCGCTACCGCTGCTAAAGACGTCGCTGGCAAAGCTGTTGAAGCTGCCAAAGATGCCGGTGCAGCTGCTAAAGACGCAGCAAAAGATGCGATGAAGAAGTAATTTTCGCTAGCTGCGAAAGGTTCAGATCAGCATTACTTTTGATCTGAAAAAACGCCGACTTTTGAGTCGGCGTTTTTATTTGCGGCGTAAATTGTTGCCACACGCATTGCTCTTGCAGACAATTCTGACACTACGGCTACCGCACCAATGACGTTCTACCTTACCGTCAGGCGTCGCGCCACTCGAATCCAGCGTCTTGATCGGCGATTCCGACCCAGCTGCCATCACAACCCATTGCGTCCGCCAGCGCGGCCTTAGCCAGCGCGGGTGAATTGTTACTGGATGACAGATGTGCCGCAAATAGATGGGTTAAGCGGGTGCAATCAATACGCGTCAGCAAATGCGCTGAGGTCGCGTTATCGAGATGCCCAAACTTACCGGCAACACGTCGTTTAAGGGATGCCGGATACGGGCCATTCATGAGCATATCCAAGTCATGGTTACATTCAAGCACTAGCGCATCACAACCCGACAACGTTTCTTCAATATGCACCGTCAGCGTTCCCGTATCGGTCAGCACACCAAGCCGCTTCACGCCGTCTGAAAACACGTATTGCACCGGCTCATTCGCATCATGCGGCACGTAGTACGGCGTCACATGAATATCACCGATGGCGAACGATTGGTGTGGGTCAACATAGTGCAGCAGCACCGCAGGCACTGAACTATCGCGCAACACTTTGGCGGTACCGTGCGTCAACCAGACCGGTATGCTGTGTTTACGCGCAAATCGAGCTACGCCGCCGATATGATCGGAGTGCTCGTGAGTCACGGTGATGCCGTCAAGATCGCTGGGCGAGAGACCGGCGCGGGCCAGGCGGCGCTCGGTTTCCGCCAGACCGAAGCCGCAATCCATCATGACGCGAGTGGTGCTTGTGCCGGCGGTTACTTCGACAATCAGCGCGTTGCCCTCGCTGCCGCTACCAAGGGAGGTAAATCTTAACGACACAGCGGCGGGTTAATTAAAAATTCAGCGGAAATACTAGCGGAGAATACTGCAAAAACACTGGATAAAAAATACCGCGAAGCCCGCATGCGCTCATTCCCGATTCAAAAAAACGCCTGCAAATAAAGTGGGCTCGTCGCCTGCGACGAGCCCACTTTATTTGCTTACTTTTGGCTATCTACCATTAGTGTTATTTCAACTGTTCAAGCAACAGCGACAGAATGCGTTTGGCCGTCGCCGAGTTATCAGGCTTACCTTCACCGGTCTGCACTTCAACGTTGCTCACACCTGCCGCCTCAACGACCGAAATACGGTACTGCGGCTTTGACGCAGGATCGTCCTTGCGCCAGAAAGCGAGCTTGTCCAGAAATCCTTTATCGGATGATTTGGAATCACCTTCGGGATCAATATAGCGAACGAAAAACAAGCCTTTCGAGCGATCCCGATCTTCAACTGTAAAGCCGGTACGATCCAGCGCCAAACCTACGCGACGCCATGTGCGATCAAACGGCTCGCTCACCACCAGCGGACCGTTTTTGGTTTTGTCATAGCTTGCCTTGCTGATAGATCCCGGCAAGCCCGATCCGGAGACGACAGCGGAGGCTAATGCCGTCGCTTTGCTTGCCTCTACGCCAAACTTCGCCATCATGCGATTCAACGTGGCCGCCTCGAGATCGCGGTCAGGTGCTCTGGGTTGCCAGCCGGTGCTGGTCTTGTCGAGGTTGGTGTAAATCTCCTCCAAGCCGCGATGGCTTAAAAATATATCGGTTGTACCGGTTTCAATTCCCGGCTCGACGCGAACGCGGAATTTATCGCGTGTATTTGATGACCATAGGCCATCCAGAAATCGTCCCACGGTATTTCTTATGATGTCTTGCGAAATTCTGGTGCGATCTTCATGCCAATCGGTTTCCATGATGCCGATGGTCGCGTTTTCGCGATTCAGGACATAGCCCGCATCTGCCCAAAACTCTTTTAACGCAGGCCAAACTTTTTCGGGCGTCGCATTCACGACCAGCCAGCGTTGCTCACCCGCACGTTCGACACGTGCATTATCAATTTTCAGTAAGCCCACTTGAACAGTACTGCTGCTTGGGGCGCTTGTGGTACTGCCTGTGCCGCGCTGACTGTATTGTGAATAAGTCGTTGCTTTCCCATCGGGAATGACAAAACGATCATCCACCGTGGGCGAGGTAAGGTCAGGCGGTACTTCCAGCGAGGCGATTTTGCCGCCTTGTGCGCGGTAATCAGTGTTTTTGTTTGCGCCAAATAAGCCAAACATCGTACAGCCGGATACGGTGAGTGCTGCCACGACGCTAAGGCCGCAGATGCGAACGGCTTTGGGAACAATAAACTTCGACAATTTCGACATATTCAAGCCGATTCCTTTACAAGATCATGAATGCCAGCCGCGCTCATCGCTTCACGCAACTGCGCATGAAACTTTGATTCGAACGGTAGAAGCGGAAGACGGATACCCGTTTCAATGAGGCCCATTTGATTGAGCGCCCATTTTGCGGGAATAGGATTGGGTTCCAAGAACAAATGATTATGCAGGCCCATGAGCCGGTTGTTGATTTCGATTGCCTTGGCACGCTCACCGTTGAGGGCGGCCACGCACATTTCGTGCATCAGCCGGGGGGCCACGTTAGCGGTCACCGAAATTGTGCCGTGCGCGCCTAAAAACATCAGCGCGAGCGTCGATACATCTTCACCGCTGTAAATAGCGAAATCTTTCGGCGCGCGCATCAGCAAATCAGCGCCACGCGCCATATTGGCGGTCGCATCTTTGATGCCGACAATGTTCGGAATCTGCGCCAGCCGGATGGTGGTATCGCCGCTCAAATCCGCGACTGTGCGGCCCGGCACGTTATATAAAATGACGGGAATATCAACTGCTTCCGCAATCGTGCGGAAATGCTGGTACATCCCCTCTTGCGTCGGCTTGTTGTAATACGGCACCACAGACAGCGCGTAGTCCGCGCCCGCACGTTTTGAAAACTCCGTCAGATTCACAGCTTCTTTGGTTGAATTGGCTCCCGCGCCCGCAATCACCGGCACGCGCTTCGCCGCATATTCAACAGCAGCCTTAATGAGCGAGAAATGCTCATCGAAATCGACGGTTGCCGATTCGCCAGTAGTACCAACGATAACGATACCGTCCGTGCCCTCAGCAACGTGCCAATCGATCAATGATTTAAGACGTGGATAATCAAGCGCGCCGTCGGGCAACATGGGCGTAACGATGGCAACGAGACTACCGGTCAACATAAGCTTTGCGTAACCATGGATAAGATGTCAGGAGCAGTCAGCGACCGCATAGGTGCAATCACAGAAAAACAGGCAAGCGCGCATTTTAACCTATCCACAGCGCCGAACGCATTCCGCATTTGGCAGCAGGTTTTATGTGGGTCTGGCTTGGCATTAGCTAATCCGTGAGCGCGAATTGTCTTTAAGGTCGTCTTTAAAACCAGTACGGTTACGACAAGTGCGGGGTGATTGGGTTCCGCAGTGCAACGAGCGCACTTATAGAGAATTCAAATTTATAGACTCGCCATTGCGTCCTTAATTTCGCGGTCCCGGGCTACCGAACGAGCCGCTGAAACCGCGATCATGGCCAAGCCAATTTTGTTGACCGCATCTGCAATATTGAATAACAACTCACGTGTGACCTTCATCTCGGGTGAATTCGAAATCATGATCAAAATAAAGCACACAGGGTAAATTGACCACCCGATCAATATGAATCGCTTCATATTGTCCAAACCCGCAGAAATGGGTGCCAACGCGTACTCTTGAGCAGTTGTGACCACCACGTAAAGTAAGTAAAGAATCAGTAAAAAGGCAACACAACCCGAGATAAAAAGTGCCCATGCTTCATGAATTGCGCCCTGTCGGAAAAACACTTCAGCCGCATAACCTGTCGAAATCATCATCACATCCGCCACGATCAATGACACCAATAACAGCCGATTTCTGGCCGAGCCAAGCAAGCTGGGGAATTTGATCAACATCAGCGGAGTGGTCAAAAGCCAGTCCACATAGCGTAATTCAGTTGGAAACTTTACCAAGGATTCCATCATGCCGTCTCGAGGCACATATCCGAGCATCAGAGAATAGTTAATCGCCCCGATACCCAGATAACACGCGGCGATTGAGGCAGTTGAGCGAAATTCGGCGGGCAGCGAGTCGCGTTCCAGCACGAAATAAAATGTTGCAGCACAGAACGCGATGAACGTTATCAAGAACGAGTATTGGGTCAGCAATGCCAAGCTCATGTTAGCTCCATAGGGTGAAAAAGTGACTCTTGAATACTCTGCGCAGGCTCGACAGATTTTTCTCGCCTTTTAGCCTGCGGGGAGGATAGCATTGCGCGATACCATGGATTAACTTTTCAAAATATCGCAAAATCTTCGCAAACCCAGAAGCGAGACCGTGTTAGCCTTTAACGCCAAGTTGTGCGAGACCAAGCTTTATTTCATGGCCGTACGCAGACAAGAGCCGTGCCGAACCAAACAATCCAGGTTTCTTTGTGGTTGATCCGCAAAACAAAGCCGACTTAACCGATGTGGTCGGCACGCTAACGCAATATTTTTGATCATAAAGCCCGACCTCGAACCCAGCCGACACAAGAATTCTTATGATCACAAGAGCGACGGGAGCAGAATTTGCTGGCGATAACGTGTTTAGAAAAACACAGCGCGGCTATGAAGAAATCGCGCAAGAGACGCAAATATTGCATCCACGACTGCGACGATTTCTGGTGTTTGTAGATGGCGTGCGCACGCTTGACCAACTGATCGAGTTGACACACGTTTTAGGCAACACGCGTGATGCGATCGATAGTCTATTTGCAGATGGTTTTATTGCGCTTAAACGCGATCCACAGGCGGCTCTTGAACACAATGGCGCGCCGCAAAAAAATCCCTTTTCGAATGTCGCCGCGTTTACACGCAACGTCGTGTCGTTACCGTTGCCGCGTCAACCCCAGCAACAAGCGGATAGACCGATTGAACCGCCGCCTGTTGAGCAAACTGCTGCGCGAACGAGCGCCCAACCCGCCGCGCGCGCGGGTGGATATTTCCCACTAGAAACAGTCAAGGCCTATATCCTTGCCGATTTGCGTGTTCGCATGAAAAAAGATGTTGAACTGATTGCGCCAAAAATCACCTCGGCAGAAACCGTTGAAGACCTCATCGTCATGATGATGCGACTGCGCGATATTTTGATGAAATACTCCAGCGCAGAGGAGGCGGAGCAGTTCATGAATAAATTTAAGAATATGTTGACCTAATCGGATGCGGAGACGGCTGTTCATCGGTCGCATTGAATCTACGTTTAAAGCGCGTCCACGCTGACGCGAAGCAAAAATTAATTCACAACCTCCAGCATTGGCGGCCTTTTCCAAGCACATATTTGCCGAAGAGCGCTCTAGATATAGGGCGTTTCGTGCCATTTCAATTTTTACGAATCGCCGCGATACGTTGAACCATCGCAGGCTTGGGTTCCCGGACAAACACATTTTCATACGCGATGACCTGCAATTCACCACGCACCGCGTTCAGCAGCTCTTCAGGCTCAAGCAAAAATTCAGCGCGTGCAGGCCGTCCGAACTGCTCATTACCAATCGCGAATGTTTCGTAAATCAGGATCCCGCCAGGGGCGATTGCCGCAACAATGAGCGGCAACAACGGACGATACAGATAATTGGTTACGACCACCGCGACAAATTGCTGATTTGCAAACGGCCACGGGTTTAGTTCTAAGTCGGCCGTAAATAAGGTCACCCCTAGCGGTGGCTCAACAAATCGGCTCAGGTCACAATCTACCGCAATCACGGTATGACCCATCGACACCAGCGCGCGTGAATGGCGGCCCGCCCCTGCGGCGATATCCAAAACCTGTGCTGCGGCGGTATCCTGCACATCACCGCGAATGGGGCTCCGCTCAGCACTCTGCTCCGGAATCATTTCAGCAAACCGCAGCACCCATGGCGAAGCGTGCAAAGCCGTATGCTCGGCATGCCGCTCAGCGGGATGCGAAACGTTTAAATGATTTGGATTCATACAATAATAGTAACCGAGGTCAGAGAGACTGGCCGCTCTGCGATAATTAATGATGAAAACACTTTCCAAATTCTCCGCCGCGGCAGCGGTGACACGTGAAGCCTGCATTCAGCTCGACGACCAAGACGAATTAAGCCATGCCCGCGCAAGGTTCAGTTTGACCGACGACACCGTCTACCTTGACGGGAATTCGCTGGGCGCGTTACCCCGCATAACATCGGCACATATTGCCCACGTGGTTGAACATCAATGGGGGCGTGATTTGATTCGGTCGTGGAATCAGCATGACTGGATTAACCTTCCGCAAAAAATCGGTGCAAAGATTGCCGCGTTAATCGGTGCCCATACCCATGAGGTCATCGTTGCCGATTCGACCTCGATCAATATTTTTAAGCTGCTTGCGGCAGTACTACAACTGCCGCGCGTGGCGGATGACGAAAACCGCCGCGTAATCATTTCGGAACGCGGGAATTTCCCCACGGACTTGTACATCGCGCAAGGTTTGACCGAGCTGCTTGGAAATAAATACCAATTGAAGTTAGTTGAGGCTGATCATATCGAGCATGCGCTTGATCATACGGTCGCGGCAGCGTTGATCACTCAGGTTGATTACCGCACAGGGCATGTTCACAATATGTCCGCGCTGAACCAACAGGCAAAAGCCGCAGGTACCCACATAATCTGGGACCTCAGCCACAGTACGGGTGCGTTGCCGGTTGCGCTGGCAGAATCCGGCGCAGAGCTTGCGGTGGGCTGCGGTTATAAATATCTGAACGGTGGACCGGGTGCGCCAGCGTATTTGTATGTGACTTCATCGCTTCAAACGCAAATGTCCACGCCGCTTGCGGGCTGGCTGGGCCATGCCGCGCCATTTAATTTTGCGGCGGATTATCAGCCCGCAGCAAATATGAATCGATTTTTGTGCGGCACCCATTCAGCCATCTCGATGGCGGCGCTGGAATGCGGACTGGATACGTTTGATAACGTCTCGGTGGTAGCGTTGCGGCAAAAATCGTTGGCGCTGAGCGATCTGTTCTGGCAATTGATGGATGAACATTGCGCAGCATTTGGCTTTACCTGCGTATCACCACGCGAGCACGCGGCGCGCGCAAGCCACCTTTCATTTGCGCATCCGCATGCATATGCGATTATGCAAGCGCTGATTGCGCGCCACGTGATCGGCGATTTCCGCCAACCTGATCTCTTGCGCTTTGGGTTTACGCCGCTTTACACCCGTTTTGTGGATGTGTGGGATGCTGTCAACACCTTGCGCGAGGTCATGAACAAAGATGAATGGAAAGCGGTGCAATTTCAGACCAGAAATGCGGTCACATAATTTCCGAGTCTGTTGCTGCCGACTACCACGCTTCATAAAGATTGAATGTTCCTATGCCTACACTTGCCCCAATCCGTATCGAGTACGACCATCCTCTACATCGTAGCGTAGGCAGGCTGGACACGAAAATTTCCACCGAACACGCGTGGGCAAAAGTTTTATACGAGCCTTCACCCGCCGAGAGAATTGAGCTTAAAGCGAAAATAAAGAGATTGTTAACGGAGAAAGACGCCGTATTGGTTGCGCATTATTACGTGCATCCTGATCTGCAGGATTTGGCCGAAGAAACCGGCGGCTGCGTTTCAGATTCGCTCGAAATGGCGCGATTTGGCCGTGACCATCCTGCCAAAACCGTGGTCGTGTGCGGCGTGCGGTTCATGGGTGAAACCGCGAAAATACTGAATCCTGAAAAACGTGTGTTGATGCCGGAGCTGGAGGCGGAATGCTCGCTAGATCTAGGCTGTCCGCCGGATGAATTCAATAAATTTTGCGACGAGCATCCTGATCGCACCGTGGTGGTTTATGCCAATACCAGCGCCGCCGTTAAAGCCCGCGCTGATTGGATGGTCACGTCCAGCATCGGGCTTAAAATCGTTGAACATTTGCATGCGCAAGGTAAAAAAATATTGTGGGCCCCGGATCGCCACTTGGGTAATTACATTCAGGCGCAAACTGGCGCGGACATGCTGATGTGGCAAGGCTCGTGTATTGTCCATGATGAGTTCAAAGCTTTTGAGCTGGAAGAATTGAAAAAGCAGCATCCGCGCGCCAAGGTGCTGGTACATCCTGAATCGCCTGCCAGTGTGGTGCGGTTGGCTGACGTGGTCGGCTCGACCACCCAGATTATTAGGGCCGCACAAACGCTTGAAGCGACTGAATTTATCGTCGCGACCGATAAAGGCATTTTTCACAAAATGAAGGCGGCTGCTCCGGGAAAAATATTCATTGAGGCGCCTACCGCGGGCAATTCAGCAACCTGCAAGAGCTGCGCGCATTGCCCGTGGATGGCAATGAACGGCTTAGCAAACTTAGCCGAGGTTTTGGAAAACGGCAAGAATGAAATCAAAGTGGATGCAGAAATCGGTCGGCGGGCGAAACTTTCGATTCAACGTATGCTGGATTTTGCGAAGGGCCTCAATCTTGGCGCGGGCATTGTCCAATCGCCCAGCGCCAGTCCCCACGGCGTCGGCCCTGCATAGCGATCTGCGAACCTGCGCCTGAACATCGCTCAGATTTCATGCTTGGCAGACTTCGCAGCCACCCGCGCAACAAACTTTTATCCCAATAAACATGACAACGTCCGATCATCCCGCGCTGAACAGCGAAGAAATTTCGTTATTGGCTGAAATTACCAAAGGACTCCTTCCCGCCCATGGCGCGCTCGCTGTCGAAGTGGTTAAGCGGGTCACGGATCAAACGCGCAACCTGCGTGAAATTGTTCAGACGCTGGCGGTTGGGATTGACGATGCGGAAAAGCGCGCTTATTTTGTGCGTCGCGCCAAGTTGGCCGTCGAAAAACATCGTGCACAAAAAACCTTCTTCGCCAAAAGCGCGGGTGCCAGCAAAGAACGCCGCCTAACGCCGCTCTCGTCCGAGCAAATGGCATGTGCCGAGGAAGCAGTATCGGTCACGCTAGGTGCGCAGGCTTCTGTTTTGGTTGCCCGCTATGCCTCGTCCACTGATAATTCGCGCGACTTTTTTGAACAGCTATCGACGCATCTCAAGACCACTAATGAGCGTACCGCGCTTTTTAAAGCTGCGCGCAAGTTAAACCGTCGTAGTCACGTCAAACCATCGCCTTAGCAGCGGCGCGTTTAGCCATCGAGCTTTTTATTTTGCGTTTATTTTTTATACAAATCGCTGGCGCGGTAGTTGCGATGAACATGCCGCAAACCCACCAAAATAGCCGCACTCACCGGCAGCGCGAGTAATAAACCAAAGAAACCGAATACCTGTCCAAACGCCAACAAGGCGAAAATGACGGCGACAGGATGCAAACCAATTCGATCTCCCACCAGCCACGGGGTAACCACAAAGCCTTCCAGCAACTGGCCCACGCCAAACACGGCCCACACCATCATCACGCCCGTAATAGAGGGGAACTGCATCAACGCGGCTACAGTGCCTAACAGCAGGCCGATGCCGATCCCAAGGTAGGGAACAAACACCAGAATACCGGTGATGAGCCCGACGGGCAGCGCAAATTTCAGCCCGACCAGCCACATCCCCGCCACATAAAATACGGCCATCAACACCATCACGCTGAGCTGTCCGCGCAAGAATTCTGAGAGCACTGCATCGATCTCACGCGCGAGCGTCGACACGGTGGTGTAAAAGCGTCGTGGCACCATCGAATCCACGCTGGCGACGATGCCGTTCCAATCGCGCAGCACATAGAAAAGCACCACGGGGAGCAAGGCAAGATTCACCATAAAGCCGACAACCGCCATGCCGCCCACACCAACCGAGGCAAACACACGTTTGGCAATGCCACCAGCGTCTTGCAGATTATCGGTTACAAACTGGCGGAATACGGTTGGATCGAGCGTGAGCGAGGTGCCCAGCTTTTGATTCACCCAAGGCAGTGCGATGGTTTTGATTTGATCTACCAGCGCTGGAAATTGCTCCACAAGCTGCGATATTTCGGTGTAGAACAGCGGCAGAATAATCACCAGCAGCAACACGACGCTCAAAATAAGCACCAGCACCGCCAACGCAGTGCCCAACGCGCGCGGTACCCCCCGCGCAGCGAGCTTGTTGACCAATGGATCAAAAATGTAGGCGAGTATGCCCGCCGCTAGAAATGGTGCCAGGATCGGCGATAGCGTCCACAGCAGCAATGCAAAGACAATTAGCACCACGATCAGCGTCGCCAGATGCAAATCCAGCCATGCGAGTGGGCGAGCGTGCGCGCGTCCGTGAAGCCGTGCAAGCCACTGAGGGCGGAGCGGTAGGTGCGATCGAATCAACGAACGTTTCGGATTAGGCGTCATTTCCAGTAAAATTTGGTTTTATTGCAAGCATGCTAACCGAAATTCAGCCAATTTCAACGGCTCAATTGACCAGCCTATTTCTTCGCTATTCGCTATCTCTTTACTTTCTCGTTACCGCCTCTGTTGTCTCTTCCAACTTTTTCTTTTATGAAGCCCATGGCACCAAATTCTCTTCCCCCCTCTTCACTTTCGCCGCTGACATATAAAGACGCGGGGGTTGATATTGATGAAGGCGACCAACTCGTCGAAAATATCAAACCGTTCGCCAAACGTACCATGCGCCCCGAAGTGCTGGGCGGCATCGGCGGATTCGGCGCGCTGGTGGAAGTATCAAAGAAATATAAAAACCCGGTGATGGTCTCGGGCACCGATGGTGTCGGCACCAAACTAAAACTGGCGTTCCACTTGAACAAACACGACACCGTTGGCCAGGATTTGGTCGCCATGAGCGTGAACGATATTTTGGTACAGGGCGCGGAGCCAATTTTCTTCCTTGATTATTTTGCATGCGGCAAATTGGATGTGCCGGTCGCGACGGATGTGGTCAAGGGCATCGCTTATGGCTGCGAGCTGGCGGGCTGCGCGCTGATCGGCGGCGAGACTGCCGAAATGCCATCAATGTATCCGGCGGGCGAATATGACCTGGCGGGCTTCGCCGTCGGCTTGGTTGAACGCGACGCGATCATTACCGGTCTGACGATGGCGTCGGGCGACATCGTGTTGGGTCTGAAATCGAGCGGGCCACATTCGAATGGCTATTCGCTGGTGCGCAAAATTATTGAACGATCAGGCGTGGATTTGAACGCGCCTGAAAACGCGCAATTAGCTCTTAACCTTATCGCGCCGACGCGGATCTACGTGAAACCGTTGCTCGCGCTAATGCAAGCGATGTCAGTGAAAGCGATGGCCCACATTACAGGAGGTGGATTGACGGAGAACATTCCGCGCATGTTCCCGCCGCACGTGAAGGCCGTGATTGATCGCAAATCATGGGTCGCGCCGGGTGTGTTTGCATGGCTGCAGCAGCATGGAAATATCGATGATGGCGAGATGGCGCGGACGTTTAATTGCGGGATTGGCATGATTGTCGTTATCGCCAAAGACGACGCAGAACGCGCCGCCGAATTGCTTCGCGAACATGGTGAAACCGTATTTGTGATTGGTGAAATTCAAGCGCGCGCGGATGGGGAAAAGCAGGCAATTGTGCTTTAGCCTTGATCGGTTTTATTCAGTTTTTTTGCTGATTTAAACAGCAACCCGCTGATAGAAAACACAACGGCGATCGCGGCCAAGTATGCTGCGGTGCGCCGGAGTCAACTCCGCACAACAAGATCGCAAACGCGATGCCGACCACCGCAATTTGCAATACCGCCGCGCTGCGAGACAACTGGCTTAGCGCCGTTGGCTTACGATGCGCCATCCTCTGGAACGCGCCAAACAGCAACAGAGTGGCTGCCAGCAGGTTAGATGGATTGATAAATAAATGCGTGGCCGTGCTGCCCATCGGCTTCCGCATTACCTTGCTGTAAATGTTATTTTTGCCGTGATACTTTGTACCAACCCACTCTTTAGAGCGTCTTCTGCAATAAGTGCAGGTAAACATCTTCGATAACGAAACAGCATTTTTGCGAGTAAAGTTGTGGGTGAAATTTTGCTACAACCTAGCCATTGGGAAATATCAGATTTAAAAACCCCAGAACTAGCGCGGCTTAGCAAGCAAAAGTGTGTCGTAACGCTCGCAGGTGCTGGATGTTCTATAATTTGTTTCGCTATTTATCTATTTCTCATCGCAAACCATGAAATCGATTGTCATTCTAATTTCAGGCCGTGGCAGCAACATGGAAGCAATTCTAGGCTCTGCGCTGCCGCTTGATATTCGCGCGGTGATTTCCAATCGACCTGACGCAAAAGGATTAGAAACGGCTGCCAAATTGGGAGTGCGGGCGATCGGGATGGATCATACGGCCTATGAATCTCGGGAGAGGTTCGACGAGGCGCTGGCGAACCAAATCGATGAGTTCAAACCGGATTATGTGGTTCTGGCTGGTTTCATGCGGGTGTTATCGGAGCCGTTTATCAAGCGTTTCGCGAAGCGCATTATCAACATTCATCCGTCGCTGTTACCGGCGTTTCCAGGTCTGCATACCCATCAGGCGGCGATTGATGCCGGCGTAAAAATCCATGGTGCCACGGTGCATTTCGTCACGCCGAAATTAGATCACGGTCCGATTATTTCGCAGGCGGCGGTGCGAGTCACGCAAGACGATACCGCCGACTCATTGGCCGCGCGTGTATTAGCTGCGGAACACCAGCTCTACCCGCAGGTATTGCGCTGGTTGGCTGAGGGACGCGTCGATCTAAAATCGTCCGGTGTCGTCCAGGTTACCGGATTAAACGTTCGTTCAGAGCGCAGAGCACAGCTACTTCTGGTCCCGATGGAATAACGTCGG
>JBBRZG010000021.1:0-34085 GCA_038236905.1 Burkholderiales bacterium
AGGTAACGTTCGTCTAGGGTGAGGTGCGAGCGCTTCATGGCGATATCCTTTCGTCTCAGAAACAAAAGGGTACCGCTTTTCGTGTCCTCACCCCTTTATCTAGCGCCCAATAACATCGCTATTCGAACTTGAATCCGGGTTTATGCTTGTGATGCCGCGCCAATGCTAGGGTCAAATAACGTTTATCCAAACTAGCTTGCGGTTACTTCAGTTTGGTTCGCTCTAAAATCCCATCTAGATGCTCGTAATCTAAAAACGCAATAGTAAGCGAGCCTTTGCCTTTTTTGTCGGCTTTGAGTGAGACGCGCGTGCCCAGTTTCTCGGCGAGATCATTTTCCAAATGACGGGTGTCACGATCTGCACTAAGCGCGGTCTTGGCTGGCTTTGGTGGCTCAGTCTCGGCTTTAACGAGCCGCTCGGCGTCGCGCACGCTGAGGTTTTTGTGCACAATTTGATGCGCTAATTCCACCTGCTTCGATTTCGCCAGCGATAACAATGCACGGGCGTGTCCCATGTCAAGTTTGGCTTCCATCACCATGTCTTGCACCGGCTTGGCCAGTTCCAATAGCCGCAATAGATTGCTGACCGCGGCGCGTGATCGACCGACCGCTTGCGCCGCTTCTTCATGGGTAAGCTTGAATTCTTCGATCAGGCGAAAAATCCCGGCCGCCTCCTCCATCGCGTTCAAATCCTCGCGCTGGATATTTTCGATCAGGCCGATGCCGAGCGCGGCATCATCCGCAATCTCGCGCACCAGCACCGGCACTGTGGCCAGACCTGCAATCTGCGCGGCGCGCCAACGGCGCTCGCCCGCTATGATTTCAAATTTGCCATTCGCAACGGCGCGGGTGAGGATCGGTTGGACGATGCCGCGCTGCTTGATGGAGAGCGCCAGTTCTTCCAGCGCAGCACGATCCATGCGGGTGCGCGGCTGATATTTGCCGGGTATCAAGTCGGTGGTTTTTAAGTCACGAAGTTCGCCTTGCGCAGGCCTCACGGCGTCGGCGCTAGCGTCAGATCTGCCGCCTAGTAATGCGTCGAGGCCACGGCCCAACCCTTTGGATTTAATCATGCTGTGTACGGTCTTTATTAAGGTTTAAGTTTGGAGTGAACAACCAACGCGCCGTAAATTCAACGCATTAAATGACGGCAGAAACAGTCTGCCCGCACAGTTTTGCTCAGCTTTGCTCGGTCTTGCCGGATGGGCGGATCCCGAGCTGCTTTAATTTTCGATAAAGATGGGTGCGCTCCAGTCCTACTTTATCGGCAACGCGCGACATATTGCCGTCCTCGCGTCGGATATGGTGCTGAAAATACTGAAACTCGAATCGTTCGCGGGCTTCGCGCAGCGGCAACTCATATTCTATGATGCCGTGTGCAGGCGCCGCGCTGCTTGAGGCGTCCAGTCCAAATTCGCGCGCCACCCTAGCCACATCCTCGGCTGAGATCTCGGTGCTGAGGCCCGTCAGTGCCAGGGTTTTAACTGCGTTTTGTAGTACCGGCAGATTGCCCGGCCACTCAAGATTTCTGAGCGCATTGAGTGCTCCGATACTGAAATGACGCATCGGCGATTCATTGGCTTCCACCATTTGCAACATCACCGTGCCGGCTAGTTCAGGAATATCTTCAGGATGTTCGCGCAGTGACGGAACCCGCAATGTCACCCCGGATAGCTGCGTCAATAGCGACCCGTCAAACTCGCCGTTCTCAACAAGCGGCATCATCGATTGGGAAGCCGCTGCGACCAGGCGGACGTTAAATTTTTCGAGCTTGGTCAGCAACTGCGCCAGGCCCTTCTGCTCATTGCGGGTAAGCAGTTCAATGTGTGCAATGAACAACACCCCGTCGCGCGCCTCAGCCAGTGACGCGAACGGATTCTCCGCAAGCCAGGCATGGTTGGCGGGGGCTACCCAGGCGGTGTTGCGCTGGTGCAGCATGCGTGCAATCAACTCAAAGCCGCATCCAGGCTCGCCGCTTAGTAAAAGCGGTACTTTCAGACGATTCACCTGATCGATACGCTGCCGTAATTCCAGCATGATTTTAGCGCGGCCCAGATGCTCAAACGCCAGGCCAGGCTTGGGTGAGATGCGCCCGCCTTGAATCGCTTTGCCGACAGTGGCAATCAGCTTGGGCAGACTGATCGGCTTCTCCAAAAAGTCGAACGCGCCGATTCTCGTCGCTTCGATGGCGGATTCAATCGTGCCATGACCTGACATCATCACGACCGGCATGGTCAGCTGCCCGGTGGACGCCCATTCCTTGAGCAGTGAGATTCCATCCATATCCGGCATCCAGATGTCGAGCAGCACCAAGTCAGGACGCGCGGCGCGGCGCATGGCGCGGGCGGTCGCCGCGTTTTCAGCGCACCTCACGTCAAACCCTTCGTCTTTGAGAATTTCCGAGAGCAACTCGCGGATGCCGATTTCATCATCGACCACCAAAATATTATTTGCAGACATGCTTCACACCTCGACTTGGCTTCATGATACGGCTAATGCGTTTGCAGCAGAATTATTACGAAATGGGTTCATGATCCGAGCGCTTTAATTGCGTGCCATTAACTTGCCGCCGCGGTACCGCGACTGCCCGTTTCATGATCGCCGTTTTCATTTGTGGCAACGATGGAGTTCGCAACACTACTAACACTATTAATCGGCAACTCAATATCCACACGGGCGCCTTGCAGCGCAGCATTGGTGATGCTGATACGGCCGCGATGCTCTTCAATAATCTTTTTCACAATCGCCAAACCCAATCCCGTGCCCTTGGGTTTAGTGGTCACGTAAGGTTCAAAAATTCTCGTTTTGACATCTGCTTTGATGCCACTGCCATTGTCTTCCACCACCAGGTGGACCAGTTCACCGACTATGGCTGTCTCGATCGTGATGCGCGGCGCAGTAATGCCGGTTAACGCATCCAGCGCATTTTGGATAACGTTGTGCAACACTTGTCTGAGCAGCGCGGGGTCGGCCATGATCAGCGGCAGGTCGGGTTCCAGTCGCTGGTCAATCTCCACGTTCATGGATTCATAAAGTACAAGCACATCGCGCACTAGTTCATTGAATCGCAACGGCACTGGTGTCAGCCGCGAGCTGCGCGAATATAAAGCGAAGTCATCGACCATACTTTTGAGCGCACCGACCTGGGCAACGATCGTGCCGGTCGAGCGCGCCAGCATATCGCGATCAGCCGGCTCAAGCTTGGCGGCCAACTTCATTTGCAAGCGCTCGGCAGAGAGCTGGATCGGGGTCAGCGGATTCTTGATTTCATGGGCCAAGCGCCGTGCTACTTCGCCCCATGCCGCGTCGCGCTGCGCTTGAATCAGGCCCGTAATGTCGTCAAAAACGAACACAAAACCTGAATCGATGGTGGCGGGTAATTTGGTCGCGCGTACCAGCAACGTGCGGCGTCCAAGCGGCCCGTCAAAGATGATCTGGTGTTCCCACGGCCTATCACGACCCAACTGCAGTTGAGCTTTGATCTCAGCAATGAGTGGGGCGAGTCTTGGCTGCATTTCTCCCCATTCAGGCAGTTTTAAGCCTTTGAGTGCCAAGTGGTCGAATCCCAGCATATCCTGCGCATTTTTATTGATGGTTTTTGCGTACCAACGCTCATCGAGCGTGATTACGCCGGAGGTCAGGTTCCCCAAAATAGATTCGAGATAAGTATTGGCGTTTTCGAGTTCCTGTTGTTTTCGAGCCACCACGTCAGAAGCCTCGCCCAATTGCCGGGTCATAGTGTTGAATGATTGCGTGAGCACGCCGAATTCATCGCGGCTCTTAACCGGATTCAACTTCGAAAAATCACCTCTGGCGATGGCACGGGTAGATTCTGCCAAGGCAGATAACGGTGCTGCCAGACGTTCGGAAAGCAGAAAGGAAATCGCTAGCGCCGAAAAAAGCGTGAGCAGCATAGCAAGCGTTAGCGTCAGCGCGAATAGTCGTTTCAAGCCGCTTCGTTGCAAGCCCAAGCGCGCGTAGTCATTAAAGCCTGCTTCAACCGTCTGCGCATCAGCGGTCATCAGTTTGGGTGCAGCTCGAACCACCTGAATGACCCGCCGCCGTTCGGTGCTGGGCAACGGTGAGGTCCGGGACAATACGTTGGGCACAGCCACGACCGCCCGCAATAAAAAGCCACGTTCTGCGACGGTTTCTATCGCTTGCACCTGAATGCCTAAATCAGCATCGCGCAGCTCTTGCGCAGTCGGGTTGTCGGCAAATAGTGCGGCGGGCGGCGATGATTTTTGCATATCCGGGGTCGATCCGGTCGCCGACGCCGAGCCGAGTAGAGTGCCATCAACGGCAAATAACGTAATTTCATCGAACCCTGCCGCAATGCGCGCTTTTTTAAGCGTCTCGGTGTAGTCAGTCTCACCCAAAGCGACTTTTGCCGCCGCTTCGCGGGCGGATCTAGTCAGCTCAATCAACGCACCTTCGAGCGCACCTTTACTCAGGCTCAGCGCTGCATTCAACGCCTTGTCGACGGGTACATCAAACCAAGAATCAATCGAGCGATTCAAGAATTGCACCGATATACCGTATACGAGTCCGCCGGGAATCATGGCCATCAATGCAAACACCGCCATCAGGCGTAGCGCCAGTTTTGAGCCAAAAACGCGAGCGCGAAGTTTGCGCACCAGTGAAAAAATTTGGTAGGCAATCAGGAACAATAATCCTGCGGTAAGAGCCACCCCGAGGCCGAACAGCCAAGTGTAGTATTCGCCTAAAAATGTATTGTTACTACTTGCGCGGAACATCAGCGTAATGAGCAAAACGCCGATCACCATGCAGACAAAAATAATGGCGCGCTGGATCATTTGCCCTCCCCGGTTACCGTCCAGCGGTACCAATCTGACGACAGATTCCAGTCCTTTGAGGCGAGAATATCGAGCTGAAATGGTTTTGGCAACTGTGCGTTATCCAGCCTGAAACGAACTGCGGCATCATATTTTTCGCCGGGCCTCAAACGCCCTTTTGGCAACACCGTCCAAGAACGTACCCGCGACAGCAGGCGCTGCACATCTTCAATCGTCGCCACTGTTTGTGAAACGCCAGACACCGCAATCCGATACTGATCGGTCAGGGGTGCGTAGCTCACCCGGCGATCACGCGAAGCTTTGGCCACGCCCTGATCAAACCAATACCAGCGCCCCTTGCTGAGCTCGAACTCAACGACGAAATAGAGCGGAACGCCCTTGCGCACCGCTTCCAACATCGAACTGGTAAGCTGAAAATCTATATCGGCACTGAGCTGATAGCCGTCGTCGGTGACTTCCAGTTTGGCGTCTCGAATCGTGGCGTCGTCTGCTGCAAACGCCACACCCCAAAATAGTATGAGTAGCCCCATGCAGGCCAGTTTCCACCATCTTGTCGACAGTGCGATGCACGGGTTTCCCGGCGTCAGCATGAATGCATGGCGAACAACAAGCCTAGCGGACGGCTAAGCAGATTTTTTGGTGGCTTTGACGCTGGTAGGCGCGGCCTCTTTTTGAAATAAGGCGTAATAAAAACCGTCGTGATGTGAGTTGGGGAGAAGTTGGCCGTTTTCGATGGCGGGTATGGCGTCATTATCTGCCGCCATAATTTTTTCATTGTTTTGCACAGCCGCGTCAGCAGAAACATTGAGCATTGCAGCGATATCAATTGCCTTCGCATCCGGTGTAACGCTCAGAAACTGTGTCGCAATATCCTGATTTTCGGCACGAAAAACGGAGCAAGTCACATACAGCAATCTACCACCAACGTTAAGGCAATTCCAGAGAGAAGCCAACAAGCGTGTCTGCTGCCGTGCGAAGCTGCCCAAATCGGTTTCGCGGCGCAGCCACTTGATATCTGGATGACGACGCGTCACGCCAGAGCCTGAGCAGGGTACATCCACTAAAATCCGGTCAAATGGTTTTTGATCCCACCAGGTGTCAATTTCAGCCGAGTTCGCATTTTTGAGTGTCGCTTTGAATTTCAGTCGATCCAGATTTTCCTGCACTCGCTTAAGCCGCTGTTTGTCGCTGTCGATGGCGGTTAAATCCACATTTGCGAGTTCTAAAATATGCCCCGCTTTGCCACCCGGCGCGGCACACGCATCGAGTACACGCATGCCATCTTTTGCCCCCAATAAATTTGCGGCGTGCTGCGCGCCTTCATCCTGCACCGAAACAAATCCGTCTCTAAAGCCCGGCAGGTCGTGCACCGAAACCGGCTTTGCAAGCTCTATCGCCATCCCGCCACGTGCTTCTGCAGCCATGCCTGCCGTCGCCAACTTGGCCAAATATTGCGCAACGGTGCCGCGCCTGGCGTTGACCCGCAAGCCCATGGGCGGATGTTCGGCTGCAGATAACAGCACATCGTCCCAACTGTTCGGTAATTCACGTTTGAGCCGCTCGCTCCACCAGCGCGGGAAATCATAGAGCGCAAGGTCAGTTTTGAATCGCTCGCGTTTGAATTTGTCAGGGGTCCGCAAATAGTTACGCAACACCGCATTAACTAGAGGTTTGGCGCGCGGGAACCCGAGCGTCTCGGTGGCGGTGACCGCATGGTCAACAATAGCGTGATCGCTCGCCTTGGAGAACTGTAGTTGCGCTAAAGCCACCAATAATAGGTGGCGCACCGGCGCATCGTTGATGGGCGTTGACAGCAGCAATTCCAGTTGAGAAGAAATGAGGCCGTAGTGACGCAACGTGTCAAAAGAAATTGAATGCACCGCAGAGCGCTCGTTCGGCGTGAGCGGCTTCTTGGGTGTGCTGATCGTGTCGAGCACGCGGTCTAGATTCTTACCGCCGAGTACGAGCCCGACCACCTCTGCGCTGGCTACTTGAATTGAAATCACGTGAAAATGTCTCCGACTTTGGGGTGAGTGTGGGGAGCCGCCGCGCTGCTGAGGCCGCGTAAATAGTCGGCGATGGCGAGCCGTTTGCCGCCGGGCTTTTGCACCGTCTCGATGGATAGTAGATTATGGCCGCAGCTCACATGAAGCGATTGCGAACTTATCTCAACGACCGTGCCTGGAAGCGCCGTCGAGATTGCTGGGAGGACGTTCGCGCGCCAGATTTTTAGCGTGTTCTTGTCGCCACTTGCGTTTGACGCTGCCGGCGATTTTACCGATCCCAATGTTCCATAGGTTATTTCGCAGCCGGGGAACGGGTCGAACGCACGCAGCTTTCGCTCAATAACAGCAGCAGGTAGAGAAAAATCAATTCGCGCCTCAGACTTCTCAATCTTTTTAGCGTAAGTCATTCCGTCACTTCCCTGTGGTCGGGGCACCAATGTCTCAATCTGTGAGAGCGCGTCAACAATGGCCCGGGCACCCAGTGCTGAAAGTTTGGCAAATAAGGTCGCGCTGGTATCGTCTGGCGCGATCGGTAAGTGTCTTTCCAGCAGTACGGCGCCGGTATCGAGGCCCGCGTCCATCTGCATAATAGCGACGCCGGTCTCGCGGTCTCCCGCCTCAATGGCTCGCTGAACCGGTGCCGCGCCCCGCCAGCGCGGCAACAATGAACCGTGAATATTAAGGCAGCCGAATTTTGGGATATTGAGTACCGCCTGCGGCAAAATAAGTCCATAGGCGGCAACAATCATGGCATCGGCATTGAAACCCTTGAGCAGCGCTTGGACGTCGTCGCTTTTCAATGTGTGCGGCTTCTCAATTCTTATGCCGAGGTTTAACGCTGCGTCTGCTGTGGCGCTAGGCGTCAAGTGTAAACCTCGTCCAGCTTGCCGATCGGGCTGAGTAAGCACCAACATTATCTGGTGTCCAGCATCATGGATGGCGTTAAGCGCGGTGGCCGCAAATGGCGGTGTTCCCGCAAATATGAGTCGCATGGCGCTCTAATCAATAATTATGCAAGTGCAAATAAAATGCAAACGCCGACAAAAATGCCGGCTCGTTTGCGGAAGCAGAGGTGATAAAAGAAAGACGGTCACCATGAAACTAGGTATCAGCTTCGCTGGCTTAAATTAAATAGCCAGCAAAATGACATGGCAGACGCGTATTTGGATGCTTTTACGGACTCAAAACCGCTGCATTGAAAAACAAAAACGTGAGCTTTCTTTCAGCTCATTTTTTGCAACGATTTCTGAAGTCCAACAGGCGGCTAGGCCCGAACCGAGGCAACCCGGCGACGCGGCGTAGAAATATCCATCTCACGCTCAAGCTCGCGCTGGCGTTTAACTAGCTTGTTTTTGATCCGATTCGCTTTAAGTGGCGACAAATACTCAACAAACACGTGGCCATCCAAATGGTCAATTTCGTGCTGGATACAAACCGCCAGTAAACCAGACGCGTTAATGGTGAATCGCTGTCCTTCGCGGTCGAGAGCAGTCACCATAACGGTTTCAGCGCGCTCTACCTTGTCATAAAAGCCGGGCACCGACAGGCAGCCCTCTTCATTGACAGCGGTACCTTCTTTTTTGATTATTTCAGGGTTAATGAATACACGGAGTTGATTTTTCTCTTCAGAAATATCAATCACCATGATTCGTTTGAGCTCACCCACTTGCGTAGCGGCAAGGCCAATGCCGGGGGCTTCGTACATGGTTTCTGCCATGTCGTCGACCAGCTTTTTGACCTTGTTGTCGATTATTTTGACAGTCTCCGCGATACGATTGAGGAGGGGATCAGGGAATGTAAGAACGTGCAGGATGGCCATAATTGCTTGCGAATTGAATAAATTAAGTGCAGAATCTTCAGAGAATACTTTAACTTTGAGGCGTATCACTAGCTTTCAAGTCTAGTGGAAGTCGTCGAAACTAGCAAATCCGCGAGCAAATCTGAAAATAATCCTGCGGGTACTTTGGGGGGCTATGTGAGGCAGCAAGCTATCGACCGAAATGGTCATGTTGCTCCTCTTGTACCTTGTTAAGTAGCCGTATTGAGCGAGACCGGCCATGAAAAATACCAAGACCCTTCTCTTAGTCCTGACTTTATCGGGATTTGTTCCCCAAATGGCGTTGGCCCAAGGCGTGCCCTCAGCGGCCGCCGAGTCAAAAGCAGCAGCCAAGGCAACGGCAGCGCCCGCCATCGTACCGGTCGCGCAAACGCCGACCGCCGCTCCCGTTATCAATACGCCAAGTGCTGTGGCTCCGGCGGTCGTCCCCATCGCGCCCGCGCCTGCCAAGCGCGCGGCAACGCGGGCAACCAAGCGTCCGTTGGCAATGGCAGACAATGCCCCCAATACCTACACGGTGGTGAAAGGCGATACCTTGTGGGGTATTTCGGCTAAATTTTTAAAGGAACCGTGGCGTTGGCCCGAAATCTGGAACATGAATCGTAGCCAGATTCGCGATCCTCATTGGATTTATCCGGGCGACGTTATCAAGCTGACCTTTGACGCTGATGGCAACCCGCGTCTTTCACTCGGTAACAACGGCGGAACTGGTGGCATCGTCAAGCTATCGCCGCAAATCCGCGTCGAAAAAATAGCGCAGGCCATTCCGTCAATCCCGGCGAAAGTGATCGGCCCCTTCTTGACGGTGCCGCTGGTAATCGAGGAAGGTGCCTTGCAAGATGCTCCACGCATTATTGCAACCGAGGACGAGCGTGTGATTGTTGGTGCGGGCAATCGTGCTTATGCCGCTGGCATTCGCGAGGATCAAGGCATCAAGTGGCAAGTTTTCCGTCCGGGCAGGGTGTTGAAGGACCCCGTGACGCAAGAGGTATTGGGCTACGAAGCCGTATATCTAGGCGATGCGCGAGTCAGCCGATTCGGCAAAACAGCACAAGTTGATGGGGCGCCCATTCCCGAAGGCACATCCATCGAAATTATTAAATCGACCCAAGAAATTGGCCGCGGCGACCGCTTAACGCCTACTGTGGAAGCGCCAGTACCGTCCTACAGCCCACGCAGCCCCGACAAGCAAATGAAGGGTTCGATTGTTTCAATCCTTGGCGGCGTTGCCGAGAGCGCACAGTACTCCATCGTGGTCGTGGGCTTGGGCAAACGCGACGGTCTCGAAGTCGGTCACGTATTGGCCACCTCACAGCTTGGCACTGTGGTTGCGACGGGCGATTCAGACGCAGGCAGACACGAATCTCCTGTCACTACGTTCTTTAACCAAGTAGGGGATGATTTGGCGAATCTTGACCGCGAATATCGTAAAGGCGATGCTTCGAAAAGCAACATGCCGGCGCAAGTTAAACTGCCTGACGAACGCAACGGGCTGGTATTCGTATTCCGAACTTTCGACAAAGTCTCGTATGCGCTGGTGATGAGCAGCAAGCGTTCGCTTAAGGTTGGTGACGTCGTGCAGACGCCTTAAAAGGCAAGCTTGTAGACGGCCTCGCGATTCCAAAAACCTTTTCCCGCTAGCTGTGCCGATTCCGAGTCCTGGCGCTGAGCCAGAAGCATGGCTTGCGCTTGACCTGATTCCCGGCTTGGGTGGTGAAGGCTTGCGGCGGCTACTCGCTGAGTTTGGCTCCCCTGCCGCCGTGCTGGCACAGTCGCCGTCATCGCTAACCCGTGTGGTGAGCGCGAAAGCAGCGGATGCCATTGCTGTCGGCCCCGCAGCGGATCAACTCAATGCCGCCAAAAAATGGTTGGAGGGAGAAGCCAATCACTTACTCACCTTGGCTGACGCGGACTATCCCGCATCGCTGCTGCAGATCAGTGATCCGCCGCCAATTTTATACTTGAAGGGCAATCGCGTCCTGCTGGGCAGCCATGGCGTGGCAGTGGTCGGAAGTCGTAACGCTACGCCCGTAGGTCTGCAGAATGCAGAAGCGTTCTCACGCGCGCTATCGACTGCCGGGCTCACCATTATTTCAGGCATGGCGCTGGGCATAGATGCGGCCGCGCATCGTGGGGGATTGGATGGGGGTGCATCCTCAATAGCGGTAGTTGGAACCGGGCTTGATCTGGTCTACCCGGCGCGCAACAAGGCGCTGGCGCGAGAATTGGTCGAAAAAGGCTTGATTATTTCCGAGTTCTCGCTAGGCACACCTGCGCTGGCGCAAAATTTCCCGCGTCGTAACCGCATCATCAGCGGTCTATCGCGAGGTGTATTGGTGGTCGAAGCGGCACTTGCGTCGGGCTCTTTGATCACAGCGCGGCAGGCGGCTGAGCAGGGGCGTGAAGTATTCGCGATTCCCGGAACGATCCATTCGCCCTTCTCCAAAGGTTGCCACCAGCTGATTAAGCAGGGCGCGAAATTAGTGGATGACGCCAACGATATTTTGGTTGAACTACAGTGGCGCAACACGGTGGCTCGCGCCAACAAGGCTACCCAAGTTGAAGGGGAGCTGGATGAAGAAAACGATGCTGACCTCGATCCGCTGTTAGCCGCGATGGGTTACGACCCCGCCTCAATTGACGCGTTGATGGAACGAGTTGAGCTGCCGGCTGACCAAGTGATGTTAAGAATCACTGAGCTGGAGATCGAAGGCGTTATTACCTCGTTGCCCGGTGGCAGATACCAGCGAATGCGGTAGTGCGTCCACAGGGCGTGCGATGGTGCACCGGCGGCGCATGAGGTACTACTTCGCCAGCGAATGCTCTAGTGTGACGACCCACGCTGCACAAGCCGCATCCATCTGCATTGCTGGTTGCAAAATCATGATTGCATGCCATTTATCGCGTACGCTAAAAGCGCGCCGAATTGCACGACGCTTGTAAAAACCTTTGAATCCTGTCTATCATTTGTTCCGTTTTGCCTTTGTTTTGCCGTTTTGTCATTAACAAACTAGCAGCGTGACAACCCCAGTTTGACCAAAAAGAAAACGAAACCCGCCGTGACCAAACGCCTCATCATTGCCGAAAAACCTTCAGTTGCCAACGATATTGCCAAAGCGTTGGGAGGGTTTTCAAAACAAGCTGACTATTTCGAAAGTGACGATTTTGTATTGTCGTCTGCGGTCGGCCACCTGGTCGAAATTGCCATGCCCGAGGAGGAGGAGGTCAAACGCGGCAAGTGGACATTTGCGCATTTGCCGGCGATTCCGACCCACTTCGCGCTACGACCGATTGAGAAAACCGAGCCGCGATTAAAGATGCTGTTAAAGCTCTTGAAACGCAAAGACATTTCCGGTCTTATCAATGCCTGTGACGCCGGGCGCGAAGGTGAGCTAATATTCCGCTACATTGCGCAATACGCAAAATCAAAGCATCCGATACAGCGCTTGTGGCTGCAATCAATGACTCAATCTGCCATCACCAGCGGCTTTAAAAAATTGGCCGATGGAGAAGCGTATGAGCCGCTGGCCGATGCGGCGGTCTGCCGCAGCGAATCCGATTGGTTGGTCGGCATCAACGGCACCCGCGCGATGACGGCGTTTAATTCGCGCTCCGGTGGTTTTCAACTCACTACGGTGGGCCGCGTTCAAACGCCGACGCTAGCGATCATGGTCGAGCGCGAAGCAAAAATTAAAGCCTTCAAATCACGTGACTATTGGGAAGTGATTGGTAATTTTTCGGCGAGCGGTGGAGACTATAGCGGCCGCTGGTTTGATGAAAAATTCAAAAAATCTGACGACGAGGGCCTGCGCCCGGAACGCATCTGGGACGAAAAATCGGCGCAGGCGCTGGTCACCAAATGCATGGGCAAACCCGGCATTGTTGAAGAAGAATCGAAGCCCACGACGCAGGCGCCGCCGATGCTGTTTGATCTGACTTCGCTGCAACGCGAGGCCAATTCGCGCTTCGGTTTTAGCGCGAAAACCACCCTGGGTTTGGCGCAGGCGCTTTATGAAAAGCACAAGGTTTTAACTTATCCGCGAACCGACGCTCGGGCGCTGCCGGAAGATTACATTCCGACCGTGAATGAAACCCTGGCGATGTTGAAAGAAGGCCCCTACAACACGTTTGCCAAGAAAATTCTCGATGAAAAATGGGTGAAACCCAATAAGCGAATTTTTGACAACACCAAAATTTCCGATCACTTCGCGATCATCCCGACCACGCAAGCGCCAAAATCGCTGAACGAAATTGAAACCAAGTTGTATGATTTCGTAGTCAAACGATTTCTTGCCGTGTTTCACCCTAGCGCTGAATTTTTGCAGACCACGCGTATTACTCGCGTCGAATCAGAGCCCTTCAAATCTGAAGGCAAGGTATTGGTCAACGCGGGTTGGCTAGCGGTCTATGGCCGGGAAATTGACGATGAAACCGCGACCAGTAATTTATCCGCGGTGAAACAAGGCGAGACGGTAAAAGCCGAAACCATTGAGGCGAAAGCAAACCAGACCAAGCCGCCCGCGCGCTTTTCTGAAGCCACCCTGCTGTCTGCGATGGAAGGGGCGGGCAAGCTGATTGACGATGATGAGCTACGCGCCGCGATGAAAGAAAAGGGTCTCGGCACGCCCGCCACGCGCGCCGCAACCATCGAGGGCCTGCTCTACGAAAAATATATTTTGCGCGAAGGACGAGAGCTGATTCCAACCGCAAAAGCGTTTTCGTTGATGACCTTATTGCACGGTCTCGGTGTGCCGGAATTGTTTTCACCAGAAATGACCGCCGAGTGGGAATACAAACTTTCGCAAATGCAGCTGGGTAAATTATCACGCCCAAAATTCATGGCCGAAATTACCGAGATGACGAAGCACATTGTCGGCCAGGCGAAAAACTTTGAGGCTGACACCATTCCCGGGGATTTTGGCGTCCTCAAAACACCATGCCCGAAATGCGGCGGTGCGGTGCATGAAAATTATAAAAAATTCCAGTGCCAAAAATGCGATTTTGGATTCTGGAAAATTTTAGCGGGACGCCAGCTCGAAGTAGCAGAAGCTGAAACGCTGATCGAGAAAGGCGATGTTGGACCGCTGGATGGATTCCGTAGCCGCTTGGGGCGGGCGTTCTCGGCAAATATTATTATGAATAAAGAATTCGGCATCGAATTTTCATGGGGTGACAAAGAAAGCGAAGATGGTGAGCCGCCCGATTTCACCGGTCAGGAGCCCCTCGGTGCTTGTCCGAAATGCAACGCGCGCGTATTTGAAATGCCCAATGCCTACAGTTGCGAGAAAGCTTTGGGCGCAGCCAAAACTTGTGATTTCCGCTCCGGCAGAATCATTTTGCAGCGCGCGATCGAGCGTGAGCAAATGGTGAAACTCCTCGACGCAGGCAAAACGGATTTGATCGATAAATTCATCTCAAAAAAAGGGCGTCCGTTTTCAGCGTATCTGGTGCGGCAGCCGGATGGCAAAATCGGCTTCGAGTTTGAGCCGCGCGAACCCAAAGCCGGTGCCAAAGGTAAAGCCGCCTCGGCAGGCCCCGCAGGTGCGCTGCGCATTCTCGGCAAACATCCTGAAGACGATCAGGTCATTTCGGTCTATTCCGGGCGCTACGGCCCGTATGTGAAGCACGGAACGACTAACGCCACCATCCCGGATAAGGACCAGGCTGATACGATCACCTTGGCAGAGGCTGTCGCGTTAATTGAAGAGCGTACGGGCGGCATCATCACCAAGAAGAAGGTTGCGAAAAAGCCGGCGGCTAAAAAGCCGGCGGCAAAACTGGCCGAAGTTGAGCCAGCAAAGGCGGCTACCAAGAAAGTTGCAACCAAACCTGCGGCCAAGCCCGCCACCAAAACGGCGGCTAAAAAGAAAAAGACCGCTTAGTAAGCTGCATATTCAACCATCTGCAGCCATTGAAAGCCGGCCGCGCCTTGGTTGTTATAAAATACAACGCCCTTAGCGGGCGGGCGGTTCAGGGCAAAACTGCTCGGTGATGTCCGCCCTTATTGGGTGTTGTATTTTTCAATGTCCTAAATTATCGGTGTTCCTGTGCCTTTTCAAATCGATAGGCGATTATGAAAAACGATCAGCAAGAATTATCGATGTTGATTCGCTCGCACTTTCCGATCGTGATTGTCGAGACGCCGGAAGAAATCCGTTTTTTGCGGTTGATCGAGCAGGTCGGAAATCTCGAATCCTTCGCCGTATTCGTATGGAGTATTACCAACGGCATTCGTCGCAATAACCGTAGCGATGGTGTCGTGCAAACCCACGATTTGTTGGATGCGCTCAAGCACATTCATAAAACCCGGCAGAACGGGGTTTACGTGTTGCTCGATGCCCATCCGTTCCTCGACAACCCGATCAATGAACGCTTGATTCGCGAAATCGCGCTCGATTATTACGACGTCAATCGCACCTTAATCTTTGTCGGCTCGCGCATTAAGTTACCCGCTGATTTACAGCGCGTGAGCGCGACTTTCCGGCTTACTTTGCCCAACGCGCAAGAGCTCGCCGTCGTGATTCGCGAAGAGGCCGCATATTGGTCCCAACAGAACGACGGCAAGCTACCGCAGGGCGAGCAAGATGTGCTGCGCATGTTATGCCAGCACTTGATTGGCTTTACCAAGGACGATGCGCGGCGCGTGGTGCGTCAGTGTATGGAGCACGATGGCGTCATCAACATGGAAGACATCGCCCGCGTGATGCGGAATAAGCATGAGTCGTTTGGGTCTGGCGGCATGCTCACGCTGTCTACGGATTTGGCGAAATTCAGCGATGTGGGTGGGCAAAACAGTTTGAAGAAATGGCTGGAGCGTCGCCGTCCCGTGTTCGCGGGAGACGCCGACACCGCCAAACTCGATGCTCCGAAAGGAGTCCTGTTGCTCGGCGTGCAGGGCGGTGGTAAAAGCCTCGCTGCGAAAGCGATTGCCGGCTCGTGGTCGGCTCCGCTTCTGCGTCTGGATATTGGTGCGCTTTACAATAAATTCCAAGGCGAAACCGAGCGCAATCTGCGCGATGCGCTCGATACGGCTGAAGCAATGGCGCCGTGCGTGTTGTGGCTTGATGAAATTGAAAAAGGCTTATCGGTCGGCAATGATTCCACCGATGGCGGCGTGTCACGGCGCATTCTAGGGGCGTTGTTGACATGGATGAGCGATCGTAAAAGCCGCGTGTTTATGGTCGCCACTGCCAACGACATTTCGCGCCTGCCGCCGGAGCTATTGCGCAAGGGCCGCTTTGATGAAATATTCTTTGTTGATCTCCCGAGTGCTGCCGTGCGCGCTGATATTTTTCGTATTCACTTGGGCAAGCGTGGCGAAGATATTGCCCGCTTTGATTTGGCCGTCTTAGCCGAGACGGCTGCGGGATTCTCCGGTGCAGAGATTGAGCAGGTGGTCATTGCAGGACTCTATGAAGCATTCGCCAGCAAGGCGGCACTTACGCCCGATATGCTCAAAACAGAAATCTGCAACACCCGTCCTTTGTCGGTTATACGCGCTGAGGAAATAGACGATCTGCGCGCTTGGGCGGCCGAGCGCACGGTGATGGCTGATTAGTCTAAAGTTAGCAAAAGCCGGTCGCAGTGTTGCGCATCGGAATACAGCAGATTTCGGCAACAAAATAGGGTTGGATAATCCCCAATCGCAAGGAGCTGCCGCGCGTGAAGAGGCGCTCATTCGTCAGCAAAGCGCTTAGATTAAAATTGACCGCAAGATTTTAAAATCTTCGTCATAGTTCTCCAGAAAGTCCCCTATGTTTCGCGTTTTTGAAAACCTGGTTCGCCCCTACCCTGATGCCGCACCCACGCCGCCACCGAAAGACTTTTTTGCATTTATGTGGTCGTGTACCCGCGGCTTGCGGCCTTACATTCTGGCGATGACCTTATTGACCGCCACCATTGGTGCGTTTGAGGCATTGCTGTTCAGTATGTTGGGCAATGTGGTTGATTGGTTGTCGAAAATCGCGCCTGCTCAATTGTGGACGGAGCAGCGCACGCATCTCTTGTTACTTGCGCTAATTTTGTTTCTGAGTCCGCTGGTCGTCGCGTTGCAGGCTCTGTTTAAACATCAAGCAATGGCCGGCAATTTTCCGATGCTGTTGCGCTGGAATTTTCACCGCTTGATGTTGAGCCAATCGTTGAGTTTTTATCAGGATGAGTTCGCGGGCCGCGTCGCGACCAAGGTGATGCAAACCGCGCTGGCGGTGCGCGATGTGTGGATGATCTTGGCTGACATCATGGTGTTTGTGATCATCTATTTCGTGACCATGGTCGCGGTGGTCGGCCGTTTTGACGCTTGGCTATTGGTGCCATTTTTAGCATGGCTGGGCTTGTACACTTGCGCGTTGTTTTTTTTCGTGCCGCGGCTGGGAAAAGTCGCGCAGGCGCAGGCCGACGCACGCTCGCTGATGACCGGCCGCATTACCGACGCATATACCAATATCGCCACCGTGAAATTGTTCTCGCACACCAACCGTGAGGCCGGGTTCGCGCGTTCGGCGATGCAAGATTTCATGCTTACGGTTCACCAACAATGGCGCTTGATCACCAGCTTCGAAATTGTTAATCACATCCTAAGCATGTTGCTCATCGCCAGCACCGCAGGCGCGACGCTCTATCTGTGGACGCAGGGTAGCGTGGGGGTCGGCGCCGTGGCGGCCGCGACCGCAATGGCGCTGCGGCTCAACGGCATTTCCCATTGGGTCATGTGGGAATTTGCCTCGCTCTTTGAACATATCGGCACCGTCCGCGACGGCATGTCGATTCTTTCGCGTCCGCATACGGTGCTTGATCTACCTGACGCTAAAGCGCTTGAGGTCGCGCGCGGCGAAATTCGCTTCGAGCACGTTTGCTTTGCCTATGGCGGCGAAAAAAATGTGCTTGATGAGCTAAATCTGATTATTCGTCCCGGCGAAAAAATCGGCTTGGTCGGTCGTTCGGGCGCGGGTAAATCCACCATCGTCAATCTGCTGCTGCGCTTTTATGATGTCCGCTCGTGGCGCATTTTGATCGACGGGCAAGACATCTCGCGGGTCACACAGGACACCCTGCGCGCGCAAGTCGGCATGGTCACGCAGGACACCTCGCTGCTGCATCGTTCGGTGCGCGACAACATCATGTACGGCAGGCCGGATGCGAATGATGCGCAAATGATCGCGGCTGCCAAGCGCGCTGAAGCGCATGAATTTATTCAAACCCTGACCGACCCGCATGGCCGCATGGCATACGACGCCCACGTCGGCGAGCGCGGCGTCAAATTGTCGGGCGGACAACGCCAACGCATCGCGATTGCGCGCGTGAAATTAAAAGATGCGCCAATTCTGTTGCTTGATGAGGCCACGAGTGCCCTTGATTCTGAAGTCGAAGCTGCGATTCAGGCTAGCCTCTACAAATTAATGGAAGGCAAAACCGTGGTTGCCATCGCCCACCGCCTATCGACGATTGCCGCGATGGATCGCTTGATCGTCCTAGATCGCGGCCGCATCGTTGAAGAAGGCGATCACCATAGCCTGCTCGCCCGTAACGGACTCTATGCGCGGCTATGGGAGCACCAGAGCGGCGGATTTTTAGGGGAAGAGATTGAGGACCTACGCGCGTCAGCTGAATAACAGGATCGCTTGCAAACACTAGCACAGGCGAGCGGTTTGGGGCATTTGTGTCTTGGAAGGTACGCCAGACATAGGGATGCGTTCATTTTGCGTTAAAAAGAGCAGATGATGAACGCGCCAACGCGGGTCGTGTCGGCTTGATCGATAGCTTGACCGCGGCGATCCAGTCAGCACAATTCCGCCACATTCGTGCCCCGCTTTTGTCTTTCCTTTCCGCTAAAGTCATGTTGTGAGCTGGCACGTGGTGCCGGTGATGTTTTGCTTGATCTGAACTCGCGCAAGCTAGGGAAAAATAAAAATGAAATTGCTTCAGTCCGTATTCGCGTTCATCCTTGGTGCAGGCCGTTTTGTTGGCCGTGCCATAGGCTGGTTACTGTCCAAACTGTTTGGCTCAATCGCTTGGCAATCGCCGCCTTGGCTAACCTGGCTTGGCGGGAAATTTAAGCGGGCGAGCAGCTATCTGGGCGCGAGGCCGAAGCAAAGTGCGATTGCGGGCACGGCCACCGTGGCGCTGCTGGCTGCAATGGCGGGCGGCTGGTGGTGGTGGGAGCAGCAGCCCAAACCGGTCGAATCCAAATACACCGTGACCGCCCCCGAGCGCACGCCAATCGAAGAGCGTGATTGGAAGCCGCTACCGCTCAAAGTTGCGTTTGAGCTATCGGTGGCACCGCTTGCCAATAGCGGCAAGGTCATCACCAGCGGCATTGAAATGGAGCCTAAATTGGACGGGGCCTGGACGTGGGACGACGATAAAAATCTGTCTTTCATGCCGAAAACCGATTGGCCGATTGGGCAGGAAATACATGTGACGTTTGCCAATAAGGGGTTTTTGGCTGACAACGTGCGTGTGGCGAAATATAAATTCGATTTTCAAAGCGCGCCATTTGTGGCGAAAGTAACGCAAGGCGAGTTCTACCAAGACCCGACTGATCCACAGCTTAAGAAAGTGGTGAACACGGTCAACTTCAGTCATCCGGTTGATTCAGCCGAGTTCGAGAAGCGTGTGAATTTGAAGTTCACCGGCCCTGATGCCGCCAACAACAGCGAGCCGAAATTCACCGTCACCTATGACAAGCTAAAACTAAACGCCTACATTCATTCGGCCACGTTGCCCGTGCCTAAGGACGACAGCGGAGTGACGATGACCATCGACAAGGGCCTGGTCGCGGCGCGCGGTAGTAATAAGACCACTGAGCCTCTGACGCGGACGGTTGCGGTGCCCAGTATTTATTCGCTGCGAGTGTCGGCGATAAAACCGACGCTGGTGAATAACGATAAATTTGAGCCGGAACAGGTGCTGGTTTTGGAAACCACGGCGACCGTGCATGAAAAGGATTTTGCGAAAAATGTCACCGCGTATGTGCTGCCCATCTTCCATCCCGACACCAAACCAGAAGATCGCAAGTTCGCTTATCAGTGGAACAATGCGAGCAAAATTGGACCGGAAATTTTGAAGCTGGGCGAGCCGCTTACGCTTACACCGATTCCGGCAGAACGCGAATTTGTGCAGCTTCACAGTTTCAAATTTAGCGCCGATGTCGGCAGATATATTTTTGTAAAGGTTAACAAAGATTTTAAAGCCTTTGGCGGCTACGCAATGCGCAACGCGGTCGAGCAGACGATGCGCGTGCCCGAATTTCCAAAAGAGTTACGCATCCTGCATTCGGGATCACTACTGGCCATGAGTGGTGAGAAAAAAGTGTCGGTGATGACCCGTGATATTCCTGCGCTGCGCTATGAAGTGGGTCGCCTGCTGCCACAGCAAATCCAGCATTTGGTGACCATGAGCAACGGCAATTTTTCAAAGCCCGATTTCATGAATGATTTCGATGCCAATAATTTGACCGAACGTTTTGAGGAAATCACCGAACTAACCAAACTTCCGCCGGGCAAATCGCAATACAGTGCGTTCGATTTGGGAAAGTATCTAGACAAATCGGCCGACAACAAGCGTGGCGTATTTTTCCTGAATGTTGAAGGTATTGAGCAGAACAAATCTACTAAAAAAATTAGGAGCGTCGGCGGTAAAGATTCACGTTTGATGGTGGTGACTGACCTCGGTTTGTTGGTGAAAAAGAATGTCGACACCAGCCAAGACGTATTTGTACAGTCGATTGCCACCGGCGATCCGGTAGCTGGCGCGACCGTGGAAATCATCGGTAAAAACGGCATTGCGATTCTCACCCAAACCTCCGATGCAGAAGGTCATGTTCGGTTCGGCAGCTTGAAAGCTTTCAAACGAGAACAGCAACCGATTTTGTATATCGTAAAAAAAGCGGGTGACCTATCGTTCATGCCGATGAACCGCGCAGATCGCGATCTCGATATGTCGCGATTTGACGTCGGTGGCGTGGCGAATACTGCGCAAAGTGACAAATTAACCGCCTACCTGTTTTCAGATCGCGGCATCTATCGACCTGGCGATGAAATTCGCGTGGGCATGATTGTGAAAGCAAGTGACTGGACAAAAAAACTCGCCGGTATCCCGTTGGAAGCGATCATCACCGATGCGCGCGGTTTGACGGTGAAGCGCGAGAAATTAAAGCTTTCATCATCCGGTTTTGAAGAGATTCGCCACACCACCCAAGAAACCTCGCCGACCGGTAATTACACGATTAATTTGCACACGGTAAAAGATGGCGAGGCCGCCAGTTTGCTGGGCTCGGTTGAGGTCAAAGTACGCGAGTTTTTGCCGGACCGCTTGAAGATGACCGCGAAGTTGTCCGCTGAGTCATTCGATGGTTGGGTGTCGCCCGATGATTTGAAAGCGCGCGTTAATTTGCAAAATCTATTCGGCACGCCTGCCGCTGACCGCCGCATTACGGGTGCGCTGACATTGTCTCCTTCATACCCGGCATTTGCGGGCTATAAGGACTTTACTTTCTACGATCCGCAGCGCAGTAAAGAGCCGGTAAACGAGAAGCTTAATGACACGAAAACCGATGAAAAAGGCGAGGCGGAATTTGATCTGAATTTGAAACGGTTTACGCGCGCGACTTACCGCTTACTGGTGGTCGCTCAAGGTTTCGAGGCCGAAGGTGGGCGCAGCGTGTCCGCTGAAACCGGCGTGCTCGTATCGTCGATGCCGTATTTGGTTGGCTATAAGGCAGATGGCGATCTGGGCTATGTCACCAAAGGCGCGGCACGTAGCGTGGAATTCATCGGCATCAATCCGATGGCCAAAAAAACCGCTGTTGCTGATCTAAAAATGCAGTTTGTTGAACGCAAATTTGTGTCGGTCCTGACCAAGCAGGATAGCGGCACCTATAAATATGAAAGCGTTGAAAAGAAAACCGTGCTGAATGAGGCGCCGCTACAAATCCCCGCCGCCGGTCTCAAATACCCGTTGCCAACCAAAGATCCCGGCACCTATTCATTGGTCGTCCGCGATGCCGCCGGTCAAGAGCTTTCGAAGGTGGAATATAACGTTGCAGGGTCGGCCAATCTCACGCGCTCGCTGGAAAAAAATGCGGAACTCCAGATTGTTTTGAACAAATCGGATTACACGGCCGGTGAAGAAATTGAACTACAAATCAAGGCGCCTTACATAGGAGCAGGCTTGATCACTATCGAGCGCGACAAGGTGCATGCCTCGCACTGGTTCAAAACCACCACGACGAGCTCAGTGCAGAAAATCAAAATTCCGGCGGGCTTTGAAGGGAACGGCTATGTGTCAGTTGCCTTTGTCCGCGATGCCACATCAGATGAAATATTCTCCTCGCCATTATCTGTCGGTGTAATGCCGTTTCAGGTGAATTTGGATCAGCGTAAAGCCAAGCTCACGCTGGATGCGCCAGCGTTGGTCAAGCCGGGTGAAATATTGAAAATGAAAGTGAAGTCAGACAAACCCACACGCGCGGTGTTGTTCGTGGTCGACGAGGGTATCTTGCAGGTGGCGAGCTATAAAACTGCCAATCCACTCGGCTTCTTTTTCCAAAAGCGTGCGCTCGATGTGAAAACCTCGCAGATTCTGGATTTAATTCTGCCGGAGTTCAAGCGCTTGATGGCACAAGCGGCACCGGGCGGCGATCAAGCCAGCGCGATTGGAAAAAATCTGAATCCGTTTAAACGCAAGCGCGAGAAGCCGGTCACGTATTGGAGTGGCTTGATTGATATCGGCCCTACCGAGAAAGAACTTTCCTACACCGTGCCCAATTATTTCAACGGCACCATGCGCGTCATGATGGTGGCAGTGTCGGATGATGCGATTGGTGTGGCCGAGAAAAAGACCACCGCGCGCGGGGATTTTGTATTGTCGCCGAATGTGCCGGTAGTGGTCGCGCCGGGCGACGAGTTTGATGTTAGCGTAGGCATTGCCAACAATTTGGTGGGGTCGGGAAAAACCGCAACGGTGGCAGCAGCGCTCGTGAGTTCGGCGCACTTTGAAATTATTGGCGAGGCGAAACAGAATTTGTCGATTGCTGAATTGCGCGAGGGCGTGGCGAAATATCGAGTGCGCGCGAAAGATAAATTGGGTTCAGGCACGCTGACTTTCAGCGCGGGCATTGGCACCAAGAGCAGTAAATACGGTGAGGACATCAGCGTGCGGCCAGCCGTGCCCTACATGACAAGCCTGATCGCGGGTGACTTTAAAGACAAGAAAATTGAGGTGCCCGTTACCCGCAGCCTCTATGCTGAATACCGTACGCTGGACGCCGGTATCTCGCATGTCCCGTTGTCGTTGGCGGGCGGATTGTCGTCTTATCTCGGCAGCTTTCCGTATAGCTGCACCGAGCAGTTAGTGAGCATGGCCGTGCCGGCAGTCGTGTTGGGCAACCGGCCGGAATTCGGCAAGCTCAAGCAACAAAAAGAGACCGATAATTTGGCTGCTTTGATCGCCACGCTGCGTTCACGTCAAAACGCTGAGGGTGGCTTTGGTATGTGGGCGGCGAATGCTCAAGTCAATGAATTCGCAAGCGTTTATGCCACGCTGTTTTTGATTGAAGCACGCGAGCGCGGTCAGGTTGTTCCGGCGGATATGTTGAAGGCGGCAGAAGGCTATTTGGATCAACTTGCCGCCACCGACGGTAAGACGTTGGCGGATGAACGCATCCGGGCGTTTGCGATTTATCTCCTCACGCGTGAGGGCAAAGTCACATCCAACTATGCGGCAGCACTTCAGGCGCGGCTGGAAGCGGTGTATGCCAAGACTTGGAAGCAGGATTTGGCGGCGGCCTATTTGGCGGCGGCGTATCAGCAAATGAAGCAAGCCAGGACCGCTGAGTCGCTGATGGCAGGCGTGAAGTTTGTGTCGCCCGAGCAATTGCGTTATGCGTATTTTTACGACAGCCTGATTCATAACGCGCAGCTGGTGTATTTGACCGCAAAACATTTCCCGGATCGGATGAAAAAACTGCCGCCTGAAGCCTTGCCATCTATGGTGAAATCAATTCAGCTGGGCTACTACAACACCTTGAGTTCGAGTTACGCGATTCTCGCACTGGATGCCTACGCCAGTGCGTCGGTCAATACGCCCAATCCGAAATTCTCGGTCGCCGAGGTATTGAAAGACGGGAAATTAAATCCGCTTACCTTGTCCGCAGGCCTAATGCCCCGTGCGAATCTGACCGATGCCGCGGCGAAAGTACAGTTTGGGGCTGAAGGCGACTTGACCGCGTACTACTTGATAAACCAATCGGGTTTTGATCGCGCGTTACCAACCACCGACATCAAAAATGGAATTGAAGTGTTGCGTGAATATACCGACCTTGCCGGCAAGCCGATCTCCAAAGTAAAGCTGGGCGAGGAGATCGAAGTCGTGGTGAAAATGCGCGCTTTAAGAAATGCAGGCGAGGGCACGGATGTTGGTATACCCGACATCGCGATTGTTGATCTGCTGCCCGGCGGGTTTGAAATTGTCGCGGAGCCGCGCGCGGCGCCCGCAAAAACGGCTAACGATGCCGTGCCCGCAGAAGGTGAGCAGCCGTCGGAAAACGCGGAACCAGCGGAAGGGTCAGATCGTTATGTACCGCCGATCGGCTCAAAAAAGTCGACCTTTATGCCGGATTATGTCGACATTCGCGATGACCGCATTGTGCTGTATGGCTTTGTGGAAAAAAATGTAAAGACGTTCATTTACCGAATCAAAGCCACCAATACCGGTAATTTCATCGTCCCACCTACTTTCGCCGAATCCATGTATGACCGCAGCATTCAAGCGAGGTCGCTGGGCGGGCGGATCGCGGTTGAGAAGCCGTAAGAGCGATTCGTTAATTTTTTTTATAAGAGGATCATTAATCATGTTCCATTTTTCCCCGCGTTTATTTTTTAGATGCATATTTAGCGTGGTCGTATTAGCTGTCTTTCTAGGTAACGCGGCCGCCGAGATCCAACCGGCGTCAGGCATGACTAATGAGGAAGCGCAAACGTTTTTCAACAAGGTGAAAGCCGCTAACGCCGCACGCGATGCACGCGCGATGGCAAAGTTAGTTGCATTTCCACTGACGTTAAATGGGAAAAAGAGCATCAAGACTGAAAGTGCTTTTATTACCCGGTACAACGAAATTTTTAACGCGAACGTTATCAAGACGGTTGAACAGCAGAAGTATGAAACGCTATTCAGCAATTACCAAGGAGCGATGTTTGGAGATGGGCAGGTGTGGTTCTCGGCGTTGTGCGACCAGCGAGCTTGCGAAACCTACAAATTGCGAATCATCGCGATAAACAACAGGGCCGTCTCACGCTGATGTACTCGCTTGGTAGGTTCCACGCTTTATTTTTTCAACAGAAAGCCCGGCTGCTTCTTACAATTGCATTGGCGTGCTTGCTCACGGTGGTCACGGTGCGCCTTTGGCCGCGTGTACCACTTTCACAATCCTTCGCTTCATCGACCGCGATATACGACACCAATGGGCGCCTGCTGCGTTTAACGCTGGCCGATGACGATAAATTTCGGCTGTGGACCCCGCTCAAGGAAATCTCGCCTACATTGGTCGAGGCCACTTTGCTGCATGAAGATCGGTATTTTAAATACCACCCGGGCATCAATCCGCTTGCGCTGGGGCGTGGTGCGTGGCGCACCTATTTCACGGATGAACGCAGGCAAGGCGGCTCGACGATCAGCATGCAATTGGCGCGGCTGAAATACCGGCTTAATTCGCGATCTGTTGGCGGGAAATTCAAGCAGATTGCGCGCGCGCTTGAGCTTGAAATGTCTTATAGCAAGAACGATATTTTGGAGGCATATTTAAATCTGGTTCCGTATGGCGCGAACATCGAGGGCGTGGGCGCGGCAAGCTTGATTTATTTTTCCAAGCGCGCCGAAAAACTGACCCTGGCGGAAGCGCTCGCCATGACGGTGATTCCACAAAGTCCGGCGCGCCGCGGTGGACTCGGTTCAGTGAGTGGAGCGGGTGAAAATAGAGCTGCACCGCTGTTAGCAGCCCGCGAGGCACTGTTTAAAGAGTGGGTCGAGGTGCATCCAGCAGACACCGACAAGACTTCACAAATTGCCACGCCTTTTAAACTGGGCGCAATTGACGAGCTGCCGTTTTTTGCGCCGCATGCGGTTGACGGTCTGCTAGCCAACGCGCGGACCCTGAGAGCTACGATGGGAAAAAACGAATCGTCGACAGAGATTCGCTCCACCATTGATTTGAGGCAGCAGCGTTTGTTGGAGCGGCATTTGCGTGCCTATGTTGCGGCTAATAATCGCGTCGGTATTCGTAACGCGTCGGCAATGCTGCTTGACACGCGGACGATGACCGTGGAAGCGGTGGTGGGCTCAGCCGATTTTTTCAATGCGGATATTAACGGTCAAGTCAATGGCACGCAGGCTAAACGGTCGCCCGGGTCCACCTTAAAGCCGTTTGTATATGCGTTGGGTATCGATCAAGGCGTACTCCATCCGGCGACGGTGTTGCGTGATTTGCCGTCGAGTTTCGGCCCGTTCAGCCCCGAGAATTTTGACGGGCAATTTGTCGGGCCGATTACGGCACACGATGCGTTGATAAAAAGCCGCAATATTCCGGCGGTGCAGGTCGCGTCGAAATTATCCAAGCCATCACTTTACGATTTTCTCAAAACTGCGGGGGTTTCGCGCATGAAACCGGAGGCGCATTACGGTCTGGCGCTGGTGCTGGGCGGCGGCGAGGTGACGATGGAAGAGCTGGTCACTTTGTATGCGGCACTTGCTAATCGTGGTGAGCTAAAGCCCATTAACTACTCCGCATCGACCGCCGCGCCAGCTGGCGGCGTGCGCATGATGAGTGAAGAAGCGGCCTTTATCACACTCGATATGTTGAAAGACAATCCGCGCCCGAGTGAAAGTACATTCGCCACCAAGCGCTTTCCGGTCGCCTGGAAAACCGGTACGTCCTATGGATTTCGCGATGCGTGGAGCGTGGGCGTGTTTGGGCCGTACGTGCTGGCAGTGTGGATCGGTAATTTCGATGGCGAGGCCAATCCCGCGTTTATTGGCGCGACCGCTGCGGCACCGTTATTTTTTCAAATTGTGGATAGCATCGGCGCGGATTCGCGCAATCTTGCCGATGCGACGCAAGCTTTATCCGGTCCTTTACCCAAACGCTTAACCAAGATTGATGTTTGTACCGCAAGCGGTGATCTGCCTAATGCCGCATGTCCGCAAACCTCACCGACTTGGTTTATTCCAGGCGTCTCGCCGATTCGGGTATCCACGCTGCATCGCCGGATCGCGGTGGATATTGGCAGTGGTTTGCAAGCGTGCCCGACCGTAGCGGATGTACAAAATATACGCTATGAAACCTATGAATATTGGTCAAGCGACATGCAAAAACTGTTTCGCGATGCCGGCCTGCCGCGTCGCACACCGCCTGCGTTTATGCCACAGTGTCATGAGGTCGAGGAGACGGGAAGCCCGCCGAAAATTACCTCGCCGTTGCGTGGCGTGACGTACGCTCTACGCGAATTTCAACATTCAGCGGGAGACGGAAGCGTTAATTTGCGTGCCACTACTGACGCCGATGCCCGTGAAGTTTTCTGGTTTGCGGATCAGACGTTTATTGGTCGCGCGAAAGCGGGCACAGGCTTTGCATGGTGGCCTGCCGCGGCCGGAAACTACACACTTCGCGCGGTTGATGATCATGGTCGCGCGGATAGTCGAGAATTACGCGTGACCGTAGTGCAATAAATTGATGCGATCGGAATCACACATACCGATTTCGACGCCTATCAGCCAGTTAGTTTCGCGACCCGGAATAGGTTGCGTCAATTTGGCATCCGCCTGAATTGGCGACCACTTTCATTGAGAACGCATCATCGTTGAATTGTCCATCGGTCGCCCGCCAAGTGCCAGTAGTACCGGTGGTGCAGGTGTAGTTACCGTTCGCTTCGATGCTGGTACCGTATTGGGTGAAATTGCCCGAAAGGGTGCAGCTTGTCGAGCCCGTCGAGCCACCAGTTTCTTGGATGATCTTGATCGGCCCGCCGTTTGAGTTTGGCGCAAAATTCGCGGCGACGGTGAACAGCGAGAACGCAAAATACCTGCCGTTATTGCTGCAATTGGTGGGCGTGCCGAGTTCTGCACCGTAAAAATCGCCCGAAATATTTTGCGCGGAGTAGGTGAAGCGTGTGAGTGTTTTGCTGACCATGGTGCCAGCGGATGAATACACCAGCCGCAGCGATTTTTTATCATTGAATGTGAAGGTGGCCGTGCCGGTCGAAGTCGTGGATACCGCGGCCGGATTCCATGCGGCGCCAAACCAAGGCCCACGCGTGATGCTTAACGTGCCGCTAAAAATGGTTTGTCCTGCCACCAATGTCGGTGATCTCGTGGCCGCGGCGGTAAACCAAGTCGGCGCTTGATCCTGTCCCTGCACAAACCAGGACGCGAACAAAACATCTCCCTGCTGAGTGATATTCAGCCCCCAGCCTTCTTCGCCCGGGGTGTACCAGATATCCTGAAAGCTGGCCGCGTGCGCGGTCAACGTGAGAGTCGATAAAAACACCGTGATGATGAAACTAGCGGCGGACAAGCCTCGCCTTGCGAGGCAATTAAGCGCGGACATTCGTAAAATCTTGAACATAGGGTGCCCCTTGCAATAACGGGTTAAAGATGGCAGAACGCGGCAATTTAGGAATAAACAAGCTGCAAGCAAATAACAGTCTATGCCAAGCAGTGCGTGAGACAGCTTAATCATCAACAGGTGCCGCAAAGATACTTTAAAGATCTCATAAAGATACCGATCCCATGCAAGCTAAAATGGCGACATGCGGTTCGTCGATTTAATTTTGGCGTAACTTAATTCAACGATTTCAAAGGTTATAGCGTGCACAACCAGGCTGAGCTGCTGCAAAAGAAATGGTTTTATCCCTTCCAACTCAATGACGGCACGGTCCTGTCGACTTATGTGCCCAGCGACATTACGAGCATTCACGCGACCCGCTGGGAAATGTTGGACGCATTGGTCAAGCGAGAATTTAAAAGTGCCGCTGAAATCGAGCAGGCGGATGTGCTCGATATTGCCTGCCATCAGGGCTACTTCTCCACCCAACTCGCCAAACTTGGCTTCCAGCATGTGCGCGCAGTCGATGCGCGCGCGGAACATGTCGCGGATACCCTGCTGATTTCGAAGGCAATGGAATTGGGTAATGTTTCCGCGGCAGTCGGTGATGTATTTGATCTGGCTAAAACCGAGACCCCGCGCGATTTGGTGCTGCAATTCGGTCTGCTTTATCACCTCGAAAACCCGATCGGCGCATTACGCGTGGCGCGCGCCCTGACCAAGCGCGTATGCGTGATCGAAACCCAAGTGGTGCCAAATATGGGCGGCCCGGTTGATTGGGGCAGCTATCGCTTCGTGCGCCCGCTGAAGGGCGTGTTTGGCATCATCGATGAGATGGCAGAAGTCCACGCACCCGAAGCCAGCGTGACCGGCATTTGCCTCGCGCCGAGTGTCGAAGGTCTGCTGTGGATTTTGCATGCCGTCGGATTTACACGGGCGGAACTACTGCCCGTGCCGGACGACGGCTACGAGCAACTTAAATACGGGAAGCGGGTGATGGTGGCGGCTTACGTTTAATATAAAGTACAAACACCAGCAAAGACGGGGGTTTTGAAGATTTTATGCCGTGAAAGCCCCGCCATTGCTTGACTTTTAATATTTCTTACAAAAGCCGATAAGATGGTTTAACGTGGATGCGGGTCGGAGAAATCCCCGTTGGCAACGCTGCCATTAGGGACATTACAACTCAGAACGTGACAACGAGGAATATGGCGCTAGTTCGAAAGAGAAAAATGAGATGAAGATTTTGGTGGTGGACGATTCGCGGACGATTCGTGCCGCTATGTGCGCGTTGATTGATCGCATGGGGCATACGACGGTCGAAGCCGAAAATGGGCAGGACGCGCTGCGCCGATATGAGCAATCACGTCCTGATCTGGTGATGATTGATGTCTCCATGCCGGTCATGGATGGATACACAGCCGCGCGCGAGATTCGCAAACTCAATGCAGATGATTGGACGCCGATTATTTTTTTGAGCTCGATGGAAGCGGATCAGGATTTAGAACGCGCGATCGAGGCGGGCGGCGACGACTATCTGGTTAAGCCCGTCAGTTTTGTGGTGCTGAATGCAAAAATCCGCGCGCTGTCACGGCTCGAAGCGATGCGACGCAAAGCGCAGGAGCTATCGATGCAGCTTGCCAAAGCGAATAGCGAATTAGAAAAACTGTCGCGACAAGACGGCCTGACGGGCATTGATAATCGGCGCTCATTCGATACCCGATTGCAGACTGAATTACAGCGCGCCATCCGCACCGGCACTCCGCTTTCGCTGATTCTGGCGGACGTTGATTATTTCAAATTGTTCAACGATAACTATGGCCATCAGGCAGGGGACGATTGCCTGCGTCGTGTGGCGCAGGCGCTGCGCAGCGCGGCCCAGAGGCCCGGCGATCTGGTGGCGCGCTATGGCGGTGAGGAGTTTGTATTGGTGCTGCCAGAAACGCCGCCAGAAGGCGCAGTCGTCGTCGCCAATTCAATCATGGAACATGTCCAGCAGCTGGCAATCCCTCACGGCCGCTCGGGCGTCTCGTCCAAGGTGACGCTCAGCCTAGGTTTGGTCACGCAGATTCCGGTTCAAACCACCACCGCAGAATTCATGATCGGGCGCGCCGACCACGCGCTTTATGAGGCCAAACATATGGGACGCAATCGGTTTGCCGTGTTTACGGCGAATCCGTCGCCTTAGTTTTGGCACACGCCTTTGGGCGACAGGCGACGGATAGCCGTCAATCGACTTTGTATCTAGTGTGGTACTTCGCTCTGTTTGCGACTTATTCTGATAATTTTTCGGTGGTGGCTTGCAGGATCTTCTTCCCCCATAAAAATGGGGGAAGACGCAGTTTGGTGAGAGGTCATGAATAAGGCGCGTTAATTTTAAGGCACTACATTAGCGACGGTCTGATTAAGTCGATTTCGTCACCATACGCCGCTATGAGCACAAAAATATCTCCTTGCATATCAAACATACGCGGCGGCAATATTTTTGCACTCGCGCCTAGTCTGGCATAGAACTCAGTTTGATCAGAGCTTCCCTAACGCGTTTTTAACTCGTCCTTATAGTCCTGCGCCCGGCGCTTAAAGGCGTGCAGATTGCCTGACGCTTTAATTTCTCTGTCCAGCGCAGCGGTATTTCGCTTTAGTTCTGCAATGGCTTTGAGCAAGCGCGGCATGATCATTTTTGGCGATAGCGCCTGGTGCAAGCCCAATCCAAGCTGCTCGCGAAACGGCATCTGCACCTGCAAGATATCCTGCTGAAGTTGGAAACATTGCTCCTGCAGAATCTTGTTGAAATGTTTAAGCCGATCTTCAGAAACCGCCGCCATCGCACGCTCATCGATTTGCATGATCGCGACTTGTAGCTCGAGCAGCTGTAACAGGTCGCGTTTTCGATAGGCGTCGTTAACGCGCTGCATGAGAGAGGTTTTGCGCGCGCGTTCCGCCGCATCGGGTTCGCGATCAGGATGGAGCGCGCTCACCAATTTGCGATAGATTTCCCGTAGCGACAGACTGGCTTCGGTCTCGGCGGCGTCGCGCTTTGCTTCGACCGCTTTTTGTTTTGCAGTTTGCTTTTTCGCTTGCTTACCGGCCTTGTGCTCGGCGCCATGAACTGCTGCCTCATCTGCTCGTCGCTGGCGTTCTGCCTCTACCTGTCTCTGCAACGCCGCCGTAATATCCTCGAACGAATTAATCTCGTCCGTGTTGTCAAACGCCACACCAAAAATCTCCGTGGCGTTTGCCTTGATATGTTCGAGTGCGGCGTCTTGGCGGGCCGCAAATTCAATATCGCTATGCTTGTTGTAGATTTGCTCAAGCGACTCGTCGCCGGTGTCCAGCACCAAGTGTTCAGCCATGTCACAGATAATATTTTTAACCGCTTTCTGCTCCGATTTGGTCAAAAATTTAGTGCCCAAGACGCGGCTCAACGCCTCATCCAGCGCACGCACCAGATCGGCCTGCTTCGACTGGAATGTGCGCAACTGGGGATCATAATCGCTCGCCAGTTTTTGCTCGTAATTCAAGGCGAGCGCGCGCCATTGGGCAAGTGATTCCCGACTCGTCTCGACTTGATTGACGAGGCGATTGAACTCCTTTTGTTCCATCGAGAGCGCGGGTTGGTCGGTCTCTTGAACGACGCGAAGGCTAATCTTGGAGGTGCTCATGCGGGTGGGTTTTTATGCGGGTTGATAAATGGTCAGCGCGGGTCGCCAACAATACTGACGTCGCAATTTTAGCTTTGATGCCTGATTGAATGCGCACCGGATGACGCCGAACCTACTTTAGCCAGCGCAATTCGCGGGCTGTGGCGGCCCCGATCACACACTGGTTGAGATCGTCGGGAATCTCGGCACGCACATCGCTGGTCGGGATCCGCCCGCCCATCAATTCTGCACTGTCCTGTGGAAATCTTGGCGTCTTCTGCGGCTCGGCATAGCCGTCGGGGAATATGGGTAATGTGGTTTGTAAATCGTATTTATCAGTCGCCCCCAGCGTATGCAGCATTTCGTGGGCCAGTACGACGTTGTTGCCGCCCGCCTGACGCCGTGATGCAAACACATTGGCGACGCCCAGCATGCCTTTTTCCAAGCCTAGTGAGTGTGCCAACACCGGTGTACGTGCAGGGTCGTGGAACAGCGCAAACAATCGGATATTGGGTTTAGTGCCATCGAAGCGATCATGCTGCCATGCCCAATAGCGAAGCTTCAGGCTCCATATCATGATCGAAAGAACATTGCCGTGAAACGAAGGTGCCGGTGGGATAGCATCCAGCTCAGGCGCCAACCACATGCGAACCGGTTCATTGGCAGCGATGCCGTAACGTTTTCCCTCCTCTTGCATCAGTGTTGCGATCGGCTGAAAGGTTTCGCGCTTGAGGCTCGCGATATAGGCGCGTGTAGTCTCGGTTTTATCGGCGTTGATCGGATAAATCACCACGTCGAGCGTGCGGTCCCATTTCAGCGCGCGATATTTGGTCATCCAGGTCACGCCAGCAACGACAACCAGAATCAGCAGCAGGACAGTGACGCGAATGGCTTTAAACATGAGGCCTTGTTGGCGTGGAGTGGCGTTGTTTGATGTTGTGGCGTTGAGAGAGGGTGGCGTCGATGAAGCGGAAGGTGTGCTGCGCTTGAGCCGTTGTTGGCGGCTTGACGTTAACCTTGCAAGCGATCAAATCCGGCTTCCAAATCGTGAATCAAATCTTCCGTATCTTCCAGCCCGATGCTGTAGCGAAGCAACGGTCCACCGGTCCACGGTGCCACCTTGCGGCCGTAACGAAGGTCAGCCGGCACCACCAAACTTTCAAATCCACCCCACGAATAGCCCAGCCCAAACAATGCATAGCCATCAATCATGGCTGCGATTTGTGCATCGAAACAAGGATGGAGTTCAACACTGAACAAGCCTGTGGCCCCGGAAAAATCGCGTTTCCACAGCGCATGACCAGGGTCACTTTCCAGCGCGGGATAGAGAACGCGTTTTACTTCCGGTCGCGTTTGCAGCCATTTCGCCACCCTTAGCGCGGACTCATGATGTTGTTTCAGGCGCACACCCATCGTGCGCATGCCGCGCAAGGTCAGGAAGCAATCATCAGGTGACGCGCGCTGACCCAGTTCATAGGTCGATTTTTTAAGCATCGGCCATGCGCGCTCGTTGGCGATGACGAGGCCAATTAGTACATCGGAATGCGCCGCGTAATATTTGGTCGCCGGTTGCACCACCATGTCGACGCCGTGTGCGATCGCGTTGAAATACAGCCCGGTCGCCCACGCGTTGTCCATGATGACGAGCGCATTTTTCTCGTGTGCTGCGCGAGCGATGGCCGGAATATCCTGAATTTCAAAGGTATGCGACCCCGGGCTTTCGGTGTACACCACCGTCGTGTTGGGGCGCATTAACGCGCTGATGCCGGCACCAATCAGCGGATCATAAAAAGTCGTTTCCACCCCCATGCGCGTCAAGAACGATTCACAAAACTTACGCCCGGGTCCGTAACAGCTATCGGTCATTAGCACGTGGTCGCCTGACTTCACGACCGCGAGCAACGCACCTGCCACCGCCGCCAAACCGCTTGGATAAGTCACGGCACGATAGCCACCCTCAATTTCCGCCACCGCATTTTCCAGCGCCAGCGACTGCGGCATGTTGAAAATAGCATAAGTCGGAATCTGATCGTCCTGCTCCCAACGCGCTTGCGTGTCATGAAGATGTGCAACGCTGTCGAACAACACCGTTGAGGCGCGATGCATGGGCACATTAACGGTGCCGGGCGTATTCACCGCGGTACGTCCCAAGTGCGAAAGTTTTGTGTTTGGTTTCATGTTTTGGTTTGCGAGG
>JBBRZG010000022.1:0-33393 GCA_038236905.1 Burkholderiales bacterium
AATATTCAGACGATTTGCTACAAATAGTCAATTGGTGCTTGATGCTGGATCACCTCCAACGCCCTCAAACCGCGTTTGAATTGCAAAAGGCATTACTCAAAGACGTTCCCTCGGCGGCGCTCACCGAAGACGGCGACATGGAGATACCGATCGACCCCACCGAAAATCCTGAGCCTACGTTCGCGGGACGCTGGCGCGCACGTCTGAACCGCAAAATTTTCTAGATTTGTAAAGCAAAGACAAAATCAAAAATGCGTTTCACCATCTTTCAAGATAGTCACATCGGCGGCCGCAAGGTCAATCAGGACCGGGTCGCCTATTCCTATTCAAAAGAAATATTACTAATGGTGATTGCCGACGGCATGGGCGGCCATGCGCGCGGCGAAATTGCAGCGGAAATTTCAGTCAACACCATTACCACCCGATTTCAGCAGGAGGGCGCACGCGGCATGTTGCGTCGCCCCAGAGAATTTTTAGAATCGGCAATTCAATCGGCACACCGGGCTATTGTTGCCTTTGCCGACGAAAACCAGATGTTGGAATGCCCGCGCACCACAGTGGTGGTGTGTCTGGTGCAAAACGGCAAAGCCTGTTGGGCACATTCCGGCGATTCGCGCCTCTATGTGTTTCGCGAAGGCGAGTTGGCTACCACCACGCTCGACCATTCGCGCGTGCAGCAATTGATGGACGCAGGTTTACTGACGCCAGAAGGGGCTGCCGTACATCCCGACCGGAATAAAATTTATAACTGTCTGGGCGGTGTATTGCCACCTGCCATTACGCTGTCTGAGGATTGGCCGCTGCGGGTGGGTGATACGATTTTGCTCTCCACCGACGGCTTTTGGGCGCCGCTTCCGTCCGGGCTGATTGCCAAGCGATTGCAGCGCGAAAATATTCTGGAGCTGGTGCCAAAGTTGTTGATCGAAGCCGAAGATAAAGCGGGTGCCGACTCTGACAATCTTTCGGTAATTGGCCTCACCTGGGAACATCAGGACCCTAATTTTGAAGCGCCTCCTACCGTGACGGTCACCGCGCCGATGGATGGATTCACCACCTCTGCCTTGAACACGACGCAGCAAACTTCACTCATTAAAGATGACGTCAGCGACGAAGAAATCGAAGCCGCGATTCAAGAAATCCAGGATGCGATTAAACGCGTTTCGAAATAGCGTTCGCTTTTCTTCTATGTTGTCTCCATTTGCTTGCGTTACCTCCGCCTTTCCACGCACAAACTGTCTACTGAATAACTATGCCGCGTTTTAATGCTCGTCACGCCCACCAGCTGCGCCCCGTCACCATCACCCGTCAATTCACCAAGCACGCCGAAGGCTCGGTGCTGATTGCGATGGGCGACACCAAAGTACTGTGCACCGCCAGCGTGGAAGAGCGCGTCCCGCCGCATAAAAAAGGCTCGCTTGAAGGCTGGGTGACCGCTGAATACGGCATGCTGCCGCGGGCTACCAACACCCGCAGTGATCGCGAGGCAGCACGCGGCAAACAAACCGGTCGTACCCAGGAAATCCAGCGCCTCATTGGCCGCAGCCTGCGCGCCGTGGTCGATCTCAAAAAATTGGGCGAGCGCCAGATTACCCTCGACTGCGATGTGCTCCAAGCGGATGGCGGCACCCGCTGCGCGTCCATTACCGGCGCGTTTATTGCGCTTCAAGATGCCGTAAATGGCTTATTAAAAAGCGGCAAGATTACCGAATCGCCGATTAACGATTTTGTGGCCGCGATATCAGTCGGCATCGGCCACGAAGGTGCGATTCTCGATCTTTATTACATTGAGGATTCCAGCTGCGAGACGGATATGAACGTCGTGATGACGGGCAGCGGCGCGTTTATCGAGATTCAGGGCACGGCTGAAGGCTCACCGTTCTCACGAGCAGATATGGATGCGCTCATGATGCTTGCCGAATCCGGAATACGCGATTTAGTGATTGCCCAAAAGCAGGCACTCGGCATTGCTTAGCAGCCAAACAAAACCCTAAGCGGGGCGTTTGTTTCCGAGCATTTTGCCGTCACAAGGCCCGCTAGTGCTAGGGTTTGTATTTTTCGTCGCGCGCAGTCGTTTCATAAACGCTTGGTAAATTTGATATCACCGAACCAAGTCGTGACGGCATCGTCTGTATTGTCCGTGTCGTTGCCCACCGCCACACCGGTCACGGCGGGTGCATCAGTGCCAAAAGCCGCTTTGAAATCAGCCGCGACATCGTGCGATTCGCCCATCCATTTGTTGAGTGGAGTAGTGCCGGTTTGCAGCACAATTACACGCACACGATTTGTGTAGGGACTCCATTGCGTGTGGCCAGTAGCGTGGGCATTGTCCCAGACATAGCAAATCGCGGCGGTCGGCACATCGGCACCCGCAATGGCGCGCGCAATACGAATTTTGCTGCGCTCGAAGAATGAAAGCGACTCCAACGGTACGTCGAAAAACACATACACGCGGCCCGCATAGTCATCGCCGCTTTTGGTGGTCGTGTCTGCTTTTTCAAGCTTTCGGCTAATCTTCCACCGCCATTCGAGCGTCGTATTACCGATATCGCGCGAGGCTTTAATGGGAATGCCAACGCTGCCCGCTGAATCATTGGAATCAACTTTTAACACCGTCACGCCCGCATCATCAACGAACGAAACAACGTTGTGTTTGATCTTGGGGAGCGCGATAAAGTGCATCGCGTTCGGCAATGCTTGGCCTGGCCGCAAGCTGGAAAATGCGAAGTTTGAAATCAACGGAGCCGTAACATCGGCCTGTAAGCCAAATGAGAATAGGCAGATGACGGCGAGTAGCAGACGTTTTTTCATGCGGGCCAAAAAAAATTCGAGCGGCGGCTTGAGCGCTTTCACACGCGCCAAATCCTCGGGACGATCAACATCCCACAGCGTGTCTGTCTCCACCACCGTCAGACCGCACGCGCTCAGGTTACGCCGCTGCTCAGCCAGCACCGAACTCGTGCCCCAGTGTATGTCATCAAACATTTTTGCCTCGGTTCGCGTCGCACCAATCAGCACATAGCCGCCATCTTCAGCAGGCATGAGGACCACGTCGGCATTCACTAAAGCGCTTGCCGCATGCTGAATGTGTTTTGCCGTGAGCGCGGGGCAATCCGCGCCGATGATAATTACGCGCTCAATGTACTCAAGTGCGGAGTCGAACGCGCGCAACATTCTTTCCCCTAAATCGCCATCGGCCTGCTCGGTCAGCGCCACATCAAAATCTTCAGCGCAATACTGAAAAAAAGCTTCTTTCGAATTTGGTGTGCAGCAAAGTTCCACATCGGCAGCACCCGACTTCTGTGCGGTGGTGATGGCGCGTTCCGTAAGAGCGGTGTGCAAGAGCGCCGCTTGTTCGGCACCCAGTGCTGGAATCAGGCGGGTCTTGGCTTGCCCCGGAACAGGCGCTTTCGCAAATACGATCACGACAAAATTATTGTCCATTGTCAAGGCCAGCGCCGTAGTAAGCGCGATGCAGACGCGCCGGATCGGCACCCATAAAATAGTCAAGCCGTAGACGCCACATCAAAAAAACCGTCCGCCACACGCCATGCTTCTCCCACCGACGGCCAGAGGTAGCGATACGCGCATCGACGCAAATTGGACGCGATACACGACGCAGGCTCGCCGAAATCGCCACGTCCTCCATTAATGGCTGCGCGGGAAAGCCGCCGACCGCGTCGAATGCTTCGCGCGTCGCGAAGATACCCTGGTCGCCGGTGGCAATTCCCGTCAACCGGGAGCGATGGTTCATGAACCAGGCAATGACAGGGAGCATGCGGTGCGGGCCGATAATCTGTATATCGAAACGGCCCCACCTGAACCGTGGATTGCTTAATCCGCGCTCGATCAATTCATCCGCATTCGCGGGCAGCATTGAATCAGCATGCAGGAACAACAATACGTCCCCTGATGCCTCTATGGCACCCGCGTTCATTTGCGTCGCCCGTCCGCGTTCATTGGTAATCACACGATCTACGAGAGGTTCGGCCATAGAACGCGTCGCATCGGTACTTTCGGCATCTACCATGATCACTTCCGCACCGCGCGCGCGCAGCGGCTGAAGCCGCTTGAGCACGTCGCCGATATTGGCAGCTTCATTAAGTGTGGGGATGATGATCGAAAGTTTCATCGAGCGATTGTATCGCCTAAGCGAGCATCGCCGCGACGGCGCTATTCATTCTTGATTTCGCCTGCTAAAGTACAAAAATATTTTTTGCAGCGCCAACTGGCGCCTCTCGTCAAAGGAAATTATTTATGTTCTTGTGTTCGCGCGCCACGGTTTGCACCGTTGCCGTTTTGCTTTCGCCTTTAGTGCAACAGGTTTTTGCTCAAAGCGCATCACTCGGCTATTACCGCCAACCTGCGATCTCTGCAGAGTCCATCGTATTCGTGGCGGAGGGAGATATTTGGCGGTCAAATACTTCTGGGGGCGCAGCGCAACGGCTCACCACGCATGCAGGCGAAGAATCCAATCCCGCCATTTCGCCCGACGGTAAATTAGTCGCGTTTACCGCGCGCTACGAAGGACCGGCCGAAGTTTATGTGATGCCAATTCGCGGCGGTGCCCCCGCGCGCCTGACCTTTGATGGTGACACCGCGCGGGTGCAGGGCTGGACCAGAGACAACAAAGTGCTTTACAACACAGCGCGATATTCGGATAAGCCCAGTACGCGCTTGTACGCGGTAGATCTCAAAACGCGCGCAGTGGAAGCGGTGCCGTTAGCGGATGCGGCTGAAGGTTGCTACGCCGGTAACACGCTCGTTTTTACCCGCCAACCTGCGAACTCGGACAGCCTGAAGCGTTATGAAGGCGGGCTCGCCCAAAAAATTTGGGCGTGGAATGGCAAAAGCGAGGCGGTGCCACTCACAACAGATTACAAAGGCACCAGCCGCCAACCGATGTGCGGTGTCACGCGGATTTATTTTCTGTCGAATCGCGACGGCAACATGAACGTATGGTCGATGAGCATGGCCGGTCGCGATTTGCAGCACACCCGTCACGCCGACTTCGACATTCGCGGCGCATCGATATTTGTTAATACAGCGCTTAAATCGGAAACGATTGTGTATCAGCATGGTGCGGATATTTATACGTTGGATCCTGTCAGCAACGTGAGCCGAAAAATCGAGTTGGTACTGCAATCCGATTTCGAGCAAACCCGTGCCCGCTGGATAAAAACACCGTGGGATTTCGTCAGCTATATCGAGCCATCTCCAACCGGCGATCGCGTCGCAATTACCGCACGTGGACAGGTGCTGGTGATGCCGGCGGGCGCAGGTCGGCGGGTGGAGGTCACTCGCGCCAGTGACACGGCGAACGAGTCATCTGGCGGGTTGACGCGGGCTCGCCGCGGCGTGTTCTCGCCCGACGGCAAATCGATTTATGCCTTCGCCGATACCTCAGGCGAAGTGGAGTTGTGGCGCTATCCGGCGAACGGCGTGGGGATTGGGGCTGGCAATGTGGTTGGAAACAACGCGGCGAAGCAGCTCACCAAAAACGCGACCGTGTTGCGTGAACGCGCCTTCCCTTCGCCTGATGGCAAATGGATCGCGCACACCGACAAAGACCGGCGACTTTTTCTACTAAATCTCGCCACCAACGAGGATAAGCAGATCGACCGTAGCGCCGACGACACCTATGAAAAAATCGAGTGGTCGCCTGACAGCCGCTGGATCGCATTCAGCAAAGCCACCGACAATCTATTCGAAGCGCTATACCTGATCGAGATTGCCACCAAAAAAATATCGCAGCTCACCAGCGATCGCTACATCGCCCGCGATGCGACGTTCAGTCCGGACGGTAAATGGCTGTATTTTTTATCCAATCGCAATTTGCAATCGGTGGTAACGAGTCCGTGGGGACAGCGCAATCCCGAACCGTTTTTTGATCGGCAATCGCGGATTTATGCGCTTGCACTGGACCCGGCGGCGCGCTGGCCGTTTTTGCCTAAAGATGAATTGCAAAAATCAGAGCCCGAAAAGAAAACTGAAACGCTGGCTCTGCCTGCTATTGCTCCGGCTACCAAGTCCACGCCTCCGCCGGCACCTGCGACTGTTCCCGCGGTAAAGCCCGCTACTCCCCCGACCCCATTACCGAATAAGAAGGAACCCGTTGGCGGCGACCGCACTGAGTCAAGCGAGGTTACGGTGGCCGATGGTAAGCCTTCGCGCGGGGCGGACGGGGCGCTCGCGCCCACCCAAAAGGTGAGCCCGCTGGTGCTGGCCGGTTTGACTGACCGGCTGTACGAAGTGCCCATTCCACCGGGTAACTACGACGCGCTCTCGACCGATGGCAAACGGCTTTATTTCCAAGTCGTCGAGACAAGTATTGAGCGAAAAAAATCGTTACGATCTGTTGCCATTGAAGCGCCGGGTTTGACGCCGCCAGTGATTGATTTATTTTTCGAAGACATTCGGCAGTACGAATTGACCCGCGACGGCAAGAAAATTTTTATTCGCCGTCAAAATGATTTGTTTGTTTTTGACGCAGGCAAGTCGGCACCACCGCCGCCAGATCAGGCCAAGTTCGCTGTCAATCTGCGTGATTGGACTTATTCTCTCGATCCGCGCGAAGAGTGGAAACAAATGTTCGTCGACGCATGGCGCATGCATCGCGATTATTTCTACGACAAGAATATGCATGGCGTGGATTGGCTGAAAACACGCGCCAAATATGAGCCGCTGATAGCGCGTGTGGCGGATCGCGCAGAAGTAAACGATGTGATCACACAAATGACTGCGGAATTGTCGGCTTTGCATAGTCAGGTATTTACGCCAGACCTGCGGCGCGGTGCGGACGCCATTGATATCGGTAGTTTGGCCGCCAACGTGGAGAAAACATCCCTCGGCTTCCGCGTAACCAAAATATTTAGCGGCGACCCTGAATTGCTCGAAGAGCGCAGTCCATTGGCGCGTCCTGAAGTGAACGTAAGCGTGGGCGAGATGATTACGATGGTAAACGGGATCGCGGCTACATCATCGAGCCTTGGTGAATTGCTACGCAATCAAAGCAATCGTCAGGTTTTATTGTCGATTCAAAGTGCCGCAGGCAAACGTCGTGACGTGATTGTCACGCCGATTGATCCGCGCCGCGATCGTGAATTGCGCTATTTGACGTGGGAGCGCGAGCGCGGCATCGTGGTTGATCGCGCCGCTGGTAATCGTATTGGCTACGTCCATTTGCAAGCGATGGGCGCGGCCGATATTGCCCGCTGGGCGCGCGAGTTTTATCCGGTATTTCAGCGCGAGGGGTTGATTCTGGATTTACGCAACAACCGCGGCGGTTCTATCGATAGCTGGATTATCGAAAAACTTCAGCGTCGCGCGTGGCATTTCTGGCAATCGCGGGGATCGGATAAACCCATTTCAAATCAGCAACTCGCCTTCCGCGGGCATGTGGTGGCGTTGATTGATGCGGATACCTACTCTGACGGCGAGACCATGGCGCAAGGCTTGCGGAAACTGGGAATCGCGCCCTTGATCGGCATGACCACGGCGGGTGCGGGCATTTGGTTGTCAGATCAAAATCGTTTGATCGACAACGGCCTTGCCCGCGCCGCTGAATCAGGGTCGTTCGTTGACGACGGCAAAGAACGGGCGTGGATCACGGAGAGCGTGGGCGTGGCACCCGATATTGCGGTGGATAACCTACCGTTCGCAACGTTCAATGGCAGCGACAAGCAGCTTGAAACCGCGATCAATTATTTGCTGGACAAGATGGCGAAAGAGCCGATGCAAAAGCCAACGCCGCCTGCTTATCCGGTGCTGGTGAAGTAGGCCGCCTGGGCAGTGGGCCGGCGTGAGACGCAGCGAGTACGTATCTGAGGCGGTTACGAAACCGTCGCACCCGTGTCTGCCGCCTCGACCTCTTTTGGCTTTACAAACAGGCGCGCCGCGATGATTCCCAGCTCATACAAAATGCACAACGGAATGGCGAGCGCTAATTGGGATGCAACGTCCGGCGGCGTGACCACCGCCGCCGCGATGAAGGCACCGACAATCACATAGCGACGAACTTCGGTCAACGTTTTAATTGAAACCAATCCGGTGGCAACCAACACCACGACAACAACGGGCGTTTCAAAGGCCACACCAAATGCCATGAACATGCCTAAAATAAAATTGAAATAATTTTCGATGTCGGGTGCGACGTTTATTGATGCGGGGGCCATCTGCGCAATGAACGAAAAAACCATTTTGAACACGAAGAAATAGCAAAACGACATACCCACAAAAAACAGCAAAGTGCTGGAGAAAATGAGCGGCACCACAAAACGCTTCTCATGCTTGTAGAGCCCGGGCGCGACAAATGCCCACGCCTGATAGAGAATCACCGGAAGGGCAATTAAAAACGCCGTCAACATGGCAATTTTGAGTGGGATAAAGAACGGGGCGACAACGCCGGTCGCAATCATTTTCGAGCCAGTAGGTAATGCATCGATCATCGGCTTCGACAAAAAATCGTACAATTTGCCCGCCAAAAACCAGGGTGGCGTTATCAGCGGCACCAGAGCCAGCAGCCAAGCTGCAATCGCTTTGACCAGACGACTGCGAAGCTCCAGCAGATGCGAAACGAAACTATCTTGGGCGCTCTCTGTTTCGTTCACGTTTGCACTCATGCCGCCGCACCTGCTTGCGCCGCTGCGGAAACAGATTTGCGCAAGCGTGCGGGGGAGGGCTCAATGCCAAAATCAAATGTGCCTTGACCAAAGGTGGCCGTCCGGCGTGCCTCTTCAGGCGAAAATGCCTGCACGACCAACGGGGACAAGGCGCTAGTGCGAGTGTTTGATGTTTGGCTGGCAGTGGTCACGTTGGCGAACAGCGCATCTTCGGCGGCGATTATTTCTGCCTGCGTGAATGGAACTTGGGGGTTAGAAGAGGTGAGCGGTGAGACCGCGAGATCTGGCGCGGCAAGCTTGCTCAAATCTGTGTTGGCGACCGCTGTATTCGCAGAGGCAGCGCCAGCAGAAACAGCTTTATCTGCAAACGATTTTTCGGCGTCAATTTGAATCGCTTTCGCTTCGGCCTCAATCGCGTGGCTTTGCTCGTTTACACTTTTTTCAAACGATTTGGCAGCGTCTTGCACTTCCTGTTTCAGCTTCGCGAATTCGCTTGCTTCCATCTCGCGTGAAATATCTGCCTTCACGCCGTTCACGTAACGTTGTAACCGGCCAAATAAATGCCCGGCGGTGCGCGCAACTTTGGGCAGGCGCTCGGGGCCGAGTACCACCAGCGCCACCACACCGATGACGGCAATTTCGTAAAAATCCATGCCGAACATGGGTTACTTGACGAGTTTGGTTAAAGCGACTGAATTGGCAGGGCGGTGTTTCGAAAAGACAAAACAGGCAAATACCCAACCAATCACGCTAAATCAGGATTTTTGCTTATCCTTCACTTCGCCATCAATGGTTTGGCCGGACTTTTCGGTGGCAATTTGATCCGGTTTTTTGTCGGCATCATCGGTCTTCATGCCGTCTTTAAAACCCTTCACAGCGCCGCCCAAATCGCTGCCAATATTGCGCAGTTTTTTGGTGCCAAAAATGAGTAAAACCACGGCCAATACAATCAGCCAATGCCAGATGCTAAAACTTCCCATGTCGATCTCCTAGAAAATGAATGCCATCGCCGTGGTGCGCCCACACGAACGAAACAGGCCGGGGTTGAAACGATAACAGCAACTGTTCAATACTTGAGGACAGTGGAGATCGTTAGGATGCGCCAGTTCAGCCAAGGTTCCAACGCAAACTGTGTTTGTGCAAATTGAGGGCGGCGGCGCTACTCCGCACCCGCCATCAACCGCAAGGGATCACTTCCCGGACGGTTGCCAAACACATGAATGTGTAAATGATACACGTCTTGGCGACCCAGCCTGCCAGTATTGATCGCGGTGCGAAAACCATCAGTCAGGCCCTCTTGCGCGGCAAGTACCGGCGCCAGCGCAAGCAGCTTACCCAAAATCGGTGCGTCCGCGACAGTGACTTCTGCGAGGCTGGGAATAAATTGCTTCGGAATAATCAAAAAATGTACTTCCGCAGCGGGATGAATATCGTGAAACGCCAATACTTCATCATCCTCATAAATGCGCTTGCACGGGATTTCGCCGCGCAAAATTTTGCCAAAAATGGTGGTGTTTTCTGTTGTCGTTGACATTAAGAAGTTCTCGAATTTTTTTCGACGATGCCGGAGGTGCCCTCGCGGCGATCCAGTTCCGCCAACACATCGGCCAGCAAAATATTTTGATGATTGAGCAAGACTAAAGTATGAAACAGCAAATCCGCAGTTTCATAAATCATATTTTCACGCGAGCCGGATTTCGCGGCGATTACCGTTTCAAATGCTTCCTCACCGACTTTTTTCAAGATCGCATCGAGACCTTTTGCGTTTAATTTCGCGACGTATGACGAGTCCGGCGCTGCATTTTTTCGCGCGGTGATGGTGGCTTCAAGTCGTTGCAGGGTGTCGCTCATGATGCTCAATCTGTTTTGAAATTTCCGGGTGCGGTTAGGATGGACGAGGTAACAATCCATTGCCCATTTTCCGCCAAATTAAAAAAGCAATTCGCGCGCCCAGTGTGGCAGGCGATGCCGCCGACTTGTTCCACGCTCATCAAGATGGTGTCGCCGTCACAGTCGAGCTTCAGCGACTTTACATGCTGAATATGACCAGACGACTCGCCTTTTTTCCATAAAGCCTTCCGCGAGCGCGACCAGTAATGCGCGTCGCCGGTTTTCAGCGTCAGCTCCAGTGATTCGCGGTTCATCCACGCCATCATCAAGACATCCTTGCTGGAGGCGTCCTGGGCAATCGCGGCGACCAGACCATGTTCATTCCAGGAGATTGCATCAATCATCAATGGATTCATAGCCGAACCTCAATGCCGCGAGCCGCCATGCATGCTTTGGCCTGACGCACCGTAAATTCACCGAAATGAAATATAGAGGCCGCAAGCACCGCATCGGCTTTGCCTTCAAGCACACCATCGGCCAAATCGTCCAGATTGCCGACACCGCCGGACGCAATCACGGGCACGCTAACTGCCTCTGCAACCGCGCGGGTGAGTGCCAAATCGAAGCCGGACTTGGTGCCATCGCGATCCATGCTGGTAAGTAAAATTTCACCCGCACCGAGCGCATTCATGCGCATTGCCCATTCGACCGCATCGAGCCCGGTCGCCGTACGCCCGCCGTGGGTAAAAACTTCCCAGCCGTCGCCGGACACTCGTTTGCGCGCGTCAATCGCCACCACGATTGCCTGCGAGCCAAATTTATCCGCCGCCTCCTTGACGAGCTGGGGATTGGTCACCGCAGATGTATTGATGCTGATCTTGTCTGCGCCGGCGTTGAGCAGGCGGCGTACATCACCGACCTCGCGCACGCCGCCGCCGATGGTCAGCGGAATAAACACCTGCTCGGCAACACGTTCGATAATGTCCAGAATCAGGCCGCGTTGATCGGAACTGGCGGTGATATCGAGAAAGGTGATTTCGTCCGCGCCTTCATCGTTATATTTTTTCGCAATCTCGACCGGATCTCCCGCATCGCGCAGATTGAGGAAATTAACGCCTTTAACCACGCGACCTGCGTTAACGTCGAGGCAGGGAATGATGCGCTTAGCTAGCATGGAGATACCATATCAAAGTCGTTGGCTGGCGCGGTGTTTGGAGCTATTTCGCTTCAAGATGGCCGCCGATATTAGCGTTCTGGTGCGGAAAATAGAAAGCAGCTTCAAAACCCTGCTATTTTTCGCTGGCGTGGGCGATTTCGCAGGCTTTGGCGAAGTCTAGTTTTCCCTCGTAAATCGCGCGGCCTGTAATTGCACCCATGATGCCTTCATCTTCTACGGCCATGAGGCGTTTTACATCTTCAATATCATTCAAGCCGCCGCTGGCAATCACGGGAATGGTGAGTGCTTGGGCGAGCTTTACGGTCGCCTCAATATTCACGCCCGTCATCATGCCGTCGCGGCCAATATCCGTGTACAGCACTGCTTCCACACCGTAATCCTGAAACCGCACAGCCAGATCAATCACATCATGCCCGGTCAATTTTGACCAACCATCAGTGGCGACTTTACCGTCCTTGGCATCGAGCGCGACGATGATGTGGCCCGGAAAAGCATCGCAGGCTTCGTGCAGAAAGCCAGAAATTTTGACCGCCGCCGTCCCAATCACGATATAGCTCACACCGTCATCCAAATAGCGCTCGATGGTGTCGAGATCACGAATCCCGCCGCCGAGCTGAATCGGCACATCCTCGCCCACCGCCGCAATAATTTCTTTCACCACTTTCTCGTTTTTCGGCTTGCCCGCGAATGCGCCATTCAAGTCCACCACGTGCAAACGCTTGGCGCCCATGTCCAACCATTTGCGCGCGGTTTCTCCTGCGTTATTCGAAAACACGGTGGCGGATGCCATTTCACCTTTTTCGAGGCGAACACACTGGCCGTCTTTGATGTCAATTGCCGGGATGATTAACATGTTGGGATTGGTTAGGTGGTGGTGGGAGGTGGAGTAAAAAGGCGCTTGGGGAGCTGGCGTCGGAAAATGAAAAATTAATTACGGATTCCAGTGCAGAAAGTTTTCATACAACTTCAAACCGGCATGGTGACTTTTCTCTGGATGAAACTGCGTACCAAAAATATTATCACGCCCGATTGCCGCCGTGAATTCACCACCGTAATGAGTGACCGCCGTGGTGATTTTTTCGTTATTCGAGGTGTCATCGGCGGGTGCACAAAAGTAACTATGCACGAAATAAAAGCGCTCTGCATCGGCAATACCGCTAAACAAAAGATGAGTGCGCGTTTGCATCACTTCGTTCCAGCCCATGTGCGGCACTTTCAGGGTTCGATCAGAGGGCTGAAATTTCGCCACCTTGCCCGCAAAAATGCCGAGGCCGGGCGTGTCGCCTTCGGCTGAAATATCAAACAACATTTGCATACCGACGCACACGCCGAAAAACGGCTTGGTTGCCGCGCCGTCGCGCACAGCTTGTTCGAGACCACTCTCGCGCAAATGGCGCATGCAATCCGGCATCGCGCCTTGGCCGGGAAAAATCACGCGATCCGCCTCGCGCACCGCTTGCGGCGAGCCGGAGATGGACACCTCAAATGCCAGTCCGCGCTCGCGGACCACGAATTCAAATGCCTTCGCCACCGAACGCAGATTGCCCATTCCGTAATCAACGACGACGAGTTTTTTCATAAGAGTGTTGATGAAGCAATAGAGTGATGACCGGGATCAAACTCCAATACTGGCGGGCATTTCCGGGTATAAATTCCCCGAAATGCCCGCTAGTGCTGGGGTTTCAATCTGGCATTTTTCAATATGGCTTAAAAAAATGATCAGTCCCTAAAGCGAGCCCTTGGTCGAAGGCAGTATTCCCGCAGCGCGGGGATCGAGCTCGCAGGCCATGCGCAGCGCGCGGCCAAACGCCTTGAAAATGGTTTCGGCCTGATGATGTGAATTGACACCACGAATATTGTCGATGTGCACGGTGGCCAAGGCATGATTCACAAAGCCCTGAAAGAATTCAATGAATAAATCGACATCAAATTCGCCGACGCGGGCGCGCGTGAAATTGACGTTAAAACTTAAACCCGGGCGGCCCGACAGATCAATCACCACCCGCGATAGTGCCTCGTCCAACGGCACATAGGCATGGCCGTAGCGAACAACGCCCATTTTGTCGCCCACCGCTTTCGCAATCGCCTGACCCAGCGTAATGCCGACATCTTCAACGGTGTGGTGCGCATCAATATGCAAATCGCCGGTGGCTTTCAGTTCAATATCGATCATGCCGTGGCGCGCAATCTGATCGATCATATGATCCAGAAACGGAATACCCGAATCAAGTTTGGAAACGCCTTTGCCATCCAGATTAACGGCGGCGCGAATTTGAGTTTCCTTGGTGTTGCGGGTGATGTCGGCGGTTCTCATATCTTTAAACTCCGGGTGTCGCTTGTAAAGCCAAAATCATCGCATCGTTCTCGTCAGGCGTGCCGATGGTGAGCCTGAGTGTATTCGACAATAGTGGATGCGATTGGCTGGGGTTCTTAACCAAGATTTTACGCGAGACGAAGGTGGAAAAAACGCTGCCGGCGTCGGCGACGCGAATCAGCAAAAAATTCGCTTGCGACGGGAACACGTGAATGCCCGGTATTGCACTCAACGCCGCAGCCAGACGCGTGCGTTCAGCGGTAATCAATCGAGCCTGATCCAGTAACGCATCGTAATGCTCCATCGCAAACGTCACCGCAGTTTGCGTGAGGATGTTGATGTTGTAGGGCAGGCGCAATTTATCGAATTCTTGCAGCCACAGGCGGTCGCCAATGAGCAAGCCCAGACGTGCACCGGCCAAGCCCAGTTTCGACACAGTGCGCATCAATACCGCATTCGGATAATTGGCAATGTCATGCAAAAAAGATTCGCTGGAAAACGCGAAATAAGCTTCATCCACCACCACCAAACCATGGTGTAGTTCGCAGGCCTGCATGATTCGCGCTATTGCGTCACGGCTGAATAAATTGCCGGTCGGATTATTGGGATACGCGATAAAAGTCACGGCCGGCTTGTCGCGCTGAATCGCGGCCAACATCGCGTCGACGTCAATTTCAAAGTCGGCGGTGAGCGGTACGCCGACATATTTCAGGCCGCAAAATGTGGCGATCATTTTGAACATCACAAATGCCGGCTCGACCGATAGCAAGGTCGCACCCGGTTTGGACAACGCCATCGCAATGATCTGAATAATTTCGTCCGAGCCATTGCCCAGCAGAATGTCCAGCTCATCCGGAATATTCATGGCGTGGCGAATAGCGGCTTTTAATCCGGGCGCATCGGCACTCGGATAGCGGTTAAGCGAGGCCGTGGAAAGCCTCGCCAAAAGGGCATCTTCAAGGCTTGTTGGAAAACTGTAGGGGTTTTCCATCGCATCGAGCTTCATCAGCCCGGCGCTGTGCTGCACGTGATACGCGGATAACGCGGCAATTTCGGCGCGAATGATATCGCTGGGTTCCATGGGTGACGACGCCCTGAATTTAGTTAAATCTGAATTGTGAACGCGTGGGTCTATAAACGGTTGAATCTATAAACGCTGGAATCTATGAACGTTTGCATGTTTAAAGCCTAGGAAGCGCGGAATTTATGACAATCGGAAATCTGCGGATTGCGCATGCGCTTCCAGACCTTCGGCGCGCGCCAGCGTCGCCGCGACCCGTCCCAGTGTTTGTGCACCTTCGCGCGAGACGTGAATGATCGATGAGCGTTTTTGAAAATCATAAACGCCGAGCGGCGAAGAAAAACGCGCAGTTCGTGAGGTCGGCAAAACGTGATTCGGTCCCGCGCAATAATCTCCTAGCGATTCAGACGAAAATTGACCCATAAAGATAGCACCGGCATGACGAATTTTCGGCAGCAACGATGTCGGATCAGTCACCGATAATTCCAAATGTTCCGGCGCGATTCGGTTCGAAATTTCACACGCTTCATCGAGATCGCGAACCTGAATGAGCGCACCACGATTCGACAGCGAGGCACGAATAATGTCTGCACGCGGCATGGTGGCGAGCAGCTTTTCCATGCTCGCCACGACCCGCTCAATGTACCCGGCGTCAGGACACAGCAAAATGGATTGCGCAATTTCGTCGTGTTCAGCCTGGGAAAATAAATCCATCGCCACCCAATCGCAATCGGTGCTGCCGTCGGCAATCACCAGAATTTCCGACGGACCAGCAACCATGTCAATGCCGACCTGACCGAAGACGAAGCGTTTGGCTGCGGCTACAAACGCATTGCCAGGCCCGACGATTTTATCGACCGGCGGCACGGTCGCGGTGCCAAAAGCCAGCGCGCCAATGGCTTGCGCACCACCGATACGAAAGACGCGATCCACACCCGCCAACGCCGCCGCCGCCAACACGGTTTGATTAATGATGCCATCAGGAGTGGGCGTGACCATAATCAGTTCGCCGACACCCGCTACTTTCGCCGCCACGGCGTTCATCAATACCGAGCTAGGGTAGGCCGCCTTGCCGCCCGGTACATAAAGCCCGGCACGGTCCAGCGCGGTGATTTGTTGACCCAACACGGTGCCGTCGGCATCGGTGTATTGCCATGAAGGCTGAAGCTGGTGTTCGTGGTAGGTGCGGATACGCGTTGCTGCCGTGGTGAGCGCGGCCCGGACATCGGCGGGTAAGGTGGACAGCGCCAACTGCAGATCATCCTGGCTGATTTCAAGGGCGGCCGCTGACGCGGGTGTCCAGCGGTCAAAGCGGGCGGTAGTGTCCAGCAGGGCGACATCGCCTTCGGTTTTAATGCGCGCCAGAATGTCGCGCGCAATGGTTTCCACCTTGGGGTCTTGCGCCGATTCGAAGGCAAGAAGTTTGCCGAGGTCAGCGTCAAAGTGGGCATCGGTAGTGCGTAATTTCTGAATCGTGAACATGGCAATATTATTCGTATCACCAGCATCGGCGGCAATTTCGAGCCATTTATTCCCGAAAATGCGCGCCTATGCTGGGGTTTTTAAATTTAAGAAATCGCTTTTTCAAACGCTTCGATCATCGGCTGAATCTGGTCGCGCTTCAATTTCAACGCGGCGCGATTGACAATCAGACGACTTGAAATCGGCATAATTTCCTCAACCGCGATTAATTTATTGGCTTTTAAGGTATTGCCGGTTGAAACCACGTCTACGATCGCATCGGCCAAACCGGTCAAAGGTGCTAATTCCATCGAGCCATAGAGTTTGATCAAATTAACGTGCATGCCTTTTTGCGCAAAATGTTCACGGGCGATTTGTACATATTTTGTGGCCACATCCAGCCGCGCACCACTTTTCACCACCGCCGCGTAGTCGAAACCCTCGCGCACAGCCACCATCATCCGGCATTTGCCAATTTGCAGGTCTAGCGGCTGATACAAACCCATGCAATCCGATTCCAGCAACACGTCTTTGCCCGCGACACCTAAATCAGCCGCGCCGTATTGCACATAAGTCGGCACATCCGAGGCCCTCACGATCACCAACTTTACGTCCGCGCGATTGGTGTCGAGAATGAGCTTGCGCGATTTTTCAGGATCGTCCAGCGGCGTGATACCGGCCGCGTTCAGCAGCGGCAGGGTATCGTCGAAAATGCGGCCCTTGGATAAGGCGATCGTGATCATGTTTTATCGATTGCGTTTTTATTGGGGCGAACGCGCTTGCTGCGTCTGATACTCAGTCGGTGTCAAGGTTTGCATGGAGAGCGCATGGATTTCTTCGCGCATCCGATCACCCAGCGCGCCGTAGACGACCTGATGGCGCTGAACGCGCGATTTTCCTTCAAACGCGGTGCTGACGATAACCGCCTGAAAGTGTGCGCCATCGCCGTCAACAGCAAGATACGCACAATCCAGTTTCGCGTTTAAATAACCTTCAATTTGTTCGGGGGTAACCATAATTTTCTCGATCGTGATTGGCTTTGCTTTGAGTACATTTTCGAAGCTACATTTTTGGCTTTACATCGTTGACGTTCCATCATTGGCGTTCCATCATTGGCGTTCCATCATTGGCGTTACATCATTGGCGTTACATCATTGGGGTTACATCATTGACGTAACTTGTAGCCAGATTTTAACAGCCATACAGCGCCCGCCGAGAGGCCCGCAAATGCGCTGAGTGCCACTGAAAACGACAGCCAGATCGGTACATCCGAGGTGCCGAAAAAGCCGTAACGGAATCCGTCAATCATGTAGAAGAACGGGTTTAAATGCGATAGCGTTTGCCAAAAACCGGGCAATGATTTGATCGAGTAAAAGACCCCGGACAAGAACGTCAGCGGCATGATGATGAAATTCTGGAAAGCGGCAATTTGGTCAAACTTATCCGCCCATAGCCCCGCAATAATGCCAAGCGCGGCCAGCATGGCGCTGCCGAGAAACGCGAATGCGATGACCCAGGCGACGTTGTGAACCGGGATATGGGTCATAAAATACCCCACCAGAAACACCCCCAGCCCGACCGCAAGGCCGCGCACCGTTGCGGCGATGACGTACGCAAAGTAAAAATTCCAGTGCGATAACGGCGGCAGCAGAATGAACAGGATGTTGCCGGTGATTTTGGATTGAATCAGCGAAGACGATGTATTGGCAAACGCGTTTTGCAGCATCGTCATCATCGCCAAACCGGGAATCAGAAATTGCTCGTAGGTCACCCCAGGAAAGGCGGCATTAGACCCTGACATCACATGCGCAAAAATAAGCAGATATAAAAGTGAGGTGAGAACCGGTGCGGCAACGGTCTGGAACGCGACTTTCCAAAACCGGAGAATCTCTTTAAGCAGCAAGGTTTGGAAGCCGATCATTGGGTTGCACCCTGATCCTGACCTTGATCTTGGTGCATGATTTTGACAAACACGGCTTCCAGCTCCGGCTCGGTCACTTCGAGGTTCGATATCACCGCGCCTGATTCGCGCAGGCGCACCAACAGCGCTTCGACCTCGCTGTAATCGTGAATCTCGAATTGATGCCACGCACCCTGCTGCTTTGACCTTAACGGCACCAGCGCGCCCGGCAAATCGCTTTCCAACTTCACTCGGAGAACGCGCTCTGAAAATGCATTGAGCAAATGCTCAGTGGTATCGAGGGCCACAATCCGGCCTTGCTTCATCATCGCGATCCGCGAGCAGAGCTGCTGCGCCTCTTCCAGATAATGTGTGGTCAGCAAAATAGTGTGCCCTTGCGCGTTCAATTCACGGATAAAGCTCCACAAGGTCTGGCGCAACTCTACGTCTACGCCTGCGGTCGGCTCGTCCAGCACGATCACCGGCGGGCGATGCACAAGCGCCTGCGCGACCAGCACCCGACGCTTCATACCGCCCGAAAGCTGACGCATATTTTTGTCTGCTTTATCCGTCAGCGAGAGTTTGGCCAGCAGTTCATCTATCCACGCATCGAGCGCTGCCGTCCGGGCAAACCCAAAATAACCCGCCTGAAATCGCAGCGTCTCGCGGACCGAGAAAAATGGGTCGAACACGATCTCTTGAGGAACAATACCAAGCGCCAAACGCGCCGCCTGATAATCGGTCACGACGTCGTGGCCCATCACCCGCAAACTGCCCGCGTTCGCGCGGGTCAGGCCGGCGAGGCAGGAAATGAGCGTGGTTTTGCCGGCCCCGTTGGGCCCGAGCAGCGCGAAAAATTCGCCCTCTTCAACGCGCAGCGATACTCCCGCAAGGGCGGTAAAAGAGGCGTAGCGTTTTTCTACGCCCTGAACATCAATGGCGATTGTCATGGCTGGAGCTTGGGTTGCTTATCTGTAACGATGGTGAGTGCCGTGCGCTGTGTGCGTGATTTGCACTATTTGTGGATCCGCGGCTTTTTTGCTTTGTGTAGTTGTGTTCAGCATGTACACAAATCATATGCAGATGATTCAACATACATTCTTCATCGGCGATTGTTGCGTCTAGTGGTGTTTTTGGTTCTAATTTTTGTGCTTGTTGTGCTTCTGGTGCTTCTGGTGCTTGTTTCGCCTTGCTGCAGTCTGTTGCACAATTGCGCCTTTTGCGGAGTTACATGCTTTACGCGTTGGCAACATCTGGTGTTTGTTTTTGTATCGGACAATGAATCATTTCATCGACGCTGTACAACTCTGCCAGCGAGGCCAGGTTGGGCGGTAGATGCACATACCGAAGCGGTTTGCCGAGCCGCTCCGCTTCACGTCGCCAATGAAGTAGTAGGGCAACGCCGGACGAATCAACATCGGTCACTTCAGAAAAATCAATCACCAACGCGGCGGGCAGCGTTGGCTGGGCAACGTATGCCGCGGTCTCTGCGAGCAGACGAGACATGTTGGCAAGGTTCAAGGCCCCTGCCAACATGAGCGTTTCGCCGACCACCGTGCTGGTACGGTCGAACACCGCTGGCGGCTGTTTATTTTTTGTTGGCATTCTTCGCGTTACGATCCGTTAAGGATTTAATGAGGCCATCGACGCCGTTGGTTTTGATTTCGGTATTGAACGAGCTGCGGTAATTGGTGACCAGCGATACGCCGTCAATCAGCACATCAAAAACCTTCCAACCGGCGGGCGTCTTCTCCATGCTGTAATCAATTGGAATCGGTTGGCCACTCGGCTGGATAACCGCCGTTTTGACCACAACTTCGATATCGGCAGCGGCCGCTTTCAATGGCTTGACGTCAATTGTCTGGTTACGATATTGCGACAGGGTGGATGAATAAGTCCTCAAGAGTAGCGTGCGAAACTGGTCCGTCAACGATGTTTTTTGGGCGTCATTCGCATCGCGCCAATTACGGCCCACCGCCAATTGCGTCATGTGCGGAAAATTAAAGTGCGGCAGGATTTTTTCTTCGGCCAGCTTCTCGATTTTCTTGATGTCACCAGACTGCAGATCCTTGTCGGTTTTGAGCGCGGTTAAAACTTCATTCACGTTTTTTCGAATGACCTCGTCAGCTGCATCCTCGGCATGCGCATTGAAGCTGGCAAACGAAAGTGCAACGGTCGCCGCAACCGCAACGCCCGTAAAAATTTTCTTCAACATATTTTTAAGCTTTCCTGAAATTGAACACTTGCATCAAAAGTGATGCAGCCGTAATAACGAAACGTGAGTGGAAAAGTTTACCGCCAAGTAAACATGACTACATGCGACTCGACCAAAGAGTTGGATTGGCAAGCTTTAGCGAGAATGTTAGCGTTTACTTGCATACGCTACTTCTTGTCCGTCCCCTCTGACGCTTTGGTAAACATGAATTGGCTGATTAACCGTTCCAAAACCACTGCCGACTGGGTAATCTTGATATTGTCACCCTGAACCAGGTTCTTTTCGTCGCCGCCCGCATCAACGCCAATAAACACTTCACCCAGTAAACCCGAGGTCAAAATCGACGCGGTGGTGTCTTTTGGAAACTGATAACGGGTATCAAGCGCCAAGGTCACGACGGCCTGGAATTTTTTGTTATCAAAATGGATATCGTCGACGCGGCCTACCAGCACACCGTTGCTTTTGACCGGGGCCTTCATCTTCAGGCCGCCAATATTCTCGAAGCGTGCCTCAACGCTGTAAGTTTTGGTCGAGCGTTCTTCGCTAAAGCCACCGACCTGCAGCGCTAAAAATAGCAGCGCCAAAAAACCGACAATCACAAAAATGCCGACCCACAAGTCGTATGTTTTTCGTTCCATGGTTAGTCTCTCTTCAACAACATAAATTGGTTTAAAACAATTAGGAGGAGGTGCGCAACATGAATGCGGTCAGCATCAAGTCAAGCGCCAATACCGACAGCGCCGCCGTCACCACCGTTCGCGTGGTCGCAGCGGATACCCCTTCCGCGGTCGGCTCGGCATCAAATCCTTCGAAGGTGGCGATGATCGAAATCGCAATGCCGAAAATAAATGATTTGATGACGCCATTCAAGATGTCGTAGCGCACATCAACGGCCGACTGCATATTGCCCCAGAAAACACCCGAGTCGATACCGGTCAGCAATACGGCGACCAAATAGCCGCCCAGAATTCCGCAGACAGAAAATAACGCCGCCAGAAACGGCATGGATACGACACCGGCCCAAAAACGCGGTGCCACCACGCGAGCGATGGGGTCAACGGCCATCATGTCCATCGCTTTTAATTGCTCCGTGGCTTTCATTAAGCCAATTCCCGCCGTAATGGCGGAGCCCGCGCGGCTGGCAAACAACAGTCCGGTGACCACCGGGCCCAACTCGCGCACCAATGAAAGCGCCGTCAGCACGCCCATTTGTTCTTGGGCGCCATATTTTTGCAGTGTGTCATAGCCTTGCAGGGACAACACCATCCCCACAAACATACCAGACACCATGATGATAACCAGCGACATCACGCCCGAAAAATAGATTTCGCGAATGGTCAGGCTGATGCGACGGAAACTCATGCCTGAGTGCAGCAATATCAGCCCCGAAAAACGCACCATGGCACCAAAGCGCCATAAGGTTTCGATGGTTCGAAAGCCCAGCCCACGAATAATGTTCAAGATTTTCTGCATAGAATAGATTTAGGGCATCAACAATCAGATGATTTCAACGGAGTCAGGCCCAGCTCATCCGCATAAGCCGCCGCAGGGTAGTGGAACGGCACCGGGCCATCCATTTCGGAATGTACAAACTGCCGGACATACGGTTCGGTCGAGGCGCGGATTTCATCCGGCGTCCCCTGCCCTACGATGCGGCCATCTGAAATGAAATACAAATAGTCGACAATTTGCAGCGACTCCATCACATCATGCGTAACCACGATGGAAGTGCCGCCGAGCGCGTCATTGAGCTTGCGAATCGTCTGACCGACCACCGCGAGTGAAATCGGATCAAGCCCGGCAAACGGTTCGTCGTACATGATCAACATCGGATCAAGCGCCACCGCACGGGCCAGCGCCACACGACGCGCCATCCCACCGGACAATTCAGACGGGAAAAGCTTCGCGGTGCCGCGCAGACCTACTGCGTTTAATTTCATCAGCACCAGATCGCGGATCATTTCTTCGGGCAGATCGGTGTGCTCACGAAGCTGGAAAGCAATGTTTTCGAACACGGTCATATCCGTAAACAGGGCGCCGAATTGAAACAACATGCCCATTTTGCGGCGCATATCATATAAACCGTCACGATCCAGTTTGCCCACATCCTGCCCGCCCACGCGCACCACGCCGCTAGATGCAATCAACTGGCCGCCGATCAGACGCAGCAAAGTCGTTTTTCCGCAGCCTGATCCGCCCATGATGGCCACGACTTTGCCTTGGGGCACAGACAAGCTAATACCCTTCAAGATTGCGCGTTTGCCATAAGAGAAGTCGACTTTGTCGATCTCAACCAATGGTGTGATTGAATTTGTGTCGGGCATGGATAGGATTTGGTGAGCTGAGCGGCGGGTTGGCGATGGCTAAAAATACCCGCATTTGAATTTCCGCCATTCTAACATCGTGCGGAAAACATTAAGTAAGTAACTAGCTCGCGCCAGCGGGCGGGTTCTGGTGATGAGTTTAGATAACGATTTTAAGGATTTGCGGATATGGGGCAAAACGATGTTTGATGCGACCGGCAAACAGAATGGTCGGACGGATATCCCACAAACGTGATTAAGAGCGCACAAATAGCCGAACGTTCCGGTGATCTGACTATAATCGCTAACAACAATGGGCTGACAGACAAAAGTACCCGTCAGCCGCCGGCTTTTCACCTGTATTCAGCCGCCATCAGCTTAAGCGGCTACGGTTGCCACACCTTTTAGTCTTAATGCTGTTTTTGACCTCAATCGACTCTTCGGAACCACACCCCGCGCGTGCAAACCAAGCCATCTCTGCTGATTGTTGATGATGATCCACTGATTGGCGAATCGCTGTCGTTCGCGCTTGAGCCCGACTTTGATATCGCGGTCGCCGAATCGAGAGCCGGTGCGATGGCGCTGCTCAAAAGCGGGAAATTCAAGCCGGTACTGGCATTGATTGATTTGGGTTTACCGCCACTGCCCAACCTTCCCACCGAAGGTTTTCGACTGGTCGGTGATTTACTCGCGTATTCGACTCATATTCGCGTGCTGGTATTAACCGGTCAAAACGAGGCCGCCAATGGCCGCCGTGCGCGGGCATTGGGTGCAGCCGAGTTGGTGCCCAAGCCATGTGATCCCGCACACCTGAAGCGTCAACTGTTGGCCGCGCTCCGCGGTCAAAACACTGAAACCAGCGCGACCCGTGAAGCGCAAAATTACGATTTGATTGGTGACAGTCAGCCCATACGGCAACTGCGTGCACAGATCGACACTTATGCGTCGTCGATGTATCCAGCCCTAATTGAAGGCGAATCCGGCAGCGGCAAAGAACGGGTGGCGGCCGCATTGCACCACCTCAGCGCGCGTGCCAAGCAGCCTTTCTTTGCCCTGAATTGCGCCGCCATTTCGGCGAATCTGGTGGAACCTACCTTGTTCGGCTACGCGAAGGGCGCGTTCACCGGCGCGGTCAGCGCGACCAGTGGATATTTTGAGGATGCGGGCGAGGGCACCTTATTTTTAGATGAGATTGGCGAATTGCCGCTGGATTTGCAACCCAAACTACTCCGAGTGCTGGAAAACGGTGAATTCCAGCGCGTGGGCGAAACGCAAACGCGGAAATCGAAGGCGCGGATCATTGCCGCCACCAACCGCGATTTGAAAGCAGAAGTCAAAGCGGGGCGTTTTCGCGCTGATTTGTTCCATCGCCTTTCCGTTTTTTCGCTGCAAGTGCCGCCGCTGCGCGATTTGGGCACCGACAAATTGAAGTTGATGGAGCACTACCGCACGCTGTTCAATAACCAGACCACGCACGCCCAACCCGCCGTGCGCGCGGGCCAGACTGATCCACAAATGACGGCACAACCGTTCACCCTCGATAACGCCGCTCGCGAAGCATGGCTGCAATACAGCTTTCCCGGCAATGTTCGCGAACTAAAAAATATCGTCATTCGCCTGACCGCCAAATACGCGGGCTATGTGGTCGGCGTTGATGAGTTGTTGCAAGAATTCGACACCCCAGGTGCCAGCGATTCGGCATCTCCAACATTGCAAACGCTGAATCCACGCGCCGATATCGAATCGGCCATCGCCGGGTCCAATGCGTTCAGCCTGGATCAAAAATTAGCGGAGCTGGAGCTGCAATATATCGACGCCGCAATCGCGATCTCACAAGGCAGCATGACTCAGGCCGCCAAGTTGCTCGGCTTGTCACGCTCCACACTCTACAGCCGTCTGGACGTGCTGCGCCCCGCTCAACAACCGCGCCCGTAGAGCCTTGGAGAGACTCTGAATGACGCCACCGCCAATGCTAAACTTCGAGCCATGAGCAACGACTTATGACGATCTACCTCGAACATTTCGGCCTGACCGAAGCGCCTTTCAAAATTACCCCGCATACCGAATTTTTTTTCGCGGGTGCCAACCGTGGCGAAACGCTCGAAGGTTTGATTTACGCCATCACCAGCGGCGAGGGCATGGTGAAGGTCACCGGCGAAGTGGGCGCGGGAAAAACCATGCTGTGCCGGGTGCTGATGGAACGCCTGCCCGATACCGTCGAAACCATTTATCTCGCGGTGCCGTCGCTGTCGCGCGATGAAATGCTAGCCGTCATTACCGGCGATCTGGGCCTCGAAACGCATGGCGTCAGCACGACCAAGCTGGTGCGCGCGCTGCAAGAAAAATTGATCGCGATTCACGCCGAAGGAAGACAAGTGGTGGCGCTTATTGACGAGGCGCATGCGATGCCGCTTGAAACGCTGGAAGAAATCCGCCTGTTGTCAAATCTGGAAACCAGCCACGACAAATTGATGCAGATTGTGCTGTTTGGCCAGCCCGAACTCGATCAGCATTTGTCGCTGCCGCATATGCGCCAGCTCAAAGAACGCATCACGCATAGCTTTCAATTGCAGCCGTTACCCGCCAATGACATTAAAGACTATGTGAACTTCCGGTTGCGTGCGGCAGGCTACAAAGGCCCCGATTTATTCAGCGCAGACGCGCTAAAGCTGATTGCGGAGGCCTCGGAGGGCCTGACGCGTCGCATCAACATTTATGCCGATAAAACCCTGCTCGCGGCGTACGCAGCAGGCACCCACACCATTACGCCGGACCATGTGCGGGCTGCCATCACCGATACGCAAATTGTGATGCCGACCGTTCCGGCTGAAGCTGTGGCGGGCAATGCCGCAAAAAACACGACTGAGCAAAGCGGCAGCCAGCGCCGTCTGGTGCTGGCGAGCGTCCTGCTAATCGGAATGGTGATCGGCTTGATCATTGGCTTCGGCGCGGGCCGCATGACAGCGTTGGATCGCATCGCCGTGGCCGCTGCCCCGACAGCGGCTGCGTCGGCAGCAGCCACAATGGTCGCGCCGATAGCGGCGCCTACACCCTTGACTCCGCTGCGGGCTGACCCGGCGGCTTCTGCCACGGCAGCAAACGCGCCCGCCGCCAACACGGGCGGCACACAAACACAAACCCAAGCACCAGTATCCACGGCCGTAAGCAGGCAAAACTGGCTGAAAACCCGCATGGATGCTGATGTTTCAAGATTGAATTCCCTGGCCGGTAATCAGACGGCAATCCAGTTAATGACCGCCGACCCGCGCGAATCATCCGCGATTGAAAATTTTTTGCGGGCGGCCAGTCGCGAGCTTGCCAGTGATCGAATCATGCTGGCGCCTTCGGGTAGCACCGGCGGTAATGCCAATCCAAAGGTCAGCGTGCTATTCGGCCCGTTTGCAAATCGCGCCGAGGCCGCCCAGTCGCTGGCGACACTGTCAGCCACGGTGAGCCAATACAGCCCGTATGTGCGATCCATCAAATCGATCCGCGAAGATTTGCGCCCCGTTGTTATACCGAATGCGGCTGGGTCAGCCAACAGCCCCGCGGCCAAACCATAAAAAATTCCGCGCATCAGCATCAGCTTGTTTTGGCTAAATTCAGACCGATTAATTCGTTCGCCAAGTCTTTGCTTTTATTACATAATCAACTTGTCATAAGCACTTGCTCAGCCCAAACATATTGCTAATCATGGCGGGCGCTCTCAGTCCCTACGAGGCAACATCTATGAATCTATTTTTGTGAACCACACTCTGTGAATTTATCTAAACGATGCCACATGACTGAGTCCGTTTCACCCGAGCCCGCCTCACCGTCCTCTTCTGATGCTTGCACCGATCGCAATCTGGGTAAGCATATGGACAATATCAAGCTCAACAAAAATCGACTGGCCATCTTCGGCATAGTCGGCGCTTTAATGTGTGCGCTGGCGGGATGCGGCACACTACCGGTGGCGCGGGTAGACGGCCATCTCAAAAGCGAACCGCGCGACGCGGCAACGCCAAACGCGCCCGCCAGAGGCAATGTTCCAGAGACGGTGCGGCAGGTTCCGCTGCCCCCGCCTCCGCAAGCGCGAATCGACGAGGTGCGTTATTCGATTACGGTAAAAGACGTGTTGGTCGAGGATTTACTGTTTGCGATCAGCCGCGATACCAAAGTAAATATCGACGTTCATCCCGGCATCGAAGGCCGCGTCACTCTCAACGCCATTGACCAGACCCTGCGGCAAATTCTGACCCGCGTCGCCAAGCAAGTCGATATGCGCTATGAAATGGATGGGCCGAATTTAGTGGTGATGAAAGATTCGCCGTACTTAAAACTCTATCGGGTCGATTACGTGAATATGACCCGCGATTCGGTCGCTTCAATTGGCGTGCAAACGCAGGTGGTAGGGCCGAGCAGCGGCTTGTCTGGCGCGGGCAATAGTAGCAGTGCGCAGAACACGACTCAGCTGCGAATCGACAATGCGTCCAAGAATCGGTTTTGGGAAAGCCTCGAGCGAAACATTAAAGACATGCTGCGCGACACTGACAAATTGTTGCCCGAGGGCAGCTCGGAAACCTTCGTCAAAGACCAATCGCAAGGCACCTCGGCTAACAACCGCAGCCAAACTACATCGCAACGCAACGCAAACAATCGCAACAATTCGCGAAGCGCCAATCGAACCGAGACCACTGGCCCCGGCCTCGCGGAATCGCAAGTGGAATCGCAAACCGTGTCGCAAACGCTGACGTTTCGCGAGGCCGCGTCGGTGATCGTAAATCAAGAAACTGGCTCAGTGTCTGTTCGTGCCACGTCAAGGCAACAAGAAAAAGTAGCGGAGTTTATTGCGCAAGTGACCGGCACAGCCAGTCGTCAGGTTTTGATCGAAGCCACCATTGTGGAAGTCACCTTGAACGACAATTATCAATCCGGCGTGGACTGGTCAGCGTTGGGGTTGAAGGGCCTCGGTTACTCGTTCTCACAGAATTTAATTACGCCAGCGTTCTCGGCTGCTTTAGGGGTTGACCCGCTACAGTCCTTTAATATTTTATACAACAACCCGAATGCGGCTGTAGGTGGCGCAATCAAGTCATCAATAAAACTGCTTGATACTTTTGGCACAACCAAGGTTTTATCGAGCCCGCGCATCACTACGCTAAACAATCAGACCGCCGTAATGAAGGTAGTTGAAAATTTCGTTTATTTTACGGTTACCACCACGCCTGGCACCACCAATCCTCAGTCCGGAGTTACCACACCACCGGCATACAACACTGTTCCCAATGTAGTGCCAGAGGGCTTTGTCATGAACGTCACTCCGCAAATCAGTGAGGGCGATGTTGTGACCTTAAATGTACGACCAAGCATTACGAAAATTACGAGCTTTGCATTCGACCCAAACCCCGATCTTGGTCCGCGGACTGTGAGCGACGGCCGTGTGACTACGACCACGTCAGGCTTACCGAATCGGATTCCCCAAATCCAAACGCGTGAGTTTGAAACGGTATTGCGTGTGCCTAGCGGACAAATTGCAGTGCTAGGAGGCTTAATGCAAGACAGTTACGAAGAAAAGCGAGCGGGACTGCCCATCATCTCGCGATGGAAATTGATCGGCGACGCGGTGAGTGCACGCAACGACACCGGCCGCAAAACCGAACTGGTGGTGTTCTTGCGTCCCATCGTGATTAAAGATGCCAGCGTCGAAACCGATTTCTCCGCCTACCGCCGCCTGCTTCCGGACAGTAAATTCTTCAAAGAAGCTGAACCGCTAATTCCCGCGCTCTATCCCCCGAGCCCCGCTGATCGCAACGCGGATGACGTCGTCGGCACCAGGAAAGCGCCATGAGGAACCTTCAATGAGTCTGTTGCTCGATGCGCTAAAACGCGCCGAGCAGGCGAAGAAGGCGAAGGCTGGTGAGGCTGCGCCTAATGCTGGCGCGTCTGCTGACGGTGGGGGCGGTGGCGCTGCCAAGCGTGCCGCCAAAAAGACCGTGTATGCAGGCCCAGAGCGGCGCGAACTGGCGTTGACCGAGCATGAAACCACGGAGCCCGCCTCTCCCGCTGCGCCGTCCGCCCCGGCTGCATCACATTCGCCCACACTGCCGACGCCGCCCACCACATTTGCCTCTCCCGCCAGCGCCGCCAATGTGCCGCTTCTGAGGCGACCGCCGGCCTCAAGTACCGCCGATCGCGCGGCGACATCGACAGACGGCGCGGCCACTACGGCACAGCCAGCAGATTCGATTGCGGTCCGCGACACCGTCAAACCCGCGATCCCTGTTCAAAAGAGAAACGCGCCACCCAAAGCGGCGACCGCGCCGTGGATGTTGCCTGCGGTCGCGGTGGGCATCGTAGCGCTGGGCGCGATCGGCTGGTTTGGCTGGCAGCTGCTCGCACCGACCTTCATCAATAATTCCAGCATTGCCAATCGCGCAACACCAATCGTGCCATCCGCTGTATCTACGCTGCCGCCCGCGTCATCTACAGTCGGACAAATCCCGTCTTCGACTACGGCAAACCCAGCGTCACAAGCCGCCGGATCTACCGTTGCGACCGCGACCGATTCTGCGCAATTGCCGTTGCCACCGCTATTCCCGCCATTACTACCGCCGCCGCTGGCTGATGCGCCGGCGCCCAAGTCGGTGGCCATCACCCGAATACCCGGCGCTGCGCGCGAGTTGACTGAGCGTGAGCTGTTGGCGCAAAGCTTGAAGCAATCCCCATCCAGCCGTGAAGCGCCGGTTCGTTTGCGTTTATCGCAGTCCATCGATTCGCCTAAAGTTTCGCCGGAACTCAGTGCCGCGTATTCGACGTTAACGCGCGGCGATTATGCTCAGGCTAAAAAACTCTATGCGCAACTGGTTGGGGTGATGCCGCTCAATCTGGATGCGCAGCTTGGCTTGGCGACCGCATCTGCGCGCAGCGGCGACAATGCCCTGGCCGCGCGCCACTATCGGCGAGTGCTTGAGCTTGATCCTCGCAACAGCATGGCGATCGCGGGCCTGCTGGCCGTCAGCGAAAGCGCGAGCGCAAGTGGTGGTGCCAAGCCCGGTGCGCCCGAACAATTAGAAACTGAATTAAAAGCGCTTATTTACAAAGATCCCAACGCGGCCTCGCTGCAATTTTCGCTCGGCAATCTTTATGCAGGTCAGCGCCGCTGGACAGAGGCGCAGCAGGCTTTTTTTGAGGCTTTTCGACTCGATGGCGACAACGCCGATTATCTCTACAACCTGGCGGTGAGCTTGGATCAGCTCAATCAGTCGCGATTAGCGCTCGACTATTATCAAAAATCACTCGCGCAAGCCGTCAGGGCGGGTGCGCAATTTGACCGAAGCGTGGTCCAGCGCCGTATCACCGAATTACAAAATGCGCGCTCTGCAAACTAATCCGCGCACCGAAAACAGATGGTCAAAAAATGAATGAAATGAATTCGCCGGTTTCGCAATTGCCGCTGGGCCAGACTCTGCTGGCGCAGGGCATTATTTCATCCGACCAGTTAAGAATTGCCCTGACCGAACAGCGCAAGCTGAAAACACCACTCGGCAAAATTTTAGTACAGCTCAGCTTCGTCACAGAAGCCACCATCCGCGACACCCTGTCTGAAAGCCTCGGCCAGGTGGCGATTGATTTATCGAATACGATTATTGATCACGAAGCGCTGGCGATGGTGCCGAAAGATATGGCGCGGCGCTATCAGGTGCTGCCGGTCGATTTTGATCGACAAACACGGAAGCTGCTTCTCGCCGTGGCCGATCCGTCCAACGTGGTTGCGCTGGATCAAATTCGCGCGTTGGTCAAAGACGATATCCGCATTGAGCAAGTGCTGGCGCGCGAGTCGGATATTTCGATCGGGATTGAACAGCATTACGGTTTTGAGTTATCGATTGACGGCATCCTGAATGAAATCGAAACCGGTGAAATTGATTATCAAAGTCTGACTACCGATTTTGAAGAATACAGTCAGCCGGTGGTGCGCTTAGTCGACGCGCTACTAAACGATGCGGTCAAGCGTAACGCGTCGGACATTCACTTCGAACCTGAGCAAGGGTTTCTTCGGATTCGTTACCGTGTCGATGGCGTGTTGCGACAAATTCGCTCGCTGCACAAGAATTACTGGAGTGCGATGGTGGTGCGCTTGAAGGTGATGAGCGGCATGAATATCGCCGAGACGCGGGCACCGCAAGACGGCCGGATTTCGTTATCGTTGTCAGGCCGGGCGGTGGATTTTCGTGTGTCCGCGCAGCCCACCACGCATGGCGAAAATATTGTGCTGCGTATTCTTGATCGGCAAAAAGGCATTGTGCCGTTGGACGATTTGGGCCTGCAGCCGGAAGAATTAAAACTGTTGCAACTGATGATGGCGCGGCCGGAAGGCATCATCCTCGTGACCGGCCCCACCGGCTCGGGCAAAACCACCACCCTCTATTCAATTTTGAATCACGTCAATACCGAGGGCGTGAACATCATGACGCTCGAAGACCCGGTGGAATATCCGATGGGGATGATTCGTCAAACTTCCGTAAATGAAGTCGCGAAACTAGATTTTGCGACCGGCATCCGCTCAATGATGCGGCAGGATCCTGATGTGATACTGGTCGGCGAAATTCGCGATCGCGATACCGCCGAAATGGCGTTTCGCGCGGCCATGACCGGCCATCAGGTTTATTCCACCTTGCATACCAACTCGGCGATCGGTTCGATCCCGCGTTTACAAGATTTGGGCGTGCTGCCGGATATTTTGGCGGGCAATATTATTGGCGTTATTGCCCAACGCCTGTTGCGCAAACTTTGTATGACTTGTCGTGACCCTTATAGCCCGGATGATGAAATGACGCGCCGTATTTTGGGCGTGGGCGATACCTGGCATGGCCAAATTTATCGCTCCGTGGGATGCGCCGAATGCGACAACACCGGCTATCGGGGTCGCATGGCAATCATGGAAATTTTCAAGATGAATCAGGATATTGATGAATTGATCGCGCTGCGTTCGACCGGACGCGAAATCCGCGAGGCCGCGCGCAAAACCGGCTACCGCACGCTGGCCGAAGACGCCGTCGCCCGGATTCTGGATGGACTCACCGATATTGATGAAGTGTCGCGTGTGGTCGATTTAACGGATCGAGTGGCCTAGCTTCTCGATCATTGAATATTTACTAACGCTGAATTCGTTTTCAACTCATTTGCACTATGGCTACATTCGCCTACCGCGCTATTGATGAAGAGGGTCACATTCAAAACGGCAATATTGATGCCGCGAACGGCGTTGACCTTGAGCTGCGTTTAAAGCGCATGGGTCTAGACCTGATTAAATTTGATTCTTCCAAAAACTCTTCGCTGTTTGGTGCGGCGCGGATTACCCGCAAAGAGTTGATTACCTTCTGTTTTCACCTCGATCAATTGATGCGTGCCGGTGTGCCGATTATTGATGCGTTGACGGATTTGCGCGATACCGTGGATAGTCCCGCGTTTCGGCAAATCGTGGCGGGCCTACTTGAAGATATCGAGGGTGGACTGCGCTTGTCTGACGCAATGGAAAATCATCCCGAGGCATTCGATACTATTTTCGTAGCCCTAATCAGGACCGGCGAGACGGCCGGACAGCTACCCGAAGTGTTGACCAAACTTACCGAAAACCTGAAATGGCAGGACGAGTTGGCCGCACAGGTCAAAAAGGCGATGATCTACCCGATCGCATCGGGAGTGGTGATTTTTGCGGTGGTGTTAATTCTGATGATTTTCCTGGTTCCCCAATTAGGCGTCACGCTTAAACAACTCACGCCGAACCCGCCGCCACAAACCCTGGCACTGATTGCAGTATCGGCGTGGATGCAAAAGTATTGGTATGTCGTGGTCAGCCTGCCGATTATTATTGCCGGCACAATATTTTTTCTCGTCAAAACCAACGACCAAGTGAAATACCAGATTGATGCCGCGGTTCTGAAGCTTCCGGTGATTGGCCCGCTGGTCACCAAGCTAATACTGGCGCGGTTCTCGACGTTTTTTGCGCTCATGTACCAATCGGGTATTAGTGTGCTCGAATGTATTCATATTTCCGAAAAGATCGTTGGTAATCGCGTGATTGAGCAGGGCCTGCAGCGTGTGGGCCGCGACATTAACGAGGGCTCTGGGATTTCGCAGGCGTTTCAAAACGTGCGCCTGTTTCCGCCGCTGGTCTTACGCATGTTGCGAGTCGGTGAATCCACCGGCGGGCTCGATACCGCGCTCTTGAACGTGAGCTATTTTTACAATCGCGACGTCAAAGAAAATATGGGGCGATTGCAGGAGCTGATTCAACCGACACTAACCGTGGTGTTGGGTTTTGTGCTGATCGGTATTTTGGTCACGGTGTTTTTGCCGATGTACGACGTGATTTCAAAAGTCGGTAGCGTGGGGCGATGATGGCCGCGCTTGATTTCGTGGGCTCCTGAAATGGCCAAACATTTCCTTTACCTGACCAACGACCGGCTGATTTCACTGGTATGGAATCGTGGAACGATTACGTCGCGCGAATCGTTTCTGGCTACCGATGGCGGCAGCCGAAGCGCTCAGACGTATTTGGAAAAATATGTC
>JBBRZG010000023.1:0-32738 GCA_038236905.1 Burkholderiales bacterium
CACTCGAAGGTTATATCGCCGCGAAAATCTTGGTCGTGGGATTAAGAAAAGCGGGCACCAATTTGTCCCGCGAAGCACTCGTCGATGCACTCGCAAATTCTGAAGTGATCGACTTGGGTGGATTCAAGGTCGATTTTTCACCCACCAATCACAACGGCTCCAGCTTCGTTGACCTCACGATTATTTCGAAAGATAAGCAATTCAGGCGTTAGACCAAGCCCTTTGGAGGTGCAAAGGCATCCTGCACATCCAAAAACGTAAACCCTAGCATTGGCGGGGCGTTCGGACCATAAACGTCCGTGAAATCCCGCCCCTGCTAGACTTTATGAATCGCAGCGCGCTTCTGCATGGTAAGAGCCTATTTTCGCCGCCATTCAGTCAGCCCACCTGGCTTGTCTTCCAGGACAATTCCCGCCGCATCCAAGGTTTTGCGAATTTCGTCAGCGCGTGCAAAATTCTTTTCTTTTTTCGCGGTGTTTCGCTCGACGATCAGCGCGTCTACATTGATCGTAACGCCGACGGCATTCACGCCGGCCTTCCCGCCCGCCACACCAACGCCTTCGCGAATCTCCGCGCCTTGCAAAAACTTTTTTGGATCGCCCTGCAACAATCCAATTGTCCCGCCCAACGCCTTCAGCAATCCCGCACTCTGACTGGATTGTGACCGATTCACTTCCCCGCGCAGATCATGCAGCACCGCAAACGCCATTGGCGTGTTGAAATCATCTTCCATCGCCTCGCGGAACCGTTTTGCGTATGAGTTTCCCCAATCAATTTCAACCTCATCCGCTTTCACGTCCTTCAACGCGACGTATAAGCCGAGCAAGGACTGGCGGGCATCTTCGAGAATGTCCCAGCTGTAATTCACCTCGCTGCGATAGTGTCCGCGCATCAAAAAGAAACGAACAGTTTCGCCTCCTTGGACGGCGTCGAGTTTATCGAGCACATCACGGAGCGTGAAAAAATTGCCCAGCGATTTCGACATTTTTTCCTGGTCGAAATTAAGAAACGCCGTATGCATCCAATAGTTGGCAAATGTTTTGCCGTTTGCCGCCTCGCTCTGCGCGATTTCGTTTTCATGGTGCGGAAATTGCAAATCCCAACCACCGCCATGAATATCAATCGTATCGCCCAACACTGCTTTGCACATCGCCGAGCACTCGATGTGCCAACCGGGCCGACCCCCGCCGAAGATCGACGGCCACTGCGGTTCGCCAGATTTAGCCGCTTTCCACAATACAAAATCGAGCGGATCGCGTTTGTTGCTGTCAATCGCAACCCGCTCACCTGCCTGCAAATCATCGAGATTTTTTTTCGACAATTTTCCGTAATTTGGAAAGCTGCGCACCGCGTAATAAACATCCCCGTTTGGCGCGCGATAAGCTGCGCCCTTTTCTTCCAGAATCGCAATCATCGCCAGCATGTGGTCAATGTGCGCGGTTGCGCGCGGGCTGGCGTTGGGGCGAAGTAGATTAAGCCGATCAGCGTCCGCGAACATAGCCGCAGTCATACGCTCGGTCAAAGCCGAAATCGGCTCGTTGTTTTTCGCCGCGCGCTCAATAATCTTGTCATCGATGTCGGTAATATTGCGCACCGAATTCACCGCATAACCGGTTGCCGTTAGCCAGCGACCCACCATATCGAAAGTGGTAAACGTGCGCGCATTGCCGATATGAAAAAAATCATAAACCGTCGGCCCGCAAAAATAGAGGCTGACTTTGCCGGGCTCGATCGGCGTGAAGATTTCTTTTTTTCGGCTAAGGGTGTTGTAGATGGTTTGCATACAATTAGAGAAAGGAGTTGGTGATCAAGTCGAACTTTTCGGCGCTTCTATCCAAGTGTGGGCTTAATTATAAGAGCTTCACTTACTTTATGATGCCTTTCAACGTCTGACAAAGTCAGGTCTGGTGAGTTGTCCAATCTACCGTAGCATGGAGTTGTCGATACGCTCAGCGCGCTTACAGGATATTACGCACCCCAATACTTGCGACCTGATAGTGCCGTGTGTTTTATCAACACCCAAATAAAAAGCTGGTTAGCGGGATTGAATAATCGAGGAGCTCATTTGACCAAATGTGCTATGAGCACAGCGGTGAGGACGCCCATCTTTTATTACGTGGAATTTCTGACTTACCACAAAAATTCGGTTCAAAATCAACAGCCATGAACACGTTGGCTTTAAGGGACAAGGCCGACAGGAAGACTCGAAGAAAACCGCTTACACTTCGCGATTACGCACTCTCTTTTTCGGCTCCGCCTGCAGTATTCTTTTTTTAATATTTAGCCTACTAGATAACAAATTACGGCGTTAACTAAGCGTGTGCCAGATTCCGAATTTTCATCAACATCGTAATCAGGGTTTGAGTTAATTCAAGATTATATTCGTGACAGATGCTGCTGCCAAAATGCTCACCATCAATTTGAAGAGGCTTACTAATGCTTTTTGCTTATCAAACCTTGAGGCGTTTAAAAAACAGATTCTTTTTCCTACAATGGATTCATGCGCGAACGATATCTCTTTTCGCGCTGTTTCAGAAAAAAGATGAGCTCTATCAAGTTCGGCTTGAACAAGAAACGGAGGCATATAAACACGTTGAAGACATTAATGTTTTGCCAGAAATTTTTCATTATTGGTCGCATAAATATGTGCGGCCAATGCTTGAAGAATACGGCGCGTCCAATCCAGAACAATTCTTTGCTAAATATTTGCGCGTTGGTGCTGACCGCTGCAAAGATGAAGCCCCTACTTTTCTAAGCGTAGGCGCCGGAAATTGTGACACAGAGATTCGCATAGCTAGGCTAATGAAAGACGCGGGGCTTGAAAAGTTCGTAATCGAATGCCTAGACATGAATCCACATACCCTCCAACGAGGAAAGGAAATGGCGGAACGTGAGTGCCTAATTGAGCACTTTGAATTCAGACAGGCGGATTTCAATAAGTGGAAATCAACTAAGAAATACGCCGACGTGATGGCGAACCAATCGCTTCACCATGTTATGAATCTGGAAGGCCTCTTGGACGAGGTTAGACAGGCGTTGCACCCATTTGGATATTTCGTCACTAGCGACATGATTGGGCGCAACGGGCATCAGCGCTGGCCAGAAGCACTGATTGAAGTGCATCGATTTTGGAACGAACTTCCTAAGGAATATAAGTACAACGCTCAACTGAGCCGGCATGAAGAAATGTATGAAAACTGGGATTGCTCGACTTCTGGGTTTGAAGGTATTCGCTCCCAAGACATTCTCCCGTTAATCATCGACAGGTTTAAATTTAGAATTTTTATAGGCTTTGGTAACGTAATAGATATTTTTGTTGATCGAGGCTTCGGACACAATTTTAGAATTGACAAGAGTTGGGATACGTCATTCATTGATCGCATCCATGCATTTGATGAGGAACAACTTAAGGCTGGTAGTCTTACCCCGACGCACATCATGGCCGTTATGACAATGCAAGATGATGAGATGGCACAATATTCGCGTGGACTTCAACCGGAAACGTGCGTTAGAACTAGTTAAATTCGTGCGAAATATGCCATACCGAACTGTACCAGCAAGTGCCGGGAATCCAAGCGCATGTATGGGCCAATCAGAACTGAATGCGCAACCAATCCTTGCTCGGAGGGTGCACTTTCACGGCTGTTGATAGCGCTAGTCCGAATAGCGCCGTCCTGATTAGGTGATCTGTCGCTACATCGGCAGCCGTGTAGGTGAACTCGTCTTTGAGAACGGCAAGATATAGCAAACCTGTGCTTGATGCGAAATGAGCACTGCGCATTGCGTGGGCCGCCTTTTTCTAAAGACAACCTTCGTTGCGACTCTCACTAAGGATGACGTCTCAGTTAGCAAGCGACCATCCGTATCGAAAGACGGAAACGTGCGGGCAATACCAGTATGGAAAAAATCACAAACCGTCGGCCAGCAAAAAATACCTTGAAACTTTACCCGTGTCGATTGGCATGAAAAATTCTTTTTTCGGCTGAAGGTGCTCTAGATAGTTTGCTAACAAATTAGAGAAAAGAGTCACTGATAAAGTTTAATTTTCTCGCACCTGAGTACAAGTTCAGACTCCATTCTGAGAGCTTCACGTGATACGCCACGATTTGATACAACTTGGAAAGCGCCCTAGTATTTCTTTGTCGGGTCACTCGATTTATATAAATAGTTTTCAATAATAGGCAACAGCGAATCCGTTAATTTTTGTTGCCCATACGCGTTAGGATGATACAAATCCCAAAACGCATTACATTCAGGATCCCCGTATGAATCAAAAAAGCTCGTGTAGTCCACGAGCTTAATCACCCCTTGGTCAGCGAGCGGTTGTAGTATCGAATGCACCCAAGCTTCGCCCCCTTTAGGCAACAGTTCGTTTCGCCAAACCCTTGGCACTGGCATCAAAACAACAAGTGGCGGCGTGGCAAAGCCCAAGGAGCTAAGCTGCTTTTGCCGGATTTTCTTAACCAAAGCGAGATGAGGCCATTTCATACTGTCGTCAAATTGCCGAAAATCGGCTTGGTTTTCAGACAACGTAATGAACGACTTGCAGCTGTTTATCAAGGCCATGTTCGCGTCCGATAGCGGCGCTGCAGCGCACGATTTGATCGTGTCTGTAGGCACTGTGCAGATATTACGGCTAATTTTTTGCGACTGAAATAATACTGCTCCGCCATTAAGTGCCTGTCGATCACGTGCTAAGTTTTTGATCCGGGCGGTAGGGTGTTTAAGTAAATCAGCGATATCTGCACGATACTGAAAAAGTGTCGAATAGCTTCCGTAAGTTGCGAGATTGCTGCGCTCAAAAGGGACATGTAAAGCCATCCAATTTACGTCTTTGAGCGAAGCCAGCGGCACTGCGATCCCCAACTCGTAATCGCCATTACCGTTATAGTTAAAAGCCGTTACGCTTGTGGCAATGACAGCCCCTTTAAGATTTGGTGCCTGTTCTTTCAGCCACCGCAGCATGAGTCCGGCGCTCATCCAATGCATGCCCGGTATGGCGGCATCGATATGCGTGAATCCGTTTGATTTTGCCAAGGCGGCTACACGTTCGTGATCGATGCCGTAAACCGCGCGCGAGTCACCGATCGTGACGAAGTCAATTTTCTCGGGGCCTAGCGCTTTGACAGATTTTTTTACTCGAATCGCCATGCCAGCGTTGCTATCCGGTTTCGCAAATGGCTCCCATGCATCCATTCGAAATGCCGTTTCTAGAATTAGTAATAGAAATGCAACAGCAGCTATACGCGGTATTAAAAAAGCCAATAGAGTCTTTGCTTTCATGTCAGAACTGGAAATAAATAAAAGGAACTGTTTTCGCGGGTGTGAACCATATCAACAACAAAATCATTAAGGTAATAAACGCCGAGAATGTCCAAAAACCCGCCCGGCTAAGCTTATTCTTTATGTCCAATCTTCTCATAGCAAAATGCGTCCCGCCCAGAAAGACAATCAGCGTCGCGAGTGCACGTGACTGCTCCCCATCAAAACGTGTCGTAAATATTTCACCAATCTTCCGAAGGATCTGGATGCTGGTCCCAAAGTCCGCCGCACGAAAAAATATCCAAGCGAAGCAAATTAGATGAAAAGTGATCAACCATCGAATGAAAATCATTGGCCCAACTTCAGAATTCCACCATTTGATTTTTGATGAAGCGAATCTCTCAAATGCTAAATAACACCCATGCAGGAAACCCCAGATCACAAAGTTCCAACTAGCGCCATGCCACAGTCCACCTAGAATCATCGTGGTCATTAGCGCTGCCGTGGTTCTGGTCAGACCATGTCTGTTACCCCCCAACGAAATGTAAAGATAGTCGCGCAGCCATCGCGACAAAGTCATGTGCCATCGACGCCAGAACTCCTGACATGATGTCGCCAGATAGGGATAATCAAAATTTTTCGGGAACTCAAATCCCAACAGCAACGCAAGCCCAATCGCAATATCCGTGTAACCGGAGAAATCAAAATAAATCTGGAACGCGAACGCGTATACGGCAAGTAATGCGTCCCATCCGTTGGCATTAGCCGGCGCTAAAAAGACCTCATCAACGCTGACCGCAAGGTTGTCAGCCAACACTACTTTTTTGACGTACCCAGCCGCTATTAGTATCAGCGCGTGTTGAATCTTGCGCAAATCAAGCGGCCTCGGGCGGTCCAGCTGCTCAAAAAATTCAGTGGCACGAACAACTGGTCCAGCTAACAACTGCGGAAAAAATGTCGTGAACAAAGCGTAATCAATGACTGATTTTCGAGCCACTAGCTGGCCGCGATAAACGTCAATCGTATAGCTCATATTTTGGAAGGTATAAAACGAAATCCCTACCGGTAAGATGATGTCGAGTGGGGTAAGTGCCCAGCTCGAGCCAGTTGAAGATGCGACGCCGTTAGCGCTTTGAATTAAAAAATTAGTGTATTTAAAAAATGCCAATACGCCGAGATTGGCGACCACAGAAAGCGCCAGTAAGCGACCCGGATGCATGGCACCAACCAATCGTCGCGCCAGGATGAAATCAATCGATGCCGTCACAAAAATCAGGCCAAGATAGAGGTAGCTCCACTGACCATAGAAATAGCAGCTTGCCGCAATGACAAAAATTTTCCATGGATTTTTGTTGCGCGGCAAAAAAGACGCAACACTCAGCACTAGTAATATAAATGCGACGAAATGCCAAGAATTGAACAACATCAGGCGGGGACCCGAAATACACTTGCAAAGCTGATGCGTGCGTGAATTAATTTAATCATGCGTTGAATGCTTATTTTCAGAATCACACGCGCTAGGCGCTAGCGATAGAGAGCTTTTGTTGCCGCCGTGCATTTTTTTATACACCCTTCCATTTTTTATTCTCAACTGGAGGTAGTGCTAGAACGCAACGTAGGAGATTGATGTACTCAAATTAGAAACAGCGCGTAGTTGCAATTACACAGACGCGGTTATCAAAGCTAAATGCTCCGAGTCAAACACCCCTCACAACATCGCTCACAACCCACGCGCCAAATCCGCTCGCAAATCTTTTATATCTTCGAGTCCCACCGCCACTCGCAACAAGTTCTCGCCGATGCCCGCCGCATCACGTTCGGCTTGCGAAATTCGTGCGTGGGTGGTGGTCGCGGGATGAGTAATCGTTGTTTTGGTGTCGCCCAGATTTGCGGTGATCGATATCATTTTGACGGCGTCAATGACCCGCCAGGCTTCCGCGCGCCCACCCTTTACTTCAAACGACAGCACAGCCCCCTGCAACGGCGCTTGGCGCATCGCGAGCGCGTGTTGTGGATGTGATGCGAGACCCGCATAGTGAACCTTGGCGACACTCGGATGCGCTTCGAGCCAATTTGCGAGTTCGATTGCGCTGCGTGATTGAGCTTCCATACGCAGCTTGAGTGTTTCCAAACCTTTTAAACACACCCATGCATTGAACGGCGAAATCGCCGGGCCTGCGGTTCGCACAAAACCATAAACTAGATCAATCAGCTCTTTACGGCCACATACCGCTCCCGCCAATACACGACCCTGGCCGTCAATATATTTGGTCGCTGAATGAATCACCAGATCGGCGCCGAATTCACAAGGTCGTTGCAGAGCGGGCGTTAACAGGCAATTGTCTACCGCAAGCCACGCCCCTGCTTGCTTTGCGATTTTAGCGAGCTCGACAATATCGCAAATTTCAGCGAGCGGATTGGACGGCGTCTCGCAGAACAGCATGCGTGTATTTGGTTGAATCGCGGCGCGCCATGCGTCTAAATCAGTGGGATCAACCCAGGTTGTATCGATACCAAAGCGTTTGCAAATTTGATTGAGCAATGGCATGACGGTGCCGAACACGCTTTGCGATGAAACAATGTGGTCCCCCTGCTCTAACAATCCCATCACAGCGCTTGATATTGCGGCCATACCGGTTGCAGTGGCAATACAGGCCTCGGTGCCCTCCAATGCTGCCAAACGATCCTGAAACATCGTCACCGTGGGATTGGTGAAGCGACTGTAGATAAAGCCGGGCTCTTCGTTGGCAAAGCGGCGGGCCGCCTCGGCTGCGTTCTTGTAAGTGAAGCTGGAGGTCAGAAACAGCGCTTCGGCGTTTTCCTGAAAACTGCTCTGCAAATATCCAGCGCGGACAGCCAGCGTATCAAAACCGACGCCATCCAAATTTGAATTCGACTTGTCTGCCATTGCTTCCTGCTAAATTTGGTTCAATAACGTTGTTGGTTTACTACTCGACGGTTGAGAGCCCGAGGTCCAGCTGATACGACGAGGCACCGCTCTCGTTGCCGACATCGCTACCGCTGTCGCCCGCCCCCCGCGATTCGTTATTCGCGCGACTGGTTTCGATCCCGGCTAAATATTCAGCGGTCACGCCACCCGTGATGTATTTGCCGTCAAAACATGACGCATCGAAGCTAGTAATGGCGGGATTACAGGCGCGAATATCTTCGATCAGCTCGTCGAGCTCTTGATAAAACACAGCGTCTGCGCCAATCGCCTCGGCAATTTGTGCCGCGTCGCGTCCACTCGCGATGAGTTCCGAGCGAGTGGGCATGTCGATACCGTAGACATTCGGAAAACGTACCGGGGGTGCCGCTGAGGCAAAGTAAACTTTATTCGCGCCGCAATCTCTCGCCATCTGCACAATTTCTTTCGACGTCGTACCCCGCACGATGGAATCGTCGACCAGCAAAACGTTCTTGCCTTTGAATTCAATGCCCATCGCATTAAGCTTTTGGCGCACCGAGCGTTTACGCTCTTCCTGGCCCGGCATGATAAAGGTGCGGCCGATGTAGCGGTTTTTGATAAAGCCTTCGCGATATTTAACCCCCAGCACCTGCGCGACTTCGACCGCTGAGGGGCGGCTGGTGTCAGGAATCGGAATCACCACATCGATTTCAATATTCGGATTTTCGCGTTTTATTTTTGCACCGAGCGAGGCACCCATGCGGGCACGGGTTTCATAAACGGAGATGCCGTCGATCACCGAATCCGGGCGCGCCAGATAGACAAACTCAAAAATGCACGGATGCAGGCTGGGGTTTTGCGCGCATTGGCGGCTGAAAAAATTGCCCGAGGTATCAATCAGAATGGCTTCACCCGGGGCCACATCGCGCATGACCTTGAAGCCCATCACGTCAATCGCGACACTTTCCGACGCCACCATAAATTCAACACCATTTTCGCTCTCATGCTTGCCGATAATGAGCGGGCGGATGCCGTTGGGGTCGCGAAAAGCCAACAAACCGAAGCCAGAGATCATCGCAACAATCGCATATGCGCCCTGCGCACGGCGATGAACGCCCGCCACGGCTGCAAAGATTGCGTCAGGATCTAATCGTTGCCCTTTTGCAGAAAGCTGAATCTCGTGTGCCAGCACATTCAACAATACTTCTGAATCGGAATTGGTATTGACGTGGCGTAAATCGTCCTGGAACAGATCATTTTGCAATTGGGCGGTATTCACCAAATTGCCATTGTGGCCGAGCACCAGACCAAACGGTGAATTTACATAAAAAGGTTGCGACTCCGCCACGCTGGTGGCCGATCCCGCCGTCGGGTAACGGCAATGCGCGATCCCCATGTTGCCCTTGAGATTACGCATATCACGGGTGCGGAAGACGTCCCGCACCAGGCCTTTATTTTTGTGCATATGGAAGGTGCGCCCTTCGGCAGTCACAATGCCCGCCGCATCCTGACCTCGATGCTGCAACACCGTCAACCCGTCATAGAGCAGCTGGTTTACCGGACTTTTTGAAACAATACCGACGATGCCGCACATAATTTTCTCCTGCGTTTAAGCTTTCTCCGACACCGACAACTGATTTGCGGTGGACTTGCGATACTGAATACGGGCGGCTACCGTGTCAGGCAAAAGACTCCGCGAATAAAGTGCCGCCACTTCGAGCCATGGCGTTGCGGTCGCCTCGCGCCAAATATTGGATTGAGGAACCTTGGTGAGTCCTGCCGCCAACGTCAACGCCAACAAAACCAACGCACCGCGCAGCACGCCGATCATTGCCCCCACGCTCCGATCCAGCCCACTCAAACCCAACTTTTTGATCAGTCCTGTGACCAGACTTGAGATGAGCGCCACACCAAGCAGAACCACCAAAAATATGATCAGCCATGCGACCACTAAACGCAGTACCGGCTCGACGGCCCAGTCCGCAAAATATGTTGCCAGATTCGCCGCAAACGTATGCGCCAGAATAAAGGCGATCACCCATCCGGCAATATTCATCACTTCACGAATTGCGCCGCGAACCGCACCGACGATAATGGACAGCAGCATGACGCCAACGATCGCGTAATCCAACTCATTCATAGGCGCGGATCGATTGCATCATCGCCAATGTTATCCCGTAAAGCCATAAGCGATTTAGACGATTCGAAGTGTCTAGCAACATTAAGAAAGCTATGGCAAGGGAACAATTTTTCCGTCCGAGCCAGTGAGTTTAAGCTGGGCGAGCGCTGAATCCGCCTTTTCTTTGGTCGCGAATGGACCAACCCGTACCCGCGTTACCGTGCCTCCAGAGATCGCGATTGAGTCGGTGTATACCGGTAACTTTGCCACCTTGGCCTGCGCGATTATTTGCTTAGCATTTTCAGCGTCTTTATAAGCTCCTATTTGCACCACAAAGCCCAGCTTGGGATCGACCGCTTTAGCGGCAGACTTGGGCGCAGGCAAAGATGACTGCGAAGGTGGAGGCGCAAATTTTGCAACTTGGGTTGCCAGATCAGGTTTCTTTTCGGGCTTTTTTTCGTCTTTTTTGTCGTCTCGCGAGACCTCGACTTTTGCCGGCGCATTCACCGTGGCAGGTGGCGCTGCAGGCACGACGACAGATGCCACAGCTGCATTAGATGTTGCTTCAGGCGCGGCAACCGAGGTCGTCGGGGACGTGGCGGGAGCGGGCGCAAGAGCCGGCGCTGGCAGCGGCGGCAACCCCTCTTTAGGCGGAATCTGGATGGATATTTCTTGCGAGCCGGGCTTACTTTTCGATTTGTTGCGCTCCGGCTCTGAATCAAAAATCATCGGCAAAAAAACAATCGCTAATAAGCCGATCGTAATTGCACCGATTAGTCGAAGCCTGCCGCGACGTTTAATCTCTAATTCAGCCGCTGAAATCTCGCCTGCTTTGGGTGATGCCATTTTGTCCGTCCGTCGGAGCGTGCCCCGAAAAATAAAGCTGAATCGTTAATGATTTAAAGTTCATTCTGGCTGCCAGGCAAGGCGTTACCTGACTTTAAGCGCCTTCATCACTTCGGCTACTGTGCCAAATGATCCGAAGGCTAAAATTCTATCATTCTCGCTCGCCTTTTCCCGTGCGGCCGCATATGCGAGGGCGACGCTGGCATGCATTGAAAACTTGCCGTCCCGTCCCGCTGCGCGCAGTTTTTCTGCTAATAATTCCGCGCTCAGGCCGCGCTCTCCGGGCAGTCCCGCCACAAACCAGAAATCAATGCGGCCTTTGATGATATCGATTACCGCATCAATATCTTTGTCTTTGAGCATGCTGAAAACAGCAAACGTGTTTTCATAGAACCCCATCGTGCCCAGCGCGTCTTCCAATGCCCGCGCCGCATGCGGATTATGTGCGACATCCAGCACGACTGCGGGCCTGCCCGGCAGCACCTGCATCCGCCCCGGCCATTCCACCTCAAGCAAACCACGCTTGATGTGGCCAATGGATACCGGCAAACGCTCCTGCAACGCAGACAAGGCCGCAAGCGCGGCGGACGCGTTCTTCAGCTGATACGCGCCGCGCAGCGCGGGCCATGGCAGTGAATGGCGGGCAATATCACGGCCCATAATTTTGCCAGTGAATTGCCACTGGTTGTCCATGCGCTGATATTGGTAATCGCGATTGAGTCGAATCAAATGTGCGCCGATGGAACCGGCGTAAGCCGTAAGCGATTCAGGCGGGGCGACATCAGCAAAGATTGCGGGTCGGCCTGTACGATAAATATGCGCTTTCTCCAAGCCAATTTTTTCTGTCGTGTCACCCAAATAGTGTTGATGATCGAGATCAACGCTCACCACCACGCTGACATCTGCGTCAATAATATTTACCGCATCTAGCCGCCCGCCTAATCCGACTTCAAGAATTGCCACCTCAACATCTTGCTGAGCGAATATCCATAGCGCAGATAGCGCGCCGTATTCGAAATAGGTGAGCGGGATGAGGCTGGGCACAGACCGGGACGCTTCAATCGCCCTGAATGAGTCGATCAACAATGCATCACTTGCTTCTACTTTATCAACGCGAACCCGTTCGTTGTAGCGCAGCAAATGTGGTGATGTGAAAAAGCCTGTTTTGTAACCGCTCACATGAAGAATCGATTCCAGCATGGCGCAAGTCGAGCCTTTGCCATTGGTGCCACCAACGATAATATTTAAGGGTGCTTGTGGGCATCGCATGCGCTGCCAGACTTCACGTACCCGCTCCAGCCCCATTTCGATTTCAAGCGTGTGCTGGTGGCTGATGTGGTCAAGCCATTGCTCCAGCGTCGTCAAATTTTCAGTAGACGTGGTTGCAGTCGTTTCAGTTGGGACGCCAGGTGCGACGGATCCTGCTGTTTGCATCAGGCTAGCGCGACCGCCGGAGTTATCACCGGGGCGGGCTCTTTTTGTAATAACGTTACCAGCGCCGCTACTTTCTCGCGCATTTGGCGACGATCAACGATCATGTCGATTGCGCCTTTTTCCAACAAAAACTCAGCGCGCTGGAAACCCTCCGGCAGCGTTTCGCGCACGGTCTGCTCAATTACGCGCGGCCCGGCAAAACCAATCAGCGCGCCCGGTTCCGCGATGACCACATCCCCCAGCATCGCAAAACTTGCAGAAACGCCGCCCATTGTGGGGTCGGTCAGGATCGAAATGAATGGTAAACGAGATTGCGAAAGTTGATGCAGCGTTGAGGTTGTTTTCGCCATTTGCATCAGCGATAGCAGGCCTTCCTGCATTCGCGCGCCACCGGTCGCTGTGAAGCAGGCAAACGGGATTTTTTCATCTGCGCAGGCTTCCACCGCGCGGGCAAATCGCTCGCCTACGACCGAGCCCATTGAGCCGCCCAGAAAGCCGAACTCAAACGCGGCCGCAATCAACGGCACACCACAGACAGTGCCCTGCATGATAACTAAGGCATCGGTCTCGCCGGTAGATTCTTCAGCGTCATGCAAACGATCAATATACTTTTTACTGTCCTTGAATTTCAGCGTGTCGATCGGCACAATTTCCGAACCAATCTCGGCGCGTCCGTCCCCATCAAAAAACATATCCAAACGCTGACGGGCAGAAATCCGATTATGAAAATTACATTTCGGACAAACATGCTGGTTGTTTTCCAGATCGGTAAAATAGAGCGTTGCCTGACATGAAGGACATTTACTCCACAGCCCCTCAGGAACGGCTTTTTTCGCCGCAACGCTCTCACGCTTGATTTTAGGCGGGAGCAGTTTTCTAAACCATGACATTTAAGTGTTCCTATGCATCCAACGCGCGGCGAATACCTTGCAGGAGCGTTTTAACGTTATCTATCGCCGCACCGGGTGGTGAATTTTCCAACTCTTGGATGATGCGCGAACCAATGATGACCGCATCGGCAATATCACCCACACGGCGTGCGGTTTCACCATCGCGAATACCAAAACCAACACCGATCGGCAGATCTGTTTTTGCCTTGATTCGCGCCACTACTTCTGCAACTTCTGCGGTATCAATATTGGCCGCGCCGGTCACGCCTTTAAGCGAGACATAGTAAATATAGCCCCGTCCCACGCTGGCCACCTTCTCAATCCGAGCCGACGTTGAGGTTGGTGACAGCAAATAGACCACGTCAATGCCGACAGCATCCATGGTGCGAAGTAACTCGTGGCTTTCCTCGGGCGGATAGTCGACCACGATAAGTCCATCCACACCAGCCGCCTTGGCGCGATCTCCAAAAGCCTGCATACCCATCCGCTCAATTGGGTTTGCGTAACCCATCAATACGATCGGTGTGACGTTATCTTTTTGACGAAACTCACTCACGTAGGCAAACACATCAGCCACGCCCACGCCGAGTGCCAGAGCGCGCTCGGATGAACGTTGGATCACAGGGCCTTCGGCCATTGGGTCCGAGAAAGGCATCCCCAGTTCAATCACGTCAACGCCCGATTCAACCATGGCGTGCATCAGCGGCACGGTGATTTCTCTTGATGGATCACCGGCAGTTACGAAGGTAACGAGTGCTTTCTTTTTCTGTGCTTTCAGGCGCGCAAATGTTGCGCCGATTCGAGTCCCAACCGATTCGGCTTTAATGCCAGCGGTGGGCGTTGATGCAAGCGAATTTGCCAATAGAGTCATTTAAGTCTTTGCGTTTTGTTGACAGCTTGCGCGGCAGAAAAATTGTAGCCCGGAGCGCTCGGCGACGGTTGCCATATCCTTATCGCCGCGGCCGGATAAATTGACCAGCAACACTTTATCTTTGGCCATCGTCGGTGCCATTTTGATCGCTTGTGCGATGGCATGGCTCGACTCAAGCGCCGGGATAATACCCTCGATACGGCACAAGCGATGAAACGCGGCAAGCGCTTCTTCATCGTTAACCGCCACATATTCTGCACGTCCGGAGTCTTTCAACCATGCATGCTCCGGACCGACCCCGGGATAATCGAGGCCGGCTGAAATTGAGTGTGTGTCAATAATTTGCCCATCTGCATTTTGAATCAGGTAAGTCCGGTTGCCGTGCAATATTCCAGCACTACCCGCCGACAAAGAGGCCGCATGTCGACCCGTTTCAATGCCCTCGCCGCCCGCCTCACAACCAATCAGCCGAACGCTTGCATCGCCAATATAATCGTAAAAAATGCCCATCGCATTCGAGCCGCCGCCCACGCAAGCGAGCACCGCATCGGGTTGGCGGCCAATCATTTCCGGCATCTGCCAGAGGCATTCCTTACCGACCACGGAATTAAAATCCCGGACCATCATGGGATAAGGGTGGGGACCTGCCACGGTGCCAATAATGTAGTAAGTGTTTTCGACGTTGGTGACCCAGTCGCGCATTGCCTCGTTGAGTGCGTCCTTGAGCGTTTTCGAGCCACTTTCAACCGGCACCACGGTAGCACCAAGCAGCTTCATACGGTACACGTTTTGCGCCTGGCGCTTCACATCCTCAGAGCCCATGTAGACCACGCATTCCAGCCCATAACGTGCCGCCACGGTCGCGCTCGCCACACCGTGCTGCCCGGCGCCGGTCTCGGCAATGACCCGCGGCTTACCCATTCGCCGCGCGAGCAGCGCTTGGCCGATGGTGTTATTGATCTTGTGCGCGCCGGTGTGATTCAAGTCCTCGCGCTTCAAATATATCTGCGCACCACCCAAATCATCTGACAACCGTTTGGCGTGATAGATCGGGCTGGGACGGCCGACGTAATGTTTCAGCTCGCGCTGAAATTCGGCGATGAATTCGGGATCCGTTCGAGTTTTTTCATATTCAACTTTTAGCTCAAGTAATGCCGCTTGCAGCGTTTCAGCTACAAATACACCACCATATTGGCCAAAGTGTCCGCGCGCATCGGGAAGATCGTACATTTGCATGGCTGCTATTCCTTGTCTTGCTTGTTCAACATCGGTTATTAATTGGGTTTGTTGTTTTGGTTATGGGCTTGTGCGTGCATGCGTGGCGATTTAAGCGTCTGCGCTTTTGACGGCCGACATAAATGCCGCTATTTTTTCGGGGTCCTTGCTGCCTTTTTTCAGATCGGCGCCCTCACCCATCTCAATACCACTCGACACGTCGACTGCCCATGGCCTGATTTGTCGCACTGCGTTACCTACATTGACGGGCGTCAATCCACCTGAGAGCACAATCCGTCCGCGCATTTTTGCCGGAATCACCTCCCAATCAAATGATTCGCCCGATCCACCGTATTGGCCCGCTGATAAAGTATCCAGCAGCAAAGCCTTGGCGGTTGAAAAAGTATTCTCTAATTGTAGCAAATCGTCGGCTTTCATCGCTGCCCCCACCCGAATTGCTTTGAGATAAGGGCGGGCAAATGACGCGCAGTAAGCATGATCTTCGTCACCATGAAATTGAATTAGCGATGGATTAAGCGCGTTACAAACCTCAATCACGTGATCGCGTTCGGCGTTCACAAACAACGCGACCGTAGACACAAACGGTGGGAGCGCATTGCTTACCGCAATTGCCTGTTCAAGCGTGACCGCCCGCGGCGAAGGTGGATAAAAAATGAGGCCGATTGCATCGGCACCCTCATCCGCCCCGATCAGCGCATCTTCAACCTTTCGTACTCCGCATATTTTGATTCTGGTTCTATGCATGCTGTTAATGGCATTCGCTAAAAAAAGGGGTGGCGCTCGAGGTGCGCAGCGGAGATTGGCAAACCGAAACCAGGATCGTATTCGACACCCGTTAAATACAGTCCGGCCGCTGAAAAAGTAGGCGCAGCCATTACGCGATTTCGTGCTTGAAGGATATCAATAAATTGTTGTTGTGAATGCCGTTGCGCCCCTACAGACACCAGAGCGCCGACAATGTTGCGAATCATGTGATGCAAGAAAGCATTTGCACGAAATTTAAAAAAAATATGGCGGCCACGCCGCTCAATTGTTGCCTGATAGAGCGTTTTAACCGGGCTCTTGGCTTGGCATTCGGCGGCGCGAAACGATGAAAAATCATGTTCCCCAAGTAGCATTGCTGCTGCTGCCTGCATTGCTTGAGCGTCAAGCGGCACATGAAAAAAGCCCACAGATTTTGAGGTGAGCGCACCTTCCACTGAATCGTTAAACAATACGTACTGATAGCTGCGTGAACGCGCTGAAAATCGCGCATGAAAATCATCTGACACCGAAGCAGCCCAGACCACGCGCACGCTGCCGGACAGATTTGCATTGGTGCCGCGAACCCATGATTTAGTATCGCGAATAACCTCTGTGTCGATGTGCGCGACCTGTGCCAGAGCGTGCACTCCCGCGTCCGTGCGGCCCGCACAATGCGTCCTCACTTCAGCACCCACAAATGCAGCCAAGGCCGACTCTAGAGCGTCCTGTACGCCGCAGCGGTTTGATTGAGACTGCCAGCCGCAGAATTCTGCACCATCATATTCGAGGCCCAACGCTATACGCATAACGGATTTACAAAACTTTCGTAACTCAGAAAAAATGTTTTTTCTGCCTTATCCCCCCTTTAAACGGTGAGGATTCAGCAAGTTAATATTGATAAATGCAGCCAAACTCAAAAATAAAAAGGGCGCGGAATTCCGCGCCCTCAATAAGACGTAATCCGTCTTTAGCGGAACATCATATGCCAGCCAAAATCTTGTCCGCGGCTTCGCGCTGCGCCGCTGAACCTTCACGCGACACTTCCTGAAGGATTTCGCGGGCACCTTCGGCGTCGCCAATTTCAATATAAGCCTTCGCCAGTTCAAGCTTGGTTGCCGTGGCAGTGCCAGTGTTGCCGTCACTAGCACCCGTATCGAGATCAAAACTTACACCACTAGGCGATTCCGCGGCAGGCTTTTGCTGCGGTGCCAGCTCGGTCGCTTTGGTACTGATCGTTGTCGCAAATATTTCATCCAGCGCTGTTGACGCTGCTGGCGGGGCGGAAGGCGATGCGGCTCCAAGTGTTGAGGGGGTCCCGAGTGAAAGTGAAGATAGATCAAAGTCGAAAGTTGACTTTGACGCTGGCGCCGAGGCCACCGGAGCCGATGGAGTCTCAGGGGGCACATCAAACGCCAGATCAAAATCAAGCATGCTGCTTGCGTCCGACGGCGCTGAAGCAGGCGGGATTGCAGCAGATTCAGCTGGCGACGCTGGCGAATTTAAGTCCAGATCAAAATCCATGACGGGCTTTTGAGCCGCTGAACTTGTGCCTGAGGAGCTCATGGAGGCCATCGTCGCTGGTGCAGTGTCAGTAAAACCCAAATCAAAATCCAGATCCGGTGCGCTCGGAAGTACCGGTGAAGGTGATGCTGCGCCGCCCATCATTGTCGCGCCTGCAGCAAGCGCTGCGCTACCGCCTGCAAATTTACCTGCTGACATACCGTCAGCTGCGCCAGCCAAAACACCCGCGCCACCATACAGCGGGTTGGAAGGGTCAATTGAGGCCCCCAACGAAGCTACTTTTTCCCAGGTTGGATTATCTACGCCAATGGCATCCTTCAGTTCGCGGGCGACCGGTTCAAAAGCCTGAGGGCTTTTACGCGAGTGATAAATTTCAAGCAGCTTTACCGCAATTTCGTGGCGATTCTTATCTCGACCCATCGCCTCTTTAAGAATTTCCTCGGCTTGGGCATCGCGGCCGTAAGCAATATATACCTCGGCCTCAGCGACGGGATCTACCTCATCTGTGTCGATCATGCCAGGACCAGTTTTATCAAAATCGGTCAGGAACGAACTATTGCCGGTATCAACCAAGCCGCCTGCCCGGTTACCCGTCACCGTGTTCGGCTTCATGTCGCTTGGCATTATCGACGAGGTGTTCACCATCTGGCTTGACGGCGGGGGAGTAGGTTTTTTCTTGCGGCGGGACATGAAAAATAAACCTGCACCGCCCAAAATGGCTGCTGTTGTTGCGCCCAGTGCAACCGCATTTTCCTCAATAAAACTTGGTTCAGCGGGCGCGACTGGCGGTGGAGCTTTCGCGATCACTGGCTTTGCCGGATCTATTTTTGGTGTTTCGACTTTTGGCGCATCTGATTTAGGCGTTTCGGGCTTTACTGCCTCAACCTTCGGCAGTTCAACTTTCGCCACGTCGACCTTGGGGGCTTCAACTTTAGGTGCTTCGGCAGACTTTACCGGCTCTGGAAGCTTGGCGGGCGTGGTTGCGGGTGTTACTTGAGCCACCGTGGGGGGCCCTACTGCCTTGGCGGGTTCCGCCGCTTTGGGCTTGTCATCAACCTTGGCTGTTTTTGTGTCTGCGGCTTTAGCGTCACCTGGTTTTAAAGGAGCAGCGACACCTTTTAACTCCATCAGCTCGCGCATCTTAACAATTTGCTTTTCAAGCTCGGCCACGCGCGAATTAGCCTCTTTCAGGCGGTTATCCTTCGCTATCGATTCTTCTTTCAACGCGTTTAACTGATCCTGCACAGGCGTTGACGAGCCCTTTGCGCCCGCACTACCGGCTATTGAATTGCCACCATCGGATTTAGCGATCTTTAGCTGATCTCCAGACGATGAGGCGCCAGCAGGTTTATCGGGCTTTGCGACCGCAATTTTGCCTGTACCTTCATTGGCAGAAGATGCTTTCGCGGGCATCGATTGCGCTGCACCCGCGACTGAATCGCGGTAATTTTTCCAATCCGAAACCTGCACCTTGATTTCGTTTTGAGCTTCGCTGCGGGTAATTTTTCCGGCATCGGCGGCCGAAGGTACACGCAGAATCTGGCCTGTTTTCAGCTGGTTCATGTTGTTACCGATGAACGCCGACTTATTTTCGCGATACATTGCAACCAACATTTGTTCAAGCGAGACAGCGTCCGGCTTGACGCTGGAAGCAATTTTATTGAGCGTGTCTCCGCTCTTTACGGGGCCATAAGTATCGCTGGGCGCATCTTTGGACAGGTCTTTCCTAACTGCGGGCGCAGCCGTTGTGCTCAATGGCTGCGTGACAACAGGCGGCGCCACGTTTGACGTCGCGGATTTAGGTACCGTCAATGCAGCAACGGGAGGCGCCACTTTGCTTTCACTAAAACCAGGCGGGTCCAGCAAAATTGGATATTCACGCAGCAATCTGCCCGAAGGCCAGTTCATTTCAACTAACACATCCAGAAACGGTTCATTAATCGGTGCCGAGCTGGTTACTTTCAAAATTGGTTTGCCATCGGCGCGGCGTTCAGCCGTAAAACGAAGTTGGCGCAGCAATGGCGAGTATTCGATTCGAGCATCGGTATAGGCTTCCGGGCTGGCCACGCGCGCAGCGATTGCCTCAAATTCGCCAGGTTGCAACGAAACAAGCTCAATTTCAGCCGATAAGGGCTGACCCAGTGACGAATTAACGGAAAGGCGACCCAACCCTGCCGCCTCTGCAAAAAATGTTGAGGCCGCCAGTATTGCGCCTCCCAACGCCATCACTAATTTTGTTCTTGGTGGACGGTTCATTCTTGGCCCCAGCCCTTCGTTTTTTTAGATAATTTAAAATAACATCAACGAGTTATTGTTGCAATCTTATTCGATTTCTCACATTAGAAGCCAAAGTCACGGATTTTTCAAGCCTTATGCGTTATTTCTGCCAATCTGTGCTTGCGCTGACGCCCTCCGCTGGAGGCTTGACGACATGATTATCTTATTCGCAACTTAACGTGTGCTGCGTGATGCGAAACTCAAACGACTATTTTTCCAACAAAATCCGTAACATACGCCTCAACGGCTCAGCCGCGCCCCATAACAGCTGGTCACCGACTGTAAACGCACTTAGATACTGTTGCCCCATCACCAACTTGCGCAATCGGCCCACCGGAATATGCATATTGCCCGTCACCGCGACCGGCGTCAGTTCACGCACACTGCAGTCGCGCTCATTGGGAATCACGCGCACCCATTCGTTATCGTTGGCGATGATAGCTTCAATGTCGGCCAGGGGCACATCACGTTTCAATTTAATCGTCAGCGCCTGACTGTGGCAGCGCATCGCACCGACACGCACACACAAGCTGTCAATAGGTGTTGCTCCCAGCTCAAACCCAGGGCCGCGACCCAAAATTTTGTTTGTTTCGGCCATGCCTTTCCACTCTTCCAGCGACATCCCGGTTTGCATATCTTTGTCGATCCACGGGATAAGATTACCCCCCAGCGGTACGCCGAAATTTTGCGTTTCCTCGGCTGTGAACGCATGCTGTTTTGCCAGCACCTTGCGGTCTATTGCCAGAATCGCCGAGTGCGGATCGTCGAGCAACGATTTCACCTCTGCATGTAACGCCCCATACTGGGTGAGAAGTTCGCGCATATGTGCCGCGCCGCCGCCCGACGCCGCCTGATACGTCATCGACGTCATCCACTCGATCAAATCAGCTTTGAACAGACCGCTTAAGCCAATCAACATGCAACTCACGGTGCAGTTCCCACCAATGTAATCTCTCACACCTTTTGATAAGGCAGTCTTGATCACGGGCATATTCACCGGATCAAGAACAATCACCGCGTCATCATTCATGCGCAGCGTTTTCGCCGCGTCGATCCAATATCCTTTCCAGCCCGCGCTGCGAAGCTGCGGATAGATCTCGGTCGTGTATTCACCGCCCTGACAGGTAATCACCACATCCATTAACTTGAGCGCATCAATATCCGTCGCGCTTTTCAAACGCGCGCCTTGCGCCTCGGCTGGGGCTGTGCCGCCGACATTTGAAGTCGTGAAAAAAATCGGCTCAATCAACGCGAAATCATTCTCCGCGCGCATCCGATCCATCAACACCGATCCCACCATGCCACGCCAACCGACCAATCCTACTTTCAACATTTTCTCTGCTCTTAAATTTAAATAGTTAAATGTCAAACTCTAAGCGGGGTGTGCCGTTTGAGTTGAAAATGCTTGATGATTCCCGTCCGTCCTAGTGTCTTGAATGCTTTTTACTGGCCGCAACCGAAGGTTAGCAGATAGGCGGCGATAGCCATCATGCATTTTAAAACCGATGACGGGGTTTGCCTCGTTTGGGATCTGCGCGCTCTGCCGGTCCTACAATTACAAGAAAGAAACCACCGCGTCGCCCATCTGCTTCGTACTTGCTTTTGCTTCATTTGCGTTCGCAATATCGCCCGTTCGCAGACCGGACGCGAGCGCTTTTCGCACTGCGGTTTCAATCCGACTAGCCACATCCGGCAGATTAAACGTGTAGCGCATCATCATCGCCGCCGATAAAATTTGCGCGAGCGGATTGGCAATACCCTTGCCTGCAATATCCGGCGCAGAGCCGTGAATGGGCTCGTACAAACCTTTGCCGCTGGCGTCAAGCGAAGCCGAAGGCAGCATGCCGATTGAGCCGGTTAACATCGATGCTTCATCCGACAAAATGTCGCCAAACATATTGCCTGCGACCATCACGTCAAATTGTTTGGGATTGCGGATGAGTTGCATCGCGGCATTGTCGACGAGCATGTGCGTCAGCTCAACATCAGGATATTCGGGCGCAGTCTCAATTGCGATATCGCGCCACAATTGCATTGCTTCCAGCACATTCATTTTGTCGATCGAACATAAACGTCTATTCCTCTGCCGAGCCGTTTTGAAACCCACATGAATAATGCGGCGAATTTGCGCTTCGGTGTAGTGCATCGTATTAATACCGACGCGGTTTCCAGCTGCGCCATTCACACCCTTATCGCCGGTGATGCTGCGCGGCTCGCCGAAATAAATATCGCCGGTCAGTTCACGAATAATCATGATGTCGAGGCCGGCGATGATTTCGGGCTTCAAGGTTGATGCATCGGCGAGCTCGGGAAATACATTCGCGGGTCGCAAATTTGCAAAGAAATCGCACTCTTTGCGCAATCCTAAAATCGCTTTTTCAGGCCGATGTTCTCGCGCCAACGAGTCGTATTTCGGGCCTCCGACTGAACCGAACAGCACCGCATCTGATTGCTGGGCTAATCGCAACGTGTCCGCAGGCAGCGGATGTCCATATGCGTCATAAGCAGCCCCTCCCACGAGTGCCGCTTCCGTCTCAATTTTCAAACCGTCACGGCGCAAAACATCCAGCACTTTCAGCGTTTCAGTCATGATTTCAGGGCCGATACCGTCGCCGGCTAAAACTGCAATTTTCATTTCTTATTCTTCTAATGTTAGTTAAAAATCCACGGCTCAGTGCGCGCGCGCGTTTCCTCATAAGCCTTGATTTTGTCAACATGACGCAGCGACAAACCAATATCATCCCAGCCATTCAGCAAACATTCTTTACGATGACCTTCCACCTGAAATTTGTAGGATTCCGCTCCAGGCACTTCAACGACTTGACGCACCAGGTCCACACGCAATTTCATGCCCGGTGTTGCGAGCACGGCGTTAAAGAGATGATCGATTTCTGCCTCGCTCAACACCACCGGCAGCAAACCATTTTTAAAACAATTGTTGAAAAAAATATCGGCAAATGATGGCGCAATAATCGCTTTGAATCCAAATTGCTGTAGCGCCCAGGGCGCATGTTCGCGCGATGAACCACAACCAAAATTTTTCCGTGCCAGCAAAATCGTCGCACCTAAATAACGCGATTGATTCAGCACAAAATTAGGATTCAACGCCCGTTTGGAATTGTCGACACCCGGCTCGCCATGATCCATGTAGCGCAGTTCATCAAACAGGTTCGGGCCGAACCCGAAACGCTGAATTGATTTCAAAAATTGCTTCGGAATAATTGCGTCGGTATCGACGTTGGCACGATCCATCGGTGCAACCAAACCTAAATGCTCACGAAACGATTCCATTTTTTCCTTGAACTTCGCTGGCCTCGTCGTCTGCGCGAAGGCGGCAACGACAACCTCTAATATTTTTTTCAACAAACTCTAGCAAGGACGAGCTTCACAGGCCAAAAACCCATCAAAACCCGCTCCTACCCTCGACTTACAAAACTGTGCGCACATCCGCAAATCGGCCCGCAATCGCCGCCGCCGCCGCCATCTCGGGACTGACCAAATGGGTTCTGCCGCCCGCCCCCTGGCGACCTTCAAAATTGCGATTCGACGTTGACGCACATCGCTCACCCGGCGACAGACGATCATCGTTCATGCCGAGGCACATTGAGCAACCTGGTTCACGCCATTCAAATCCGGCACTCAAAAATATCTTGTCCAGCCCTTCCGCTTCGGCCTGACGTTTTACCAGCCCCGACCCCGGCACCACCATCGCAAGTTTTACGTTATGCGCAATGTGCCGCCCGCGCACCACGCCGGCCGCCGCGCGTAAATCTTCGATCCGTGAATTGGTGCAGCTGCCGATAAAAACTTTATCAATTTTGATTTCCTCAATCGGCGTGCCGGGATTCAGCCCCATGTACTGCAGCGCACGCTCCATTGCCTCACGTTTAACGGGGTCAGACTCCTTATTCGGTTCGGGCACGTTGCCATCAATGGCCACCACCATTTCGGGCGAGGTACCCCATGTCACCTGCGGTTTGATCGATGCTGCATCGAGCTCGATGACGCGATCAAATTTAGCACCCGCGTCACTATTCAATGTTTTCCAGTACGCCACTGCCTGCTCAAACATCTCGCCCTTCGGCGCATACGGCCGTCCGCGCAAATACGCAATCGTCTTCTCATCGGCACCGATCATACCCGCGCGCGCACCCGCCTCAATCGCCATATTGCATACCGTCATGCGACCTTCAACTGACAGCGCGCGAATTGCCGAACCTGCAAATTCGATCGCGAAACCGGTGCCGCCCGCAGTACCGATTTTGCCGATGATCGCGAGCACAATATCTTTTGCGGTCACGCCCCGGCCGACTTGACCTTCGACCTTTATCAGCAACGATTTCGACTTTTTCGTGACCAGACATTGCGTCGCCATCACATGCTCAACCTCGGACGTGCCAATGCCAAACGCCAAGGCCGCAAACGCACCATGGGTGGATGTGTGTGAATCGCCGCACACCACGGTCATGCCCGGCAGCGTCGCGCCCTGCTCCGGACCAATCACATGAACGATGCCCTGCCGCGCATCGTTCATCCCAAAATAATCTTTCACCCCAAATTTTTCAATATTTTTATCCAGCGTATCGACCTGCAGCCGCGAAATTGGATCCGCTATGCCTTCTTTACGCGAAGTCGTCGGCACGTTGTGATCCGCTGTCGCCACAATCGACTTTAGCCGCCAAAGTTTACGCCCAGCAAGGTCAAGCCCTTCAAACGCCTGCGGGCTCGTCACTTCATGTACCAAATGCCGGTCAATATAAATCAGCGCCGTCCCATCCGATTCTTCGTGAATCAGATGCGTTTGCCAGAGTTTGTCGTAAAGCGTTTGCGCCATGATTTTTCCGAGAGCGTTTCATTCAATTTAGCCGTTAATTATAGCGCTGTAAGATCGCAACTGGCACGGGGAAACCCGCTACAAAATGCACAAGTTCATCAAGTAAGCAGGTTTGGACCTCGTCGAGGAGTGGGAGTGGGCGACGATGGGTTCGCCAGTTTTCTCGCACGAAGGCTCATCCTTGAAGCGGTCGCCATAGGCAGTTCCAGCAAGTCAAAGGTGCTGAAAAAAGCAAAGTCTTAAGCGATTTCGCGGCTGAAGAGTTTGGAATTCAACGCGATCGTGGGGCGAACGCGGTACAAGTATTTAGTTAGCAAATTCGCTATCCTACAGATGCATTAGACGATGTTTTAAAGGCCAAGCTATGATTACAAAGATTCAAATTTCGCCAATCCAATTAATCGAGATGTAACGACTATGTCCAACACCGCCCTTCTCGTCATAGACATTCAACGCGGCGCATTCGATGGCGTGCGCTGTCCGCCGATAGATCGTCCGATCGAACTGGTTACGAATGCTTTACTCCTCGTCGCCGCCGCTCGAGACGCAGAATTACCCGTTGTTTTCGTTCAACACTGTGATGAAGCGGGTTCGCCATTTGAGGAAGGGACGCCGCATTGGCACTTGCATGGCGAATTTGTCCCGCATGCGTGCGAGCCAGTTATAAAAAAGGTCGCGTCGAGTGCTTTTGAAAACACTAATCTCGACGACACGCTGAAGCAGATGGCGATTAAAGAAGTGATTATGTGCGGTCTGCAAAGCGAATTTTGCGTTCGCAATACCGCCAATGCGGCAATTGATCTTGGCTATACCGTGCGCCTCGCCGAAGATGCCCATAGCACTTGGCCATTCGCAGGCACATCATCTGAAACAATTTCGGACAACGTGAATAAAGAATTGGCTGCGCGCGGCGCGATTCTGACGTCAACAGCTGCTCTGGCAGCGATGCTTCGTACATAAATGGACTCGCCATCTAGAGCCGCCAATCCGAGCGCTAAAACAGCTTGGCGGGATGTCATTGCGTTACTGGGCGCGGATTTCTTCAAGTCTTTGTCCAGTCTTTAGCGGCGCAAATAGCTTCCATATTTGCGGTTGGTGCTATTGGTGCCATCGCAGCTTCAGAACAATCTAAGGCAACTTCAGTCCGAACGTAGTCGACTCATGCCATCCCAGCATTACCTTCCACGCCCATGAGCGTTGGCAAATTAAGTTTTCGGGCTTTGATGGTTTTTTTATCTCGTAAATACGCGCTGAGCATATCCCACGCAGCTTCACCGGTATTGCCCGGACCGCCGCCCTCGGCTACCGGTGCCCACCCGGCAACTTTGTACTTTTTGTCAGCATCGATCAGGCGTCCCTTAAGGGTCATATTGCTGATACGCGAGCCGACTTTGGCGTTGGGCTCGCAGGTGTATTGCAGGCCGCCCACACGGACCATGTCTCCACCCTGCTGGAAATACGGATCGGGATTGAACAAATTATCGGCGACGTCTTCCAGCACAGCTTTTAGTGCTTCGCCGGTCAATTCGTTTACGGTCGTATAGGGATAAGTAATCGCGGTTTGATCCATCACGTGCTCCATGGTGATCGCGTCACCCGGCAAGATAGACGTGCCCCATCGAAACCCCGGAGAGAATGCGATTTCGGTATTTTTCCGCTCCATGAGTGCGTCGAGAATGAGCTGATCAAAAGATCCGTTGAAATTTCCGCGCCGATAAAGGAGGCCGTCGGTTACGGCAAGCTTTTCGCCCAGCTGGGCCACATAGGGCGCACGAACTCTTTCGATTAACGCCTGCATGTTTTTATCAGCAGGCAACAAATTGGCAAATATCGGTGCAAGTTTGTAGCGGAAATCGATGACCTTGCCATCCTTCACGCTGAAATCGAGCACACCCAAAAACTTGCCGTTCGAGCCCGCGTTAGTCACGAGCGTTTGACCGCCAAGATTTTTCACCACAATCGGCGCAGGCACGCCGTCATGGGTGTGCCCGCCCAAAATCGCGTCAATACCGGTGATTCGCGAGGCCATTTTTAAATCAACATCCATACCGTTATGCGACAGCAGCACGACCACAGCAGCGCCCTTAGCTCTCGCCGCGTTAACGGTGGCCTGCATTTCCATTTCTTTTATGCCAAACGTCCAATCTGGCGTGAAATAACGCGGGTTCGCAATCGGCGTGTAGGGGAACGCCTGACCGATAATCGCAACCGAAACACCGTTCATTTCTTTCAAGACGAACGGTGCAAAAACAGGATCTCCAAAATCTGCGGTATGAATATTTTGTGCAACAAAATCGACCTTGCCTTTGAAATCCCTATCAATAATTTCTTTGACGCGTTTGTCGCCCAAGGTCATTTCCCAGTGCGCGGTCATGACGTTCACACCAAGTTCCAGGCTCGCGTCCACCATGTCCTGGCCTTTGGTCCACAGCGCGGTGCCGGAGCCCTGCCAGGTATCGCCGCCATCCAGCAAAAGCGCGCCGGGTCGCGAGTCTTTTAGTTGTTTCACCAACGTCGCCAAATGGGCGAAACCGCCGATTTTGCCGTAGGTGCGTGCGGCTCGTTCAAAATCCAGAAATGTGAACGCATGCGCTTCGCGCGAACCTGCCGCAATTCCAAATGCTTTCAATAATTTTTCGCCAACCAAATGCGGTGCGCGCCCGCTGGCAGCCGCAATACCCAGATTCATATTTGGCTCGCGAAAGTAACTGGGCATGAGTTGCGCGTGACAATCCGTCATGTGCAGAAAATGTACATTACCGAAGCGCGGAATGTCATACATCGCTGCTGCCCGTTGCGCGCTTTGGGCGCTTTGGGGCGCGGCCAATGTCGCGCCATGATCCAAGGCAAATCCACCCGCGCTCGCCACTGCCAAAAGCTGGATGAATTCGCGGCGAGTTAAATTGGACATGTTTTCAACATGATTTTTACCATTATTGAAATTCGATATCGTCAGAAATCGCTTTAATGCCAGCCGCGGCGCAGGCTTCATCAGCCTCGCCACCGGGCGCTCCCGACACTGCAATGGCACCGAGAAGATTACCTGCGGCCTCAATCGGCAGTCCGCCACCCACCGCCGCCACGCGCGGCAGTTGCCTTATGCCACTCATTGATTTGCCGGGCTGTGTTTCCTGCGCCAGTGCCGAGGTTGGCTGCCTGAAACTGGCCGCTGTCCATGCTTTGTTAATGGCGGTATCAATGGTATGTGCGCCAGCAAATCGATCACGTAGCATCACCTGCAACAGACCGGTTCGATCTACCACGGCTACTGCGACCTGAAAGTCCGACTTGCGGCAGCTTGCGAGTGCAGCTTGGGCCGCTTTAAGCGCGGTCTCAGGCACCAGTACCCGGACGCTATAGGTTGGCGCAACTGCGGCAACTGCGGCAACTGCCGCAGTTGCGGAGGGCGAAAAAAGAGCGGGGAGCGTAAACAATAGGAGGAACGCGGTCAGTATCCAAGCGCAAAACAAGGCCGCCGGTCGTTTGCTTTGGCTAGCAATCATATTCAATTTCAAGCGCCGCTCCCGTGAAGTAAATGCAGTCTATTTATTGACCGGTGATTCTGGATCCATCAGCAGTGCCACGACGTGCTTAATCTGCTGCGGCGTCAAGATATTGCTGTGACCGAAGCGTGGCATGTTGGAGCAGGCCGAGTAGGCTTCGGCGTTATAAATTTTGCCGTACGCATATTTTGTAATTTCGGGCGCGTAGGCACGAACCTTGCCATAGTTATAGAGACTCGGGCCGATGTTGCCATATGAAACTTCCGCCTTGGTCAATTGATGGCACGCATAGCAATTGCCTCCTGCTGCATTCTCGGGATTGTCGGAGAACTGTTTGCCGACACCGGACTGGGCGATTTTTTCGCCTTCTTTCCAATCACCCAGCAACACACCATCCGCCGGAAACAGCGTGAGCTTCTGATTGAGCGATTCAATTTTTTCGCGAACCTCTTTGGGCGGATTGTCTTGATACTGCGAGCACAGCGATTGGGTCTCGTCCTGATTCAAACGATCCACCGAGGCTTGTCCGCGCGTCTTGAACGACGCCTGCATCATTGCCAAAGCCGCTTGCCTAGTTGCGGCATCTTTTGCAGCGTTTTTTGCCGAATCGTTTTGCTCACTCACCGCTGCGCAGCCCGAAATGACCAACCCACTGGCCAACATCACAACCATCGAATGAATAAATTTCGCTCTCATGACTTTTCCCATCTCGAACTTTGATTAATCTGATTTATGTCAAGCTAACGCCAGCAACCATTTGCTAACGTTTTATAGAAGGCGCACTTAACACGCCGCCGTTCGCATTCTTTGCGAGGAACATGGTGAGCGCAACCGACGCATCCGACGTGAACACGAGCTCTGGAAAACGCTGCTGGCGGAAACAATCAAACAAGCGCCACTGAAATGATCGCAGCTCGCCTTGCGACACACGGTATGCCGGCCATGATGTGTATGCGCTCTGCGCTGCAGGCTGCTTCAACAGATTGGGCAAATCCTGCAGGCGAATCCGCTGATTGTCTGCGCCGTGGCAATTTGCGCATGAAAAATCATGGGGTCCACCGCGATGGAAAAACATTTTCTTGCCCAACTCGTAATACTCCTGCTCTTTGGGATGGGAAGCGGCCACGTTCATTTTGACGCCGCGCGAAGCCGCCGTAACAAATGCTACGAGCGCCTCAATATCGGATTTTTTATTCGGACCGCCAAACGGGTCTTTTTTAGCTTGTTCTGGGGTAAACCCCTGCAAACTCACCATGCAATAAACCAAGCGCGATTCAAGATCCATGACCCGGTCTGCATCAGCAAAATATTTTGGCAACACGGCATAAGCGCCCTTCACCACGCCCGCACCCAAGCCAATATCGCATTTGTCGAGCGCGGCCATTTTCGGCCCGCGCTGCTGCTTCCAAAGATCCTCACCGCGTGCTTCCCACAATTCTGCGGGATTGCCATCGGCCAATGCGGCACGATAGCGCTCAATTTCTTTAAGCGTTTGTTCGCTGGTTTGTGCGCCTATGGGCAACACCACCAGAACCAAGGCTAACGTCAAGGCCGAGCTCAGGCCTGTAAAAAAATGGTTACGCATCATTCCTCCAATTTGCGAATCTAGGTTTTATTTAGCTTTTTAAAAACATCGCTAACGCTAACGCACCGCCTCTCACCCGCTGTGATTCAAGCCTGATCTGTAACCAAGGCCCATTCAAGCCAATGCAAGCTTCCTCAGATGTTTCCTTACCAAAAACCTGACCGCTATGGCCTGAGATAAACATAGCCTTCTTTGGCCTGAAGTCTCGCCACTTCCGCCACGCCGCTCGGTACGAGCTTGGCCTCTTCGATCACACGCTTAGGGTCAATCTTACGGCGTTCGAGCGTTATTTTGCATACCCGAAAATCGACGCCCATTTTTACCAATTCCTGCACATTCGGCTCGAACAAATTCCCGTTTTTGTCTTTGGCCCCATCCAGCAAAAAATCAATACCGTTGGAATGTGTTACCACGGTTATTTTTGTTGTAGGGTCGGCAGACAAATGGTTGCGGATATTGCGCAAAGCTCCTGTCGCCTGATCAATACCATCGCTGACGTGATAGACGACCTTCACTGGTTCGTCGTTGCGAACCTCTTTAGATTCAGCTTTGGACGTGTTCTGCGCCGCATGCAGAGCTTGCGCAGGCAATATTGTTAATGTAACGAAGGCGGCCAATAGAACGGCAAGCGGGCGGCATGATCGAGCGGTAATTCTGGTCAAAGAAAGCATATAAGGTCGCTACCGTTAAGGTTGGAACAACTCAGGATGGTACAGTTATGGCCGCTTCGTCACTGCGCTTTTCGCCCTTGTTATCCACCCACGTAATCATAACTTTATCGCCGGCTTTGGCACCTGTGGTTGCAACCGAAAAGCGGAACGCAAGCGTTGGATTTTTAGACACGGCCGGCCCCCATTGCGCTGATAAAACAGTCTTACCGTTGCAGGTTGCGCTCACGCTTTGGATGTAATGCGGCGGCACGATCTTGCCGTCATTGTCTTTGCGCAAGCCGGTTTCCATCTCATGCGCCATCAACACGCGAACATCCACTTTGTCGCCCATCAATTGGGCACGAATTCTCATCGGATCAGACATTTTTCTCTCCTAAATTCTTGGCGCGGTAAAAATAATTATTAGAGAAGCGCTGATTAACCTGAGTTCTATACCAAAGCAGGCGCGAGTGCAAAAATATTAACGCCGCGTATGTTTAGTATGCAGGGCGATATTTTTGTGCTCGTTACGACGTATGGTGAAGAAATCGATTTAATCAGCGCTTCCTTAGATTAATCCAGCTATGAAGCAACCCATTATCCGCCGCAGCCACCCAGCGTTACTTTTACTTCCTTGACCGCGTAAAAATATTTACCATCTGCCTTCACCAGCGCATACACGTTAGACGTTTGGCTCATCTTAACGCGGGTACTGATAGTGGGTTCGGTTCCTTCGGGAATTGTGAAGCTTGCTGACAGCGCATTCGGGTTTTTCTCTACCAGAATGGAAATTGACTCGGTTTTAGGGATTTTGCTAGTCGCGCCGACTGGCACCACTGCGCCGTTCTCAGCTATATCGGGCGCATTCACGAACGAAATATCTTTCGACTCGGTAGCCGACGCGCCGCCCATTGCCTTCACTACCTCATTGAGGCTTTTAACTTCGAACGCGGTCTTGTTCCAAGCTTCCGCGGCAGCCGATTTTGCAGTCAATAGGCCTACAGATGCGGCAAGTGCCATTACCACGGACCCGCCGGATGTTTTTAAAACGTCACGTCTGTTCATGTTTTCTCCTGACAAAAATTATGCGAACTTCATGGTCTTCGATTCAAATAATACTCCCAACTCTAATCGAATCTTTGAACATGGCTTCATACCCAACCCATGAGCCATTTATCCAGCCCGTCAGTCAGCGCCTAACGATTCGACCACGACAACGCTATTGCCCTGCCGACAAACTCAACAGCACCAGCGCCCGCAAATCAACGTCATTGATATCGTCGTGGGGCGGCATGGGTAACAAACCCCAAACGCCAGAGCCGCCGCTTCGCACCTTTATCATTAACTTGGCCACGGCTGCACTGTCGCCTTTATATTTGCCGCTGATCTCGCTGAAACTCGGCCCGATTAATTTACTATTCGTCGCATGACACGACGTGCAATAGTACTTCTTGGCCAATTCAGCGGATTCAAGTACCGCCAACTCGCTAGGTTGAGCACTATTTTTTACGCTGTGATTGCTTGCAGTAATGCCCATGCTGCCCTCCGCGCTACGCGTATTCAGCCCGCGAACACCACCCACCAAGCGATTTTGATCGGCCAGATTACCATGCTGGTTAAGCGCAAAATCGGGAAGGGAGGATGTGATCTGCGGTTCGCTTCCTGAGGTAAGCGCGCAATTTTTCATGCAGGCCGTATTTTTGACATCCGCTTTCCCGTCAACATCCCACAGCCCGCTAAATTTCACCAAGCCGTTACGATTCGGCAGCTTAGCCTGAACCTCGCGAATATTTTTATCTGACAGGACGAAGCCGGCGGGTACGATTTCGCCTAGATTCAAAATGTAGGCGGTTACCGCGTAAACCTCATCGGCGGTCAGCGATTTCGGTGCGTTCCAAGGCATGGCCCGATTGATGTAATCCCACAGTGTTGAGACTTGTGACAATTTCATCAACGTGGTGCGCTGTGGAAAATCTGTCCGCTTGAGAGCCGCCACCCGACCACTTGCGACGTCGTCCAGCGTGGTTCCGCCTGCCATCGGCGTAAAAAATTCGTTGG
>JBBRZG010000024.1:0-32265 GCA_038236905.1 Burkholderiales bacterium
ACTCTAAAAGACCATCCGCTTTGAGCCTACGCTCCGACGACCTCAATACTGACTTACCCAAACCGCACGGTAAAGCCGCGCGAGCGTCGCGGGCTTTAGGGTTGACATTAAAGCAACCGATTATTTTTGATGGCACCGCATCGCCGGTGAAAAAAGCGCTGTTCATCATCATCTGTGTCGCGTGGATTTTGCCCGGGCTGATCGGACACGACGCCTGGAAGCCGGACGAAGCGATCGCGTTTGGCATCATTCACAGCATGCTGCAAGACGGGCACTGGCTGCTGCCGATGATCGCGGGTGAGGCCAATTTTGATTACCCGCCACTTTACTATTGGGTAGGTGCGGGGCTGTCGTTTATATTTTCACCGGTGTTGCCTGCTCACGATGGCGCGCGGATGGCGACCGGGTTTTTCATGGCGCTTGCGTTAACTTATCTCTACAAAACCGCGACGCGTTTATTTGATGAGCGTGCCGGCCGCATCGCCGTGCTGTTAATGCTGGGCAGCCTGGGGCTGCTGGTTCGCGGCCATCAAATGAATCCGGAAGTAGCAGCACTCGCTGGGTTTGCAATCGCACTCTACGGCATGACCCGTATCCGCTCCGAGCCGCGCAAAGGTGGCGTCACCACCGGTGTCGGTGCGGCTATCGTCGCGCTATCAGTCGGCATCGTGCCCGCACTGGCTGTGCCCGCGATCGCGTTGGCACTGATGACGTTTGTCGGCGAATGGCGCAACCGCGATTTCAGGCGCGGCATTCTGATCTCGCTCACCGTCATGCTGCCGTTGGTGATGGTGTTACCCGTCATTCTATTGTTGCAGGGCGACATCGACCAACGGGTTTGGACGGATCAACTTTTGGGTGCGCCATTTTTAACTGCGGAAACGCGCAGCAGCATTCAGCCGTTCTACTTTTTAAAAATTTTGCCGTGGTTCGCATTGCCCACCTTACCGTTCGCGCTATGGCTGTGGGCGCGCGACCGCAAAAAATTGCGTGATCGCATCGAGCTGGCCTTACCGCTGGTCGCCTTCATCACGTTGTTAGTTATGATTTCAGTCACCCGCGAAGCCGGCGAGGCGCATGCGCTGGGGCTATTGATTCCGTTATCGCTCGCGAGCGCGATGGCGCTGGATCGCTTGCCCAATGAAGTGGCGCGCATCATGGATTGGTTTGGGCTGGTATTTTTCGGTATTGTTGCGATCGCGTTATGGTTCTATTGGATCGTCGCGCTCACCGGATTTCCCGCGCGCGCGGCCGCGTCATTCGCGCGGCAGGTGCCCGATTTCACGCTGCCATTTAACGCATTTACGTTTGTGTTGGCACTCGCGCTAACGCTGGTGTGGCTATACGCGGTGATACGCGCCCATCGCAACAACCGTCGCGCGGTGGTGAACTGGGCCGCAGGCATTACCCTGGTATGGGTGTTGGCGAACATGCTCGGATTACCCGTTGTAAACCATGTGCTCAGCCACCGCGCGGTCGTCACAACTATCGCCAGCCTGATCCCGCCGAATAGCGGATGCGTCGCCGCCTCCGGTATCGGTGACTCTGAGCGCGCCTCTTTCGACACCATCGCCAACCTACGATTCGTGCCGCAATTTAGCGATCAATCCATCCCCTGTCATTGGCTACTGACACAGGGCAACCGCGAGCGAGCGCCTGTAGTGGATGTCGCATGGCAAATGGTCTGGGAAGGCGCACGGCCGCGGGATAAGGACGAGCGGTTTCGGTTGTATCGGCGGTAGCAAACAAGGCAACTGCAACGTGTCGACGTGCCAACTACGAGTCAACCACGCGCCAACCACGCGGCAGTAATTCAGCGATGACCTGGCGAGGTATCCACGCCTCCATCCTAACCGTCCCCGAGAGAAGGAAGGAACCGAGCCTGGAAATGTTTAGAGAACGTCGCGTTCGGTGAAAAAGCCCTTCTCTCGTTCGGGTAAAGCTGGGATGGGGGCGTTGAACGTTAAAAGCACACCATATCTTGCGACCACATTATTCGCCGTAATAGCAGAACCATTTGGCCACGCGGGCAAACTTTCTCACTTCCAGTGCGTCTCATTGTTGAGTGTGAGTTTTGTGATCGATCTATGCTTATTTAGCTGTAAGCACTTTATGTCGCTGCAACGAAACATTCACAATTATTGGTTAAGTTAGTTATTGACCCGTGGTTGAAATTCAAAGGTCATTCCAGTCTTAGCCAGTTTCGGTTGAGCAAGCGCGCATATTCTTGTGCGCTTCATTTTCTTCAAGGAATATCATGTCAAACGCCATTCATAACATCGTCGACACCGCCGTTGCCGCTGGTAGCTTCACCACCCTATGTGCCGCGTTAACCGCAGCAGATTTGATCCCCACGCTGCAAGGCGCAGGCCCGTTCACCGTCTTTGCGCCGACCGACGACGCATTCAAAAAACTACCGGCCGGCACAGTGGAAAGCTTGTTGAAAGACAAAGCAAAATTAGCCGCAATTTTGACGTATCACGTCGTATCCGGAAAAGTAATGGCGAAAGACATCACCCCGGGTGACGTAAAAACCGTGCAGGGCACCATGATTACGCTAGCAACCGCAGGCGGCGCAACGGTCAACGGCGCGCACGTCACGACTGCCGACATTGATTGCACCAACGGCGTCATTCACGTTATCGACACCGTGCTGTTACCAAAATAAATCTTTGCGAGCAGCGAAGATTTGAAGATGTAAAGAGTTAGGTGCAGAAAAGAAAAAGGCTTCGCGGGTGCGAAGCCTTTTTTTTGCCCTACTAAATGTGCCTCGTACAAAGTCGTTGCTGTACGTGCAATCGCATAACGTGTCAGATCCGAGAAAGTAGAACTCGTTCAGGACCAGTCTAGGCATAAAAAGGTGATTCGACTAAGGATTGAAGATGATGGTATTTGATCAGGCATCGCCCTAACCTCCTTCTTGCAGGAAGATCAACCCGTATTCGGTTTGCAAGCCACTTTGAAGTCAACGTGATAATGCTCGTCGTGACGTACCCAAGGCTTTCGTTGCATGAATAGAAGATTCTGCTGAAGGTACGACCCACGAGGTGTAGCAAAAAGCTTGGGCAAGTATTGAGTGTCGAAGATCAGTAAGGAGATACCTGAACCTTGAGCCTTCGCTGCGCGGTTTAGCTGATATAGATGCTCAGCCATGGCTTCAAAATCAATGCTGTACTCCTTGTACTTCGCATTCGCATCGAATTCGATGTCGTAGCCAAAGCGAGTCATGATGCCCGTGGGCAAGCGAACGGACTTGCCCAGCGCGTTTTTCACGGGTACGAAGAAGTCGACGGAGGTGCCGTTCTGGTGCGAGCGGTGCGGACGAAACCGCCCTCCCGATGCAAGTCCAGTTTCGCCATAGACATACAGCGTAGTTGGCCGTTCTGTCGCAAGCGTCGCATAGGTGGACACGATGATCTCAGCCACCTTGGAGTGGACGTAAGTTCGGCCAGCCGATGCGGCGATAGGGCTGTAAGCCGAGAAGTTCGGTCCACTATCTAATAGCTTCACGCTATTCTCGATGCGTCCGCTATTCACCGTTCCGTAGCACTGACTTTTTGAAACGGTTGCATGTGCGGGAACGAAGGCGAATGACAATAGAAGAGCTAGTAATTTTGAACGGTACATCAATGCACCTCTACCCATTCATGTAAAGGCATGAATAAGGAGAAAAACCAATGTTCCAATAATCTTATGGATTTAAATAAACAGTCCAACGCTCAAATTAAAAGTGGAAGCTCACCGATAAGCCGGATTCTGTTACGGCGCAGAGTTGGCCTTGGGTTGCCCCAACGTTACCCCTTTGCTATGACGGTCATTCCTCTGGGACGTGCGTTACCGCACGCCTCTAGCTACCTACCCGCAGGCTCAGCGAGCCGCCTCAATGCCTGCCTATTTGGTATTGCTCCGGGTAGAGATTGCTCGTTTCACCCGCACACATCTTGCGATGCGTGCGACTCGTCTCTGTAGCTCTAATCCTCACCTCGCGGTGGATGGGCGTTACCCACTACCCTGCTCTATGGAGTCCGGACTTTCCTCTATGCAACATGTCTTGCGACATCCACACAGCGACCGTCTGATGAGCTTCCGCGTTGATTATCTCACGCAGCTTGCGACACGCTTACGAATTGGCGGATTCTATGCCGGGCTTGCGCAGCCTACCCGCGCGAAAATAATGAGCGTCATCATAAAAGCTCGCCGAAGCATTGGCCGCATGCCAACCCGGAATACCGAGAATCGGCAGCGGATGCAGATTGTGGGTTGAGGCCAAAGACTCGGCATTCATCAGCCATTCCGCTGCACGCGAATCGACTTCGTGAACCTGCTCCGCATGCGAAAGTGATGAAAACTTACGGTCCACTTTTATCAGTAACCCCTTCGCGGTCACACCGATAAAGGGATCAAGCATTTTCTCCAGTACGGAGTGACCCGCAAGATAAAAATTAACGTTTCTCTCGACGTCAGCACGACGCTCCACAAATAATTTTTTCCATTCAAAATTGCGAATGTGATCAAGCAGTGTTTCATCATCACTCGCGACAATCACCCCACCTTCATCAAACAAGGTCAGCACGTCGCGCGGAATGGAACGGATTTTTTTTGCGCCGTCAACGGACGTTTCCAGCAGCCGCGCGTGCATTTCTGAAATTGCCGCTTTGCATTTCGGAAATGATAGCCACTGCATCGCGTTAAAGAAATCGTGCCAATTTTCGCGGGTCGCAATTTCGCCGTTTTCAGCAATGCGCTGTTCGTAATGCGTGGCGACGGATTCATCGCTATTGGGCGCGACAAAACGAATGGGCTGACCACGGTGATTCGCAAGATTCAGTATATTCGCCTGACAGTTCAGGGCATTAAGCGACGGCCAATGATCAACATTAAGCGAATCAAGACGGCCGCAGATGGCATCGAAACAGCGCGCGTTGAAGCGTGACTGCGCCTCATGCCATGGCAAGGTGCTGCGAACTTTCATGACCGGCCCAATGTACAAACCCTAGCACTGGCGGGCATTCGCAAGCTAAAATGCCTCAAACGGCAAGCCTGTATTGCACTTTTCTATATTTTATTATTGTCAGCACAGCCGCCAATCCAGCATTTCTCCTGCGCGCAGCGGCACAATCGCGGAGCCGGAAAACGGTAGCTCGTCGGGTACTTGCCATGACGATTTCTCCAGCGTGATGGTATCGGTATTTCTCGGCAAGCCATAAAAATCAGCGCCAAAGAAACTCGCAAAACCTTCGAGCTTATCGAGCGCATCAACGCTTTCAAACGCTGATGCATATAGCTCCATCGCATGCAAGGCGGTGTAACAGCCCGCGCAACCACAGCTCGCTTCTTTGGTATTTTTGGCATGCGGCGCACTGTCTGTGCCCAAGAAAAATTTCTTATTGCCACTGGTGGCCGCTTTCAGCAATGCCAGCCGATGCTCTTCACGTTTCAGCACCGGCAAACAATAATAGTGAGGACGAATGCCGCCCCTGAAAATTTCGTTACGATTAAAAAGCAAATGATGCGCGGTGATCGTCGCCGCCACATTGTCATTGGCGGCCAGCACGAACTTCACCGCATTCGCGGTAGTGATATGTTCAAACACGATACGCAATTTCGGAAAACGCAGCGTCAGCGGAATCAAGTGGCGCTCAATAAATATCTTCTCTCGATCAAAAATATCAATCTCACTATCAGTCACTTCACCATGCAGCAACAACGGCATTCCGACCGATTGCATTATTTCAAACACAGCATCGCATTTGCGAATATCGGTGACGCCGGAATCAGAATTGGTCGTCGCCCCTGCCGGGTAATATTTCACGGCATGAACGAATCCGCTCGACTTGGCGCGCTTGATTTCGTCCGGGTCAGTGTTATCGGTCAGATAGAGCGTCATCAACGGCTCGAACGCTGTATTCACGGGCAGCGCAGCCAAAATGCGGTCGCGATACCAGCCGGCCTCCAGCGTGGAGCGCACCGGCGGTTTCAAATTCGGCATGATGATCGCCCGCGCAAACTGTCTGGCCGTGTCGGGCAGCACGGCGTTCAGTGCATCGCCATCGCGTACGTGTAAATGCCAGTCGTCGGGGCGGGTGATGGTGAGTGCTTGAGGTTTTGAAGTCATCGCCCATTATAAGTTGAAGCATGACCATCGCGACCGCTGCACACGCCCATTCACGCACTGGATCAGGGCACTAAATATCTTAATACGATGAAGAGACCTTATGAACGTGCGCAACAGGTCCTGCATCTGGGCGCTATCGCGCCGTTTGCGCGCGCAGCGTTTTTGCGCAATCAATTAGACGGCGGGCCGTTGCAGATGCTCGGTGCCGGCAACCTGGTCGTGGGTGAGCTGCCAACGGTCAAAAATATGATCCAGCAACGCCAGTTCAGACCTCTCTTGCTTGGCATCGGCGGCCATCACCATCAATAACAAGCGCGCCGCCGCAATCTGCTCATCGACCTGATCAACGCAGTCAATCACTTTATCAACACGGTCGGGATCGACGAGCAATGTTTCGCCAAGCTCGCTTGCCTCAGCCACCAACTCACTGCAATAGTCACGCGCCACCCGCATAAAGTTCTCTCGCGAAATCCCGAGCGATTGATAAGCGTCGGCGCGATCAAGCACCGCAATCTCGCGGTCATCAATATGCGCATCCGTGACGATCATCATCGCCACTACCCGCGACAGGGCTTCCGGACTATTCGGCGCGTAGTTCCTCATGATATTCACTCCTTCATTCAACCAAAGTTAGGGGGCCGCTGGTGCCGGAAGTTCGCGGCCGCGGGTTTTGTAGAGCGAGAACAACACGCCGCCCAAAATCAAACCAAACGTTACCGTGAGAGAAATTACCGGCGGAATTTTACCGATGATCCCAACCAGGAAAATTTTGGTGCCAATGAATACCAGGACCAGCGCCAGCGCATATTTCAAATAGGTGAAGCGATGAATCATCGCGGCCAGCGCAAAGTAGAGCGCGCGCAAGCCAAGAATTGCAAAAATATTGCTGGTGTAAACAATAAATGGATCAGTCGTAATGGCAAAGATAGCGGGCACGGAATCAACCGCAAAGACGAGATCAACAAACTCGATCAAACAAAGCGCTAGGAATAGCGGCGTTGCCCAGCGGATGGTTTTTCCGGTAACCGGATCGGGTCTGTGCACGAAGAATGCGTTGCTTTCGATGTGTTCAGTCACGCGCATGCGTTTGCGTAGAAACTTCAACAGCGGATTGTTGCCAATGTCGGGCATATGATTTGCGATCATCAGCATCTTGATGCCGGTGAACACCAGAAACGCGCCGAACACATACAGTATCCAACTCATCTGAGTAACGAGGGCCGCGCCCAAACCGATCATTAAAGCGCGTAGAACAATCACGCCCAAAATTCCCCAAAATAGAACGCGGTGCTGATACAAGCGGGGAATCGCGAAGTAGGTAAATATCAACGCAATCACAAAGACGTTATCCATGGATAGCGACTTCTCGATCAAGAAGCCGGTGTAATACGCCATGCCGCTTTGCGCACCAAAATACCAGGTGACCCATACGCCGAAAATTAGCGCCACCGAGATGTAGCCTGCTGACAACCACAGCGATTCTTTGACATCGATCTCGCGCTCGTCTTTATGCAACACGCCCAAATCAAAGGCAAGCAGGGTGACCACGATACCGATGAAGACGAACCAGACCCACGCTTGCTTACCGAGAAACGGGGTGCTAAAAAATTCAATAATGGGTTCCACTAAATATTCCTTGATTGATGAAGCGTCGTTGCGCTGTACTTGTTCTGCTACCCAGACCGGTTTGCGAAGCTTTCAGCTGCGTTGGTTAGCGCGAAACGGTGCTGGACAAGCCCCACTGTTCAGACGCGGCCGCAAGCACGCGCGCTTCGCCTTCGGCAAGGTGCTCATCTGCCGCTGTTACGGCCACACAAAGGTCGAGCACTTTCCGGCGCAATTCAGGGTCGTCAATCTCGCCCAGCAATGCATTAAGCGTGCTGGAATCCACATGGGCAGGGCCCCAGTTTCCATGATCGCCGTAGTAAAGATCTTCACAAAGCGTATGGACGATCGCTTTCATCTCCTCGGCCGCAAGACCTAATTGGGCATCGGCATCCATGCGCGCTAATACATCAAGCTCCGATTTACAAAAATTGCCGTCTGCCAGCATGGCAAGCGCCACGATGCGGGCTGAGGCCTGCGGACTATTGTTTGGGTAGGCTCTCACTCGGTTTTCCTTTCAAGGTCATTGCATGGGTTGAACTGCCAAGCTAATCAAAAATGTCGCTCAGCCAGGATTTTTTGCGATGATCTTGACGCCCATCTCGATATCTCCCGTCACGATATCCGTCATCCCGATAACCGGCTTAAGCATCGGAAGCTTTGTTTGGACTTGGTGCTGGCACTGCGGCGCGCTCGATCAATTTGTCGAGCTCGCCGCGATCCAGCCATACTCGAGCGATAAGCCACGGCATTGCGGGCAGTAATCAATCTCAACGCCTTGCCGCTCACTTATGGTCAGAGCAACTTCTGGGGACGAAGGACATTTCATTGCATTCTCCCCACAAGTGAACGTTCAATAAGCCAACTGTCAGTCAACTAATCGTCCCCGCCACCCAGTCCAAACAAGCTCATCAGGCTGGTAAACAGATTAAAAATCGAAACGTATAGACCCACCGTCGCCAACACATAGTTGGTTTCACCCCCATTCACGATGCGGCTCGTTTCATACAAAATCAGTCCTGCCGATAGCAGCGCCACCATCGCCGACACCACGAGACCCAAGGCAGGGATTTGCATGAATACGGCAGCCAAACCTGCGAGCAGCGCGATGATCATTCCGGCAAACAAAAAGCCACCCATGAAACTAAAGTCACGGCGTGTTTTCAACACGTAAGCCGACAGCGCCAAGAACGTGATGCCGGTAGTGGCGAGCGCCATCGTGACGATTTGCCCGCCGCCCGGTAGTGCCAATGTTTGCGACAACATGGGGCCTAATGTGTAGCCCATAAATCCGGTGAGCCCGAACACGGCGGGAAGCGCCCAAATACTATTTCGCTGCTTGTAGACCAGAAACAATAGGCCAAAATATCCGACCAGTGTGACGATAATCCCCGGCGACGGCAGCTTCAGCGCGACGCTCACGCCCGCTACTGCTGCGCTAAACAGCAGCGTCATCGATAGCAGCGCATAGGTGTTGCGAAGCACGCGGCTCGCGTCGGCATGAATTGCGTTTGAATCGTTTGCGGCATAGTCGCCTATAGCCGTTACTGCAGTTACTTTATTAGTATTTTCCATCATCATCACTCCTTGGTTAAGATTGAAAATCGATTACTGGAGAGCGTGGTCCGCGATAGCTGCGGGAGCGCTTCCAGTTGCGCAACAACACCCGCGAGGCACGGGCTAGCGCGTGATCAAGGGCTACTCGCCAGTCCCGCGCGGTGGTAGTCACTGCAATGCTGCCGATATGGTCTGTCTTGATTTCCAATCGACAGCTTTTGTCCTCGCCACCACGCGGCCCGTTCACATCTGATAGCCGGACTCTGGCGTGCGGTATCAACCATGTCATGCGGCGCATCACGAAACGCACTCTTCGTTCTGCAAGATCGCGCAAATGGATGCCATCTGGATCACGGGATTCGAAAATTACCTTCATCACACACCTCCATGGATTGAACACATCACTACATTACGGCACTTATTGATTCTGAAAAAGCAGATAATCATGAATTGACACTTCGGATAAAACTGAATATAGGGATAACCTATGAGCCTTAATTTCAACTACAAGCATCTTTACTATTTCTGGGTCGTTGCCAAGGAAGGCAGCATCACCGGCGCTGCCGTACGGCTGGGTATGGCCGTACAAACCGTCAGCACTCAGGTGCGTGAACTCGAACGTTCTCTGGGCTATGCACTGCTCAAGCCTGCTGGCCGTGGACTCGCACTGACCGAGGCAGGCATCGCCACCATGCGGCAAGCCGACCAAATTTTTCATTTGGGTGAACAATTGCCCGATGTGATTCGTGCCGCGGTAGCCGCACCTGGTATTCGTCTCACGGTGGGCATCTCAGATGGCCTTGCCAAGCTCGTCGTACGGCGATTAATGCAACCCATATTGCGCGAGCCCCACCTGCGGCTGCAATGTCATGAGGATGAATTCGATGATTTATTGGGGGATTTGGCGCTTCACCGATTCGACGCCGTCCTCGCGGATCGCGCGGCGCCTGCCAATCCGAACGTGAAACTATATAGCCACCTAGTCGGTTCATCATCCCTCGCGTGGTACTCGCCTGCATCTCTTCACGCCGAGGCGTGCAAGGGCTTTCCACAATCACTCGCGACCGTGCCGGTAATTGTGCCGACCACGCACGTTGCCACCCGTGCACGGTTAGACCTGTGGTTTGAACGAAACTCAATTCGCCCACGCATCGTCGGTGAATTCGAGGACAGCGCGTTGCTCAAGACTTTCGGTGCCAGTGGCATGGGCGTGTTCCCCGCAGCCGAGCTGGTTCACGACGAATTAGTGGCGCAATACAACGTTAAACGGGTAGGCGCTTGCGACGGCGTGGAGGAGCATTTCTACTTGATTGTCGCTGAAAAAAAAGTACACCATCCGTTAGTCCAGCGCTTGCTGGAGATCGAGCGCTAGATTTAAATAGAGCGCCATTTGGCGCGGCGTTTCGCCACAATTTTGCTCGAACTGCCCGCCAGTGCTAGTGTTCTAATGTGGGCTGGAAACGTGAGTAGGACAATAATAAAACAAGTTACAATATACCCATATCTAAAATATGGGCACCCTTATGAAAACCACTATCGAAGTATCAGACGCACTATTTAAGTCAGCGAAGCAGCTTGCACAACGGAACCAAACAACCCTGCGTGCCTTGATTGAGGACGGTTTACGCCGCGTGTTAAGCGATCAGCCCGCCAAAGCGAAACCCGCTTTCAAGCTCAGAGATGCGAGCGTTCGCGGGAAAGCGATGCTAATTACTGACCCGCGACGCTGGCAGGAAATAGAAGAAGAGCACGTCGTTTTACGGACTTTGAAGAATCTCAAATGATTGCGGTCGACACCAATATTCTCGTTTACGCGCATCGCGTTGAATCACCGTTCCACGAGCAAGCTTTTGATTGTTTGCGAGCACTAACCGAAGGTGCTGCACCATGGGGAATTCCGGTGACCTGCCTGCACGAATTTTTGGCAGTGGTGAGTAATCCAAAGATTTTTAATCCCGCCAGCAGCACCAGGCAATCCACTGATCAAATCGATGCCTGGCTTGCCTCACCTCAAGCCCATATCCTGCACAGCGGCTTGCAACACTGGCAGATATTGTCCGAGCTTGCAGTGAAAGCGAAACTGCAAGGCGGACAATTTCACGATGCCCGAATCGCCGCAATTTGCATTGAAAATGGCGTTTCAGTTTTGTGGAGCGCTGATCGCGATTTTGGGCGATTTAAGTCACTAAAAACTGTAAATCCGCTGGTCTAAATTTAGTTTAGATTTCAATTTTTAGGGCAGAGCGCACATGACCGCATCAAATCCTCGCCGTACAGTTTCTTCGTGTTGCGAAGAGAGTTTAAAAAACACCAACAGAGCGTAGGTAGGATGAGCGCTCGATGGGTCAATCGCGGATGCAGATCGACAAGAAGAAATGTGCTGGGCGTGCAAATGAAACTAAATTCAACGGGCAGTGTTCTTTCGGCTTTCACTGTTTGCGCAGCCATAAGTTGAATTATGATGTTGGGCGGATGTGAGCGAACGCCAGGGCGAACAATAGATACTAAGATTATCAAAAAAGATGATCTTGAGATTTTGGTCATCCGTCGCAATGTCCGGTGGTACGATGAATTTGTCGTTAAGTATTGGTGTCGTAGCCCTGCCACGATGACTTCAGAACGGTCTGAAGATCAAGATCACCTTGAGCCGGATACTAATTTTGGACAAGGCTGGAGATACTTCAGCGGCTATGGCACCAATACAAAATATTTGCTGACCGATGACCCTATTTCGAAAATAGCCATCTACGATTCTAAAACAGCCTATGTGGACAATTCGCTCACCATGACATTCGACGGCTGCCGAACCCGTGTTTACTTCAACTGGCACGATGGCAGCAAGTTCGAGGCTACGATGACAGGCAAAGGCATCCGGTATCCCCAGTACCAATTTAACGTCGGCACACCCTTCCTCCAAAACATGAAAGTCCACGAAGGCGGCGGCTGCTTCGAAATCAACCCCGAATACGTCGAAGAACGAAAACAATATTTCTATTGCTCCAGCGACGTAGGCAAAACATGGACGCTAGAAACAGAGCGAAAGCAAACGCTGCCCATCGCGCCGCCGCCTGTAGTTCAGCCAGTGGCACCACCTGCTGCCAGTAAAAATCGCTCCCCCTCACCAAAATAAACGACGCGCGTGCACAACCTGTTCCCATTGATCGCTTCACCACGAATGCGCCGCCCGTGCCGCCGTGGTGCCGCATTCGCTGCGCGTCACATGAGCGCGCCCCTAGCTGGGGTACGCCTCTCCATTACCCGCACTAACCTCGTCGTCACCACCGATGCAGATGGCAAGTTCGCCTTTGAGTCTGAGGTACCGCCCGGCAAGCTGGACTTGTTCATCGATGGTCGCAATGTGAGCAATAGCGACGGCCAGCAATATCCGTCGCTACATTTCGAATTCAACGCTATCCGTGGCCAGCGCAACATCCTGCCTCACCCTATCTATCTGCCACCGCTGTTGATGAGCGAAGCTAAAGTGGTGGGCGGCAATCAAGATGTCAGCTTAAAGATACCAAGCTTCGAAGGCTTCGAGATGATTATCAAAGCCAACTCCGTCACCTTCCCCGATGGTGCCAAAGTCGGCCCACTGGTGGTATCTCCTGTGCATCTGGACAAGTTACCGATGGTGCCGCCAAGCGGTACCGCCACCTTTATGGCCCCGGCTTGGACGATCCAGCCGAGCGGTACGCGCTTTGATCCACCGATTGAAGTACGCATCCCGAACAGCATCAACTTAAAGCCCGGTGAGACGCGCGAGATTTATCAGTGGGATCACGACCTTGCCACGTTTGTGCCGATGGGGCGGGCGACGGTAAATGAGGATGCGTCGCTGTTGGTCAGTGATGCGGGGAGTGGGATTACCAAGGCGGGGTGGGGTGGGCCACCGTCGGTACCGCCGCCAGATCCGGATTGTGCGAAAACTAAAGGGCCGACGGAAGACGACTGCGGTGAACAATGCCTAAAGCTTAACAACATACCCCTCGGTAGGTGCCCAAGAAAACTATGCACTACTGAGCCTAATCCCCCATTGACTAGCGAAAAATATGGCTGTTGTTATGGGAAAAAATACGAAAAAGATTCGCAGTGTTGCCTAAATGTCGCCCCTCACCCGATTCCCAACTATCACGTCACTGCGGAACGAGGCAAACCCATTGTGGATGGTGGCTATGAATTGGCAGGGCTTTTAATTAGAGGGTCTCTTGGAAGTCAGCCAACTCAATATGAAGGTCCTCCCAAGTCAAATATTAATGATCCTAAAGTAAAACTTGAGACTATTGACGGGGTGACTTATGCAGTTGATGGATGTTCAGTGCCCCCTAATCTTCAAGGCGTGTTCCCGCCTGGTTTATTTATCAATAAAGCGGATCCAGCCACCCTTGTAAATCAACATCCAGATGCGGAAATATTTTATGGGGCCTGCCAAGGACATGATTACTGCTATCAAACCTGCGGTAGCAAACAATCGGACTGTGACTCTGATTTAAAAACGGTGCTCCAAGACTTTTGCGCAAGTATCCGACCAGAGTTGCCAGGGTTTGGTTTTTATGACCGCATTTCTAGGGGCAAAGACTTCCCGTATATTTCCTCGCGCCGCAATGAATGTATCAACAACGCTGACAAGGCATATTTGGGGCTGGTCATTGGGGGCGCGCCCGCACATGAAACGCGCCAAAAAGAAATGTGTGTGGCGTGCAAATGAAATACAACAATTTGTTCGCGTTGAAATGCGTCTTTTCTTGTCTTGCAATATGCGTTATCTGCGCAGGTTGCGAGCGAAGTGAAGGCCGTCTCATTGATTCTTTAATGAAGAGTCAAGGAGATTTTGATTTTCTGATTGTTCGTCATACCGTTACTTGGTATGACGACTACAACGTTATCTTTTATTGTCGCTCACCCGCAACGTTTCAGGCAGAAAGAAATCAGTTTTTAGATGCCGCTGAACCTACCGGGCATGCAGGAAACCACTGGCGTACATTCAGGGGCTACTCAAGGAAAATCGTGGAACTTAAGAACGATATTCCCCCCGATCAGATCAAAATTGAGGTCTATGACAAAAACACCGTGTACATCGAGTCTGCTTTAAGCATGACATTTGATGGTTGTCGAACGCGCATATATTTTATATTTAGGTAAGGGCCCGCGCTTTGCGGAGACAATGTGGGATAAGGGTATCCGCTACCCTGAGTTTCCCGGTAATTTGAAAACACCCTTCCTCCAAAACATGAAAGTCCACGAAGGCGGCGGCTGTTTCGAAATCAATCCTGACTACGTCGACGAACGAAAGCAATATTTCTACTGCTCCAGCGACCTAGGCAAAACATGGACGCTAGAAACAGAGCGCAAGCAAACGCTGCCCATCGCGGCGCCGCCTGCAGCTCAGCCTTTGGCATCGCCTTTGGCACCACCTGCTGCCAGTAAAAATCGCTCCCCCTCACCAAAATAAACGACGCGCGTGCACAACCTGCTCCCATTGATCGCTTCAACACGAATGCGCCGCCCGTGCCGCCGTGGTGCAGTACGCGCTGCATGTCGCATGAGCGCCCCACTGGCCGGTGTACGGCTCTCCATTACCCGCACCAATCTCGCCGTCACCACCGAAACAGACGGCAAGTTCGCCTTTGAGTCTGATGTACCGCCCGGCAAGCTAGACTTGTTCATCGACGGTCGTAATGTGACCAATAGCAGTGGTCAGCAATACCCGTCGCTACACTTCGAATTCAACGCCATCCGGGGTCAGCGCAACATCCTGCCGCACCCCATCTACTTGCCACCACTGTTGATGAGCGAAGCTAAGGTGGTGGGCGGCAATCAAGATGTCAGCTTGAAGATTCCCGGCTTTGAAGGCTTCGAGATGATTATCAAAGCCAACTCCGTCACCTTCCCGGATGGCGCCAAGGTCGGCCCGCTGGTGGTATCCCCGGTGCATCTGGACAAGCTACCGATGGTGCCGCCAAGCGGTACCGCCACCTTTATGGCCCCGGCATGGACGATCCAGCCGAGTGGTACGCGCTTTGATCCACCGATTGAAGTGCGCATCCCGAACAGCATTAACTTAAAGCCCGGTGAGACGCGCGAGATCTATCAGTGGGATCACGACTTAGCCACGTTTGTGCCGATGGGGCGGGCGACGGTGAATGAGGATGCATCGCTACTGGTAAGTGATGCGGGTAGTGGCATTACTAAAGCAGGGTGGGGTGGGCCACCGTCAGTGCCGCCGCCAGATCCGGATTGTGCGAAAACTAAAGGGCCGTCAGAGGACGATTGTGGAGAGAAATGCCAAATTCTCAAAGCCACGGGCAATGCTTGTGGTGCCCTGAATTATTGTGCAAGGCCTGATCCTCCGTCGCCAGTATTAACGAGTGAAAAAAATAGCTGCTGCGATGGCGATAAATATGATAAAAATACTCAATGTTGCGTGAAGATTCCATTCATTGGGGCGCCATACGCAATTGCGGAAAAAGATAGACCCTTTGAAGTACAGTCAGGCAAGATCACTGGGTATTTAGGGGCTTTAAAGAATGGTGTCGCCGATTTTGAAATACCACCAATTCAATTCGAAGGGCTTCCTGAATCGAATAAAAACGGTGTAGAAATTACGCCTGTAATGCTTCCCGGGGACACTAAAAGTGGAATCGTTATCTACGCAGTTGATGGCTGTTCAGTGCCCGGATATTTGCGTCCGTTGTTCCCGCCGCGGTTGTTTATTAATAAGGCAGACCCAGCCACATTAATCCGTGCCCATCCGGACGCAGAAGAGTTTTATCAGGGTTGCGCACAGCATGACATTTGTTTTCAGACCTGTGGCAAGCTTCAATCGGTTTGCAATGCGGAATTAGACACGGCGCTGAAGAAGTCCTGTGCAAAGCTTGAGCCATGGTTGGCGGGTACGGGATTTTATGACACGACCAAGTCAACAGGGCCGCTTATGTCGGAGGTACGCTACGTTGTTTCTGCATTAAAGGAATGCAACAACAATAGAGAGCAAGTGATTTTAGGGTTGGACATAGGGGGATTTGCAGCGTTTAAGAAGCGACAACGTGAAATGTGTCTGGTGTGCAAATGAACAAGATTCAAAAGTCTTATTTTTCCCACAGCAACATAGCCGTAACTTTGATGTGTGCATTAGTTTTGGCGAGCGGTTGCGAGCGACAAGCGGGTCCCGTGATCGATACAAAGACTGCTAGGAACGGCGACTTCGAGTTCCTGATTATTAGGACAAAAACCAGTTGGTATGACGAATTTGGTGTTAGTTATTGGTGCCGCTCGCCGTTAACTATCAATGCGCGCAGAACTGGATGGCCTGATACCGCCGAGCCCGACGAATATGTTGGACAAGGTTGGCGAGGCTTTTTCGGCTATACCAACGGCAAAGAATTTTTAGCATCAGACAATCCAATTGCCAACCTCAAGATCATTGACAACCGGACAGCCTATCTCGATAAATCGCTGACCATGACGTTTGACGGATGTCGAACACGTACTTTTTTCAATTTAAATCCCGGCGCTTATTTCAAAGATACCATGTTGGGCAAGGGAATCCGGTTCCCTGATTTGCCGCACAACCACGGCACAACCTTCCTCCAAAACATGAAAGTCCACGAAGGCGGCGGCTGCTTCGAAATCAATCCCGACTACGTCGACGAACGAAAGCAATATTTCTACTGCTCCAGCGATCTAGGCAAAACCTGGACGCTAGAAACAGAGCGCAAGCAAACGCTGCCCATCGCGCCGCCGCCCGCATCAAAACCGGTCCCGCCGCCCGCACCTGCAAACAAAACGCAAGTCACAAAGCCTAGCTGATGGACGCCACCTACACCTTTCTTTTCTTTCTTGGCATCGGTGGATACGGTGCTGCGATTGCGCTTATTTGTCTGGTGTATTCAGCATACATCACCTGGAAGCTGGTCTCAAAAAACACGCGAGCCGCCGCGTATCCGCGATTTTGCTTCGCATTGTTTGGCGGAGTTCTGTTCACATCGTCGCCATTCATGATGTTGGTTTACGCGTTGTTGGGGCAGCATCAATACATCATGATCACCGAAAATCTATTCGCGATCTACGCAATCGCTGGCGTCGACAGACAAAATTTCAGGTGGGTGCCGCTCTTTGTGATTGGCTATTCGTTGTTTGCGTTTATGTGGGCGATGTATTTCAAATTCCGCAAGTCAGAATAAATAAATCAGAATATTCGTTGTAAAACATCGTCGCAAAGTTTGAAATAAAAGCTCAATAAAAAAGGTGTCTTAGTGCGCACAGTATCCTCACTCAAGTTCTTCAAACAGCCTTGGCATGTCATTCGTGCGGCGCTGTTAGTCGTTTGCGGCATGGCGCATTTTGCGGTCGCGCAATCACCGGTCGTTATTCCGCCCAAGCTTGGCACACCGGGGCTGAGTTGCGTCATCAGCGCGGTGAACCGCAATGCGCCCATCGAAATAGATGGCGGGGCGACCATTTTCGGCATTCCGCCGACAACCGGTTCATTTCGCGCGCGCGCAACGTGTAGCGATGGCTCCATTGGCCAAACGGCGGTTCGCTTCTCCAGCGTGGTGGGTGGGCAGACGATTGAATTGGGCGACATCATTTGGGGCCGTATCGATCCGGTACCCGCCGCGCTAGGATTGAGTTCACTCACCAAGCGATTAACAACGGACCAGACCGGGCAATTGAAAGTCATCGCGATTGGTGTGGATGGATCGTCGCGTGATGTGACGGCGAGTCTGGAAGGTACAACTTACGCTTCATCAAACTTATTGCTTGCCAGCATTACTAACAATGGTGCCGTCACCGTGCTGCCACTGTTTGCGCCCGGATCGTCGTCGCGAGTAGTGGCGACTGCGGCGGCTGAAGGCGGTGTGACGGGCACCTACATGTTTATCCTTGGCCCACGTGGAACGCTGCGCGGCAAGGGAAGGTTAGGCTAAGTTGGCAAATGGTGTGGCACCTGTTGCGAGCGTAGCCGTCTGTTCACGCTGCGCAATTGATTCACGGCTTATTCAACTGGCTTCAAGCCTAGTGCCATTTCATAGACCAAATTCTTCTTCAGCCCGGTAAGTTTCACGGCGAGTGCCACTGCCTGCTTCAGCGGTAAGTCTTCAAGCAATATTTTTAATGTGCGCTCCAGTGCTTGCGTTTGAGCCATTTCTGCTTCAATCGCCACGCCAGTGCTTGACTTTGAAATTATCAATACAAATTCGCCGCGCTGATTATTCTCGTGTGCTTCCAGCCACGCGACGGCATCGGCTAGCTTCAAGCGAATAATGGTCTCAAATTTTTTGGTGAGTTCGCGGCAGATGATGAGTTCGCGAGCATCGCCGAATATAGCGGCCATTGATGCCACTGATTCAACCACGCGATGCGGCGATTCGTAAAACACCAGCGCATAGCTTGATTCTTTTAGCACCTCCAATGCGCGGCGGCGGTCGCCTTCTTTTGGCGGCAAGAAGCCGTGAAACAAAAAGCCTCCCTCGCCTTCCCCGCTGGCGGACAGCGCCGCGACCAGCGCACTTGCCCCTGGAATCGGCACGACAACAAAACCTGCCGCCTGCACAGCAGCAACGACCTTGGCACCCGGATCGCTCACGGCGGGCGTGCCCGCATCGGTCACAAGCGCAACGGCCTCGCCTTCACGCAACAGCTTGACGATGCCGTCGGCGGCATTGCGCTCGTTGTGGTCATGCACCGCGATCAGGCGTTGCGATATGCCGAAATGACTGAGCAGCGATTTCGTCATGCGCGTGTCTTCTGCCGCAATTACGCTCACATCACGCAAGGTATCGAGCGCACGATGCGTGATGTCGCCCAGATTACCGATAGGCGTGGCGACCACATATAATGCGGGAGGTAATTTTGGGTGCAGTTTATCGAGCGGTTTTTCAGTCAAGGGTTGTCCATTTTTCTATGATTAATTTCCTGCGTCGCTCAAAACTTATAACCAGTTGCTTGGTTTCCACGACCGCATTGTTGGCAGCCTGTGCCAGCAATCTACCGCCTGCTGTGGTTCCAACTATCGCCGCGCCTTCCACAACCGCCGCCACAAGCGGCACACCCGCTCCACCTGTTACTAATCGCCTGAACCCGTCACCCGCCATTGTCGCGCAAACCGACCCGCTTGCGCCCAAAGACAATCGCGCGGCCAAAAACCTGGCGGACGACGCGTCCAAAGCCGATGCCACGCCAAGCTTGAAACTTGAAGCTAATGGGGCGACGCAAATGGATCGGCCTGCGCCACACATCGCGCTGATCGTGCCGCTGACTTCAAAAACGTTTGGCAAAGTAGCCGACGCAGTGAGGCTGGGTTTTGTCGCCGGTGCCGCCGCCGATGGTAAAACCGCTACACCTTATCGAATTTACGCGGCCGATGATGAATCGGCAGCACCTTCCCCACAAACGCTAGCCGGGCTATATCGCCGCGCCACCGCAGCAGGCGCGGTCGCGATTGTGGGCGGCGTGACCCGTGATGGCGCGAATGTGCTGGCGCGCTTGGCCGCGACCGAATCCGGCAATATTCCTTCGCTGGCGCTTAACGCGCCGGATGCCAGCTTGCCGGAAAATTTTTTCTATATCTCGCTGAATCTTGATTGGGAAGCACGCCTGGTCGCACGCGCTGCCGCACAAGAAGGATTTAGACGCGCCGCGTTAGTGACGAGCGCGACCGCGCTCAGCAAACGCATTCAGGACAGCTTTGAAAAAGAATGGTTGCGATTGGGCGGCGAGGTGGTCACGCAGGTGGTCTTTAGCGGCGATGTCAATATCAGCACGAGCGACGCGCAGCGCATCAAGGCACTGCTGGATCGCACTAAACCGGATGTCATTTTTTTGGCGGCCGACCCGCGCGCGGCACGATCTGCACGGCCTTACCTGCCCGCTGCAACGCCCGTGTTCTCGACCTCACACGCACTGGATGCGAAGGCAGATACCGCGACCAATATAGATCTGGAAGGCGTGCGGTTTTTGGAAATGCCGTGGTTTGTTGAAAAAGATCATCCCGCCGTCATGGCCTACAGCCGTCCTGAAGGGGCGATGCCGATTGACTATGAGCGGCTTTACGCGCTCGGCATTGATGCGTGGCGTTTGACGCAGCTATTGTTGAAATCGGCAAGCACGCAAAATAATCTGCGCGGTATTCCGCCGTTAGACGGTGTGACCGGGCGGCTAACGCTCGACGGTGCGCAATTTATGCGGGCGTTGTCGACGGTTGAGATGCGCGATGGGCAAGCTGTGCTCTCACGCAGCGCTGAATAATGCTCAACAAGCTTTTCAGCAAAAAGCAGGTTGGAGACGATGCTGAAAGGGATGCGGAACGATATCTGATCGGACAGGGTCTTAATATCGTTGAACGCAACTACAGAACGCGATTTGGTGAAATAGATCTGATCATGCGCGATGCAGAAACACTGGTTTTTATCGAGGTACGCCTGAGAAAGAATAATGATTTTGGCGGCGCAGCGGCCAGCATTGGTGCCCATAAGCAGCGCCGGATTGTCGCAGCAGCCCAGCAATACATCGCCGCTTTGCGCCACCCCCCGCCGTGTCGTTTTGATGCAGTACTGATCATGGGAGCAAACATCGAATGGCTCAAGGATGCATTCGGGTCATGAAACGGTTGCGCGAATGCAGTAAGTAAATTCTCGCGGATGCGAGTAACGATAATGTCGATCTACCATCACTTAAAATGCCAACATGAATATCGAATCAAGAATTACCCAACATTTTCAAGATAGCGCAGAACTCAAGCTGCGATGCCTCGAACAATTGCGTCCTCATGTTGTTGCCGCCTCGCATGCGATGGCGGACGCAATGCGTTCCGGCAATAAAATTCTCGCTTGCGGCAACGGCGGTTCTGCAGCCGACAGCCAGCATTTTGCGGCCGAGTTCTTGAATCGTCTTGAAATGGAGCGAGGTGAATTGGCAGCCATGTCGTTGACCACCGACACCTCAACGCTGACCTCGATTGCGAACGACTATTCCTACGATGAAATTTTTTCAAAGCAAGTTCGCGCGCTCGGTAAACCCAACGATATTTTGTTTGCGATTACGACCAGCGGCAATTCGAAAAACGTGCTGAAAGCGATTGAGGTCGCGCACTCGAAACAAATCAAGGTAGTGGCGCTGTCCGGGCGCGATGGCGGCAAATTGAATGAGCTGCTGGTGCCGGGCGATATTCATATTTGCGTGCCGCATGATCGGACGCTGCGCATTCAGGAAGTGCACATTCTGGTCATTCACTGTCTGTGCGATGCGGTTGATACCATTTTATTTGGAGAAAGATAATGCGCTTAATAATTGTGATGTTACTGATTGCCGCCTCTGCGTTGCTGCAAGGGTGCTTCCCACTCGCCGCGATTGGAGTGGGTGCGACCGCCGTGGTCTTGAGCGATCGCCGCTCGCCCGGCTTTTATATCGAAGATGAAAACATCGAGTGGAAAATTCGCGTGGAGGTGATTGAAGGATTCAAAGACGCACACATCAACGCCACCAGCTATAACCTCTCGGTATTGCTGACGGGGCAGGTGCCCACTGAGAAAGCTAAAAAAGATATTGAGGCGACCGCCCGCAGCAATCCAGGCGTTAAAACCGTGACCAATGAAATTACCGTGGGCGGTAATTCATCGCTTGCCTCACGCAGCAGCGACAGCTTGATCACGACCAGCGTTAAGGCGCGCCTCATCAACAACGGCAAGGTATCGCCCAGCCACGTCAAGGTCGTGACTGAAAGCGGGGTGGTGTATTTGATGGGTATTCTGACCCGCGAAGAAAGTGAAGCCGCAGCCGAAATTGCACGCACCACCAGTGGCGTCAGCCGCGTAGTGAAGGTGTTTGAATATATTGATAAAGTACCAACGCGGTGACCTGCAGCCGCTAGGGTTGGAGCAGGCGTGAGGCTTATTTATTTCGCCGCTTCAACCAGCGCAACACGCTACCAATCAATGGAAACTGCTCATACAACTCACCGGCAGCATCCCAGTAATCGCGGTGGTAATTAACCCGCCCGTCTGCAGCGAAACGAACGTGCGACAAGCCGTGAATGCGGCGTGTTAGCTGCGGCTTTAGCGATTTGATACGAAAATCAAAATCCCAAATCAGGATTGCGCCATTCTCTTGCGCAATGGTTTCGGTGATGACAAACCGCGGATCGTGCAAGCGGATAAACATTTCGCCAAAGATGTGTTTAATAGGCGCAATCCCGGTCACTGCGTTAAACGGGTCGCAGAAATAAGCATCCTCGGTGTAGACACTCGCGATCTCCGCGACAGATTCGGAACACAGCGTTTGAAAATAATCAACAAGATTGTTTAGCGCAGTCGGTTTCCCTGCTTCCGATATATTTACTGCACTCATTGCTATAACTTGGTTGATTTTTTAATCGCCGGAAAGTATAGCGAGTACGGCAGATGGCGCAGTATTTTCAGCATGTTGGTAAAGCGTTTCGGAAAGTGAATTTCAAACTCACCTTTTTCAAATCCTTTGATAATTTCCAATGCCGCCTCTTCAGGCGTAATCAGCGAAGGCATTTCAAAATCATTTTTATCGGTCATCGGCGTTTTAACAAAACCGGGGCAGATTAGATAAACATCGAGGCCCTTTTCTTTGAGATCGATATACATGGTTTCGGCCAGATTGATCAGCGCCGCTTTGGTCGGCCCGTAAATTAGGCTTTTCGGCAGCCCGCGATACCCCGCCACACTGGATACCAATGCGATGCCGCCGGATGCCGCGCGCATAAAGCGCGGGATCACCACCGACAAGCCATTCATAAAACCGCCCCAATTAACGTCAATCATTTTTTGGGCGACCTCTAAATCGATCTCCCAAGCGCGCATCGCGTTGTAATCGCCCGCCATAAACACCACCAAATCATAACCTCCCCACGCGTCAACCAGCTCTTGTTCAGCAGCTTTGATTGTCTCGACCTTGGTAATATCAAGCGGCAACGACATTGCCCGTGATGCACCGAAACGCGTCACCATCTCGTTTAATTTATCGGCGCTGCGGGCTGAAATGGCGACCTTGGCTTGGCGGGAGTGGAGCGCATCGGCGAGTGCCGCACCAATGCCGGTGGATGCACCAATAATCCATACTCGCTTTTTTGACCAATCCGTTATTTTTGTATTGAGTGACATTTCTTTACGGCCTTATTTACCTAAAATCGAGACTACTTTCGGCGACAGTGTCAAAGAGAATATTCGAGTGACTAACGTTTGCGGAAAAAAATCGATATTTGCGCAAATTCAAGTCCAAATTTGGTCATGGTGGTGCGGTTGGCAAGCGTCTTATCATCGATCTTCCACATCCAGTCATCCATGCTCATGTGATATCCGCCCTGCTCCTCTGGTAATGCCAGCGTGTAATTCCAGCGCAGTGTGTTACCGCTGGCCTCGCCGAGCGCTTCCCCCACGACGTCGCCGGCCCGGCCGATATAGCGATCACCCTGTTTGGTAATTTTCCAGACGCGTTTTTCGGTTTTACCATCTGACCATTGAAAACTTTCATCCAGCGTGCCTTCGTTGCCGTTCCATGTGCAGTCCATTTCGACAACCATGCGGCGGATGACCTTGCCGGATCGGTCCTGCACCATGCCCCAGCCATCTACCTTGCCGTTGAAATAGGTCGAAAGATCAAGTTTGGGGGTTTCTTTGGCGTAGTCGGTAACAACCACCGACGCACAACCGCTCAGCAGAATCGCGGCGCTTGCGGCGACCAAAATATAAAATTTACGAATCATGAATTTACGCATTGTGGGTCTTTCTGTTCTAGTAGCTTTGGTGACACCGGCTGTGGCGGCTGCCCGGCTGGTTATTGCAGCGCACCCGCTGGCGTGCGCTTGATAAAAGGGGAAAAGACCAATGCAGCAATAGCGCCGAACTTGAGTATGCACGGCAACAACGCATAGGTCGCCGATAAATACACGAGCGCCTGCGGCGATGTGGTGATTTTGGGCTGATAGCCAAGCAGCGCAAGCGTCGGCAAGGCAATGCCCGCCGCCAGCGCCAAATTCATTTTGGTGACCAAATTCCAGAGCCCAAAGTAAGAGCCCTCATTGCGCCCTAACCCTGCGCGCTCGTCATCATCAATAACGTCCGCCAGAATCGATGGGGGTAGCGCCAAATCAGCGCCCAGGCCCAATCCAGACAGCACGCAAATAATCATAAACGGGGTAACGTCACCCGCTTGCAGCAGGAACGCCCAGACGAACGCAACAATCGACAACACCATTCCCACCAGCCATGCTCGAGCCTTGCCAATGCGCCTTGACAGCCATATCCATAACGGCATTCCCATCGCACCCGCAGCAAAATAGGCGATCAGAAAGGCCGCCGTCATGCTCGGCTTCTGGATCACATCCTCGATAAAGAACAACACCAGCGTGGCCGGGATTGAAGCAGCAATCCCGTTAAACACAAACACAATGAGCAGCCGCTTGAAGCGCAAATTTCTAAGCGGCTTGATCATGGCGCGAAACGCGTTCTCTGGCGCTGCAGGTAGCCGCGTGGCCGCTTTAGGAGACAGCGCTAACGTGCCCGCGACTAGCAAAATCAGAAACGGAATAAACACCCACGCAAAAATCGCGTAGCCTTCACGCGGCCCAAATTTATCTGCCAATATCTGCGGCAGCGCGGCCGCTAAAAACACGCCCGCCAGGCTCATTCCTTCGCGGAATGCCGTAATACGGGTACGCTCAACCGGATCGTGCGAGATTTCTGCGCCATAGGCCTGGTAGCTGATCTGCATCATGCTAAAGGCCGTGTAAACAAGCATCAACATGGCCACTAACCACCACGCCAGCGCGGTTTCATTTAACGCCGGCGGGCTGAACAATCCCAACATACCGAGCGCCAATATCGGTGTCCCCATCGCCACAAAAATGTATCGTCCGAATCTGCCAAATCCGCCAAAGCGGCCATCGCGGGCTAAATCGCTCCAGTGGCCCAGCAGAGGATCTTGCACGGCATCGAATACGCGTGCGGCCAGCAGCAGGCCGCCGATTGCAATGAGATTCAAACCCATCACGTCCGAATAAAATTTAGGCACGTTTACATAAATCGGCAGCGCGGCCATGGCCAGCGGAATACCGGTGAGGCCATATGCGACCAGACGCCAAGGGGGTGATCGGGTTGCGTCGGTCATAGCATGATGCGCAAGCAAGTCATGCAATACAAACCACTACCGCGCGCCTAATAGTTTTTCGCGTAGTTTTGGCTCGCTCGTTTTTTCAGATAACCACACATCAAAAAACGCTTTCACGAACTCAGCATCATCAACGCTTCCAATCAATTTATCTCGCGAATAATATTTCACACCTTTACTCGGAATCGAAACGCCAATCAATGTGTCGCCCTTTTTTACGTCAGGGAAAATTCGCATCATTTCATCGCCCCAGCGCTTCAATTTTTGCTCGTCGCCGTAGCCCACTTTGCGCATTTCGTCTATGGTGCGTTCGGCAATCTCGCGACCTTTGAAGGCCATGTCATAGACGAGCTGGAGTGCAAAAACATCTGCAGTTGAGTGCGGCTTTTGCGGTGTCCACAGTCGTGCGTCGTACACTTTAAAGCCGAAGAATTTAAGGATGCCTTCACCACGTAAGCTTAACGCGCTACTCTCCCTCACCACCTCCGGCAGCGAGGCGGGACCCGCCGAAGGTTGTGATAGAGCAGCCGTCATACTGATCGCATTGAGACCGACGAATAAAATCATGACGAGGTTTTTCATAACGACTTTTTGCCCCTAATCAAAAATGATGCACCCTGTTAGCCGTGCCGAGTAAGTTCGAGCTGCATCACGTCAGTACGACCGGCACGGAAACCAGCTTCACAATAGCAGAGATAAAATCGCCATATCTGCAAAAATTTATCATCAAAACCGAGCGGCTTGATGTCGCCGACTTTAGCGTTGACGCGATCAAGCCAGCGTTTCAAAGTTTCAGCATAATCGAGACCAAAGCGGTATGGCTCTCCGGCGGTCAACTTTGCGTGTTTAGCATCGGCAATGAATCGCTCAACCGGAGCCAGCATGCCGCCCGGGAAGATGTATTCGCGAATAAAGTCGCTGTTGGCGCGATAACGATCAAATACCTCTTCATCAATGGTGATGGCTTGAATCACCGCACGGCCATTGGGCTTTAGGCGATCATGCACCGCCTCAAAATAGGTCGGCCAGAAACGCTCGCCCACGGCCTCAAACATTTCAATCGAGACCACATAATCCCAGCTTCCTTGAACGTCGCGATAATCGATAAGCTGCAAATCCACCAGATGATCAAGGCTCGCATTCTTCATTCTCGCCTGCGCAAATTCCAGCTGCGCTGTTGAAAGCGTGATGCCGGTGACTTTCACCACCCGCGTTTTGGCGGCGTGCTCGGCAAAGCCACCCCATCCACAACCGATCTCGAGTATGGTTTCGCCTGGTTTCGGATTCAACACTTGCAAAATCCGCTCGTATTTAGCAGTCTGCGCGTCTTCAAGCGATCGCTGAAAATCGCCACTGAACACGGCGCTGGAATAGGTCATTGTTTGGTCCAGCCATAATTTGTAAAAATTATTCGACAAATCATAGTGGGCGTGGATGTTCTTCTTGGCGCGAGCCTTTGTGTTCGCGCGCAACAAGTGTTTGATGCGGAAAAACAGTGCCACTAGCGGTTTCCCGTAGAAGACAGCCTCGAACGCGCGCTGATTCGCTACGCAAAGTTCGAGAAACTGGGCAAGATGGCCCGTAAACAAACGTCCATCGCGGTAGCACTCCGCCAAACCAATCTCGGCTGATTTTAATGCCTCACGCGCCACCCCCCAGTCGGCAAATCGCAAATCGGCATGCGGACCGGGATGCGCGCCTTTGAATTGCGTGGTCACGCCTTCAGGCGACGTGAATGTCAGCACGCCGCAATCAAGCCGCCGCATTAGCGCGTAAAACGTACGCGCGATCGCGGGGAGTTTGTCTTCTTGCGGAATCGTTGAAAGTTCTTGCGTAGTCATAGTTTGAGGGCTCGCGGTGGGGACTTTGGGCAGGCTAAATAATGATGTTGGATGTTGTACGAGAAAAACTAGCGCGTGGTTTCAACCGTCGGTGGCGCCGGCTTCGAAATGAATGGCACGTGTTTTAACCAAAGCTTGAGTGCTTGCCAATGGATCCGAGCCACGACACCAAATGTCATCAACGGATAACGGAAAAATGCCGAAAACACCGCTCGCGAAGTTAGTGGCTGGGGTCTGCCAAAAATAGTCGTGGTGATTAGTTGGCTGCTATTGATTGCGGTACTATGGTTGGCGCTAGTGCTGGATTCAACGCTCAAACCGGCACTGGCTTCTATGCATGCGCTGGCCGCCAGCTCATCGTAATAATCAATTTGTGTGTACGCACGATCGTCAATTTGCTCAAAACGGAATCGATAGTAACCTTTTACTTCACAAAACGGCGAGACGTGAAATACCTTGCGCGCCATAAACCAATCGCTCGCCTGGATGACGCGTTGATCGTCATGCGCAAGCAAATAATTGTGGCGTTCGCCGAAGGTGTTGTTTACTTCGCAAAGCGCTGCGCGCAATCCGCCGGCGCGATCAAAGCAGTACCACACGCTGATGGGATTAAATACATAGCCCAGCACCCGCGGAAATGCCTGCAATATAATCTCGCCATCGGCCATATGAATCCTCTCGCGTGCGAGTAAGGCGCGAACCCAACCCTCCAGGCTGCTGCCATCTCGCGGGCCGAAGTCGCGGGTCATAAAGGAAAGCAGATTGAATTTATCTTTGGAGAAAAAAATGTTGCGCGGAATTCCGCCAACTTTATCAATCTTGGACAACGGCACCCGCAAAAAAAATACCCCGTATGAAAACGGATGAACCACCGGCTTGAAACGTTTATGCATCACCCGACCAAGGCATAGCTCGACCGCGGCGTGGGTCGGCCAACGAGCAACCGAGTGACTAGGTTGGGGCGTACTCAATCGTCCACTCCCGGATAAGCCGACGCCAGATCATTCGCGGCAGGCACATTGGTTTGCCAAGGCACCGTCGCACCCAACGCTTTTGCGACCGCAATACCTGACATCAAGCCATCTTCGTGGAAACCATAGCGCGTCCATGCGCCCGCAAACCACGAACGACGTTGGCCCTGCAACGCGCGCAATTCGCGTTTTGCGACTACGCTGGCAGGCAGGAACACCGGGTGATCGTATTGGATCGTCTTGATGACTTTAGCGGGATCAAGCGAAATACGTGGGTTCATGGTGACGATGACGGGGGTTTTAAACGGTAGCGGCTGTAAACGATTAATCAAATACGAAAGCGACACGCCATCGAAGTCCTTTTTAACATCTGCGGTAGACGAAGTTGGCGTTTTGCTCAACGTTGTAGTTGACGCATACGCGGCATGATAGTTCCACGATGCCCAGGCGCGGCGACGGATGGGCAACACGCGCGTGTCGGTATGCAAAATCGCCGTGTTGGGCTGGTAGGGAATGGCCGACAATATCCGCGTTTCTTCGTCGCTAGCGTCGGCCAGAATCCGTAAAGCTTGATCAGTATGGCAAGCGAACACGATTTGATCGTATGTTTCGGTGCAGTTGTTGGCCGTTATCGAAACACCGTCCAGCAGACGTACAATTCTGCTCACACCGGCATTGAGACGCACTTCAAGACGCACATCGGCGGGCGCGCCGAGAAGCGCCCGGGTGTAAGTTTGCGTACCGCCGCTGACGGTGCGCCATTGCGGCCGGTTGCTGACCGATAACAGTCCGTGGTTGTGGCAAAACTTAAGCAAGGTCGCGAGCGGAAAATCGTCAATTCTTTGTGTGGGCGTCGACCAGACACAGCCTGCCATCGGGCTCAAATACCAGTCGCGGAATGCTGTGCTGTACCGGTTTGCGCACAGAAATTCGCCCACCGTGCCCGGCATGGCCGCACTGCTGGTGACAAGGTTGGTCGCTTCGCGATTAAACCGAACAATATCGCGTAGCATGCGCAAAAATTTGGGCTTGAGCAGATTCGCAGGCTGCGCAAATACGGTCGCCAGATTTGACCCGGACCATTCCAGCCGGCTTTCGCTTTCATCAGTGAGTTTGACGCTGAATGACATGTCGGAGAGCGCATCTGCCACGCCCAGGTGCTTGAACATGGCAATTAAATTGGGATACGTCCAATCGTTAAATACCAGGAAACCGGTATCGACCGGCGCAGTGACGCCGTCTAGCGTGACGTTAATGGTGTTGGTATGCCCGCCAAGATAATCATTTTGCTCAAACAGTGTAACTTGGTGGGCGCCTTCTGCAAATTTGCTCAGAAGCCATGCAGCGGACGCGCCCGCAATACCCGATCCAATAACAGCAATTTTCATCAATTTATCTTAGTTTTTTGGTTTGATTCTGAGGTTTCACGAGAACTTATCACTTGCTCAGCGAAGTCTACTTAACGCCTGCTCAACACTTGTCGAATGGTTGTAAAAGCATTCCGAAGCCCAGATTTGCAACTTTCTGGGAAAATTCTCCATCATCAACATCCGCCTAAGCGTACTGGTCGTATCAAAATGTCGAATTGGCTGGGCAGAATATCTAAAAAATGTCCCAAAAGACTACATTCATTTCAATTCTACGGGTGCTTTAATGAGTTGGATGTAAGTTGGAGCTGGGCTGGACTCGACGTTATAGCACCCGACAAATGCACCCGCTGGGCACGCTGCGCTCGTAATTTTGTTATCCTACGCACTAACCGGAAATTATATGCAAACCAAAGCCGATACTCCACACATGTTGTACCCCGACTTATTTCGCGATCTTGAAAAATCACGCTGGGATATGGCGACCGATATTCCATGGGATGACTTTGATCCTGCCAAGCTCACTGACGAGCAGGCGATCACTATCAAGATGAACGCAATTACTGAGTGGTCTGCATTGCCGGCGACCGAAATGTTTCTGCGCGACAACCAACATGACAGCGATTTTTCTGCGTTTATGTCGATCTGGTTCTACGAAGAACAGAAACATTCACTGGTATTGATGGAGTATTTACGCCGCTACCGGCCAGATATGGTGCCAAAAGAAGAAGAGCTGCATGCAGTTCGCTTCACGTTCGACCCGGCACCGGCACTGGAGACATTGATGCTGCATTTTTGTGGCGAAATTCGTTTGACGCAATGGTATAGACGCGCCGCCGAATGGCACACCGAACCCGTCATCAAGAAAATTTACGACACCATTTCGAAAGACGAAGCCCGCCACGCCGGCGCTTATTTCCGCTACATGAAACGGGCGATTGAAAAAGTCGGCGGAGAGGCGCAAATCGCGTTCGCTAAAATCGGCGTGCTGATGGCGAGTTCCGGCAAAAGCGGCAAACCCCTCCATCCGACGAATCTGCATGTAAACACGAGTTTGTTCCCGAATGACACCGTGCAATCGCGTTTGCCCGACCCGGAATGGTTGGAGCGTTGGCTTGATACGCAGATCAAATTCGATAAAGTGTGGGAAGGTCGCGTCGTTGGCGGGATCTTGAAGCAGCTATCAAATCTATTTGATCGCTCGTTCGAAACCTCGACTGACTTAAACCGCTTCCGCAAAGAGTTAATTGCTAAATTTGCCGTACCCATCACGCCAGCAATAGCAAGCGCGGCTTAACCTTCTCTGCAATATAAAGATCAAACCCCAGTATTGGCGGGCAGTTCAGAGCATTTTTGCCACGAATCGCCCGCCTTTATTAGGGTTCACATATCGATAATTTGCGAACATCGCTGCCAACGTGCCTTTGCCGAAGCTGAACTCATCACGGGCACTCCACCTGCATCGCGCACAGTCTGGTTATGCGTCCTTCCTTCGAAAATAAGTTTTGTGATCCGGCCACGCTGAATGAGCGCGCGGCCGCATTATCAAGAAAGCTCGTGTTCACCAACGGCGTTTTTGACGTACTGCATCGCGGTCATGTCACCTACCTTGCGGAGGCGCGCTCGCTCGGATCTTCACTCGTCGTGGCGTTGAATTCTGATGCGTCGGTAAAGCGTCTTGGCAAAGGCGACGACCGGCCTATCAACACGCTGGAAGATCGAATGGCCGTGATCGCGGCGCTGGAATGCGTGAGCTTAGTCACCTGGTTTGAGGAAGATACACCGCTCGCTCGCATCATCGAGGCGCGCCCGGAGGTGCTGGTAAAAGGCGGCGATTGGGCCGTTGACAAAATTGTCGGTGGCGCGGAGGTGACAGCGTGGGGCGGAAGCGTACACGCGATTAACTTCCAGTTTGAACGCTCAACCACCGCCATGCTTAAAAAAATTCGCACGCCACCACACTGATGTCGTCCGCACAAATAATTGAGCAGCTGCGCGCCATCGTGGGAGACGCAGGCATAGTGATTGATGCGGCCGACATGGCGCCCTATCTCACCGATTGGCGCGGCAATTACACCGGCGCGGCCATGGCAATTGTGCGTCCCGCGAGCACTGCCGAGGTCGCTGAAGTTATAAAACTTTGCGTGGCAACTAAAACGCCGATGGTGCCGCAAGGCGGCAATACCGGCCTCGTTGGCGGCGGTATTCCCGATAACAGCGGCAACGCAATTATTGTCTCGCTGCGCCGCATGAATTGCATTCGCGAAGTCGATCTGGCGAATAGCGCAATGGTGGTCGAAGCGGGCTGTATTTTGCAAACCATTCAGGACACCGCACGCAAACATCGGCAACTTTTCCCGCTCTCGCTTGCCGCAGAAGGTAGCTGCACCATTGGCGGCAACCTGTCTACCAACGCCGGCGGCACGGCGGTCCTGCGCTACGGCAACACCCGTGATCTGGTGTTGGGAATCGAAGCGGTAATGCCTGATGGACGTATTTGGAACGGCTTGAAGGCATTGCGTAAAGACAACACCGGATACGATCTGAAGCATCTGCTGATGGGCGCGGAAGGCACGCTCGGCATCATTACCGCCGCCGTGCTGAAGTTATTTCCCATGGCTCAAAGCAGCTGCACAGCAATGATTGCGCTCTCGCAGGCGGCTGATTCCGTCGCCCTG
>JBBRZG010000025.1:0-32232 GCA_038236905.1 Burkholderiales bacterium
AACGGTGCCAATGCGATTATTTCCAGAACGACTGTTTTGGGCTCAGCGTCGCAGGGTGTTACTGTTTTTGGTGCGGCCGCGGGCACGACTACCGCAGTTATCAGCGAGTCCGTATTGTCGGGTAATAATTTCGCCATCAACGCAATTTCTAGTCTGGTGGGAGCGAACGTGCGCGTGTCGGTGCATCGCTCGCAATTTTCCGGTAATGCCTATGCCGTCATCTCACAATCCGGTGCATCTGGCGGTCCAACTTCGGTAACGATCAGCGAAAATCTGATCACCCAAAACGGGTATGGCGCGGCGCAATCAGGCTCGGCGATATTGGAATCGCTCGGCAACAATACGATCAAGCAGAACACGACTCTCAATACACAGGGCACCATCACCAATACCACCACGCAGTAACAGTCAACTGCCTTTAATTTCAAACTGTAGCTAGTTATTCAAGCGGATGCAGCTAGCACTGCTGTTCACCCAATATTTTTATTGTAAATTGCGCCGTATTTCCAACCATTCACTTTTTAATCAGGAGCACATGATGATTTGTAAATCTACTTTTTCTGCAGCGATTTTTTTTCTGGCCGCGGCCGTTTTTGCCAGCATCGAAGCGGAAGCCGTCCAGCGCACCCACGTTTCGGCTGCCCGCGGCTTAGATAGCAATACGACCGCAGGCTGCACCGCGACCGCGCCCTGCCGATTCTTTCAGGCGGCACTGACGGTAACGGATACGAATGGTGAGGTAGTGGTGCTGGACAGTGGCGGTTATGGTGCTGTCAACATTACGAACTCAGTTTCGCTGATCGCGCCGACCGGTGTTTACGCGGGCATCTCGGTGTTCCCGGGCGCCAATGGCGTAAACGTGGCCACCGCGGGAATCAACGTCGTGCTACGCGGCATCACCATTAACGGCCAAGGCGGCGCGTACGGCGTACTCGCGCTCGTGGCTAGCAGTTTGTCGCTGATCAATTGCGAGGTTAGCAATTTTTCTGCGGGCTTCGGCAGCACAGCTGTTTATGCCAGTAACGGCGCCAAGTTACGGGTAATCGATAGCGTCGTCCGCGATAGTTTTTACGGAATTTACGTTGAGGAAGGAGCCAAGGCAACAATATCTAAGGTCTCCGTACTCGGTTCAACAAGTATTGGCATTTATGCGAAATCCGCCACAGGCGGCGTCACCACGACAATCGCGGTCAGCGACTCAACCGTATCGGACAACGCACTCGGCGTGTATGCATATTCGACCGTTGCCAATGCGCTAGCGCGCGCCTCGGTGATTCGCACGACCGTGACCGGCGGTAATTACGGCATCTGGTCTCAGGGCGCTAATGCAGTAGCCTCAAGCGTCGGTCTGATTACGCTAAGCCAGAGCATGGTCACCGGCAGCGCAGTATTCGGACTGGTTCAATCCGGCCCAGGTGGGATCTTGCGCTCACTCGGCAATAACACCGTGGACCAAAATAACAGCACCAGTTCCGGCACGATAACGCAATTTCCAAATTTGTAACGCATTGGCAGTAACGGCTTAAGCCTGCCGCATTTTTGCGGCGGGCTTGCCTGAGCACTGCTGGGTTTCCGCGCGTATTTAAACAGGAGTTAGTCATGTCACGCATTCAGATTGTCGCTATTTCAGTTATTGTTGCCGCGTTTTCGTTGTTCACCGCACCACAGGTACACGCCGTCCAGCGCACGCACGTTTCCGCTGCGTTCGGCTCAGACAGCAACACCGCCACCAATTGCACCGCCGCCGCACCCTGCCGATTCTTTCAGGCGGCGATGACGGTCACTGACACGGATGGTGAAGTGGTTGTGCTCGATAGCGGTGGTTATGGTGCGGTCACCATTACCAAATCGCTCTCGCTGATCGCCCCCACCGGCGTGTATGCAGGCATTTCGGTATTCCCTGGTGCCGATGGCGTGACGATCGCAACGCCCGGTGTGAATGTGGTGCTGCGTGGCATTAGCATCAACAGCCAAGGTGGCAATAATGGCATCAACATGACCGCCGGTGCCAGCCTTACCGTGGAGAACTGCGTCATCACCAACTTTAGTAGCATAGGCACCGCCGGCATTTTAGTTAGCATCGCGGCCAGCGTGGGCGTACGCGACACGGCGCTGCGCGGTAACAATATTGGGATATATGTCCTAGGCGGTGCAACGGCGATAGTCGCACGAACTACCGTGGCGGGGATTGCCGGCAGCGGATTTGGCATCTTCGTTTATAACTTGAACGCCGGCATCACCACCAGCGCCGCCATCACCGACTCTACGTTCTCGGGTGGGCAGGTCGGGATATTTGGACGTTCCGAGGCGGCCAACGCCAATGTGCGCGTCTCGGTCATCCGCTCGACGATCGCAAAAAATAGCTTTGGTATTCAGGCGCAAAGTTTTTTCGGCGCACCATCCGTAGTAACGGTGAGCGAAACTATGGTGACGAACAACGGCACGGGGCTGGTCCAATCCGGCACAGGTGCGGTGCTGGAATCGCTGGGCAACAACACGGTACGGCAAAACACGACCGCCACAACCGGCACGATCACCACCGTCGCGCCGCTTTAATTCAGCCAGCCCGCACCGCGTCTCGTCCATCCCTTCGCCGCACGCACCGCTTACTACACTAAACAGGAGAATCACCATGTTCCGCATCCGCTCGACCGCCACCCTCGCCATCCTGCTCAGCCTCACCGGCCTGCTTGCTGGCTTGTTCGCTGGCGGTGCCCACGCCGTAAAGCGCACTCATGTTACCGCTGCTTTCGGCTCAGACAGCAACACCGCCACCAACTGCACCGCCGCCGCGCCCTGCCGGTTCTTTCAGGCAGCGATGACGGTCACGGACACCAACGGTGAGGTGGTGGTGCTCGATAGCGGCGGCTATGGGGCAGTGACCATTACCCAATCGGTTGCGCTGATTGCACCGCCTGGGGTCTACGCAGGAATCTCTGTTTTTCCTGGTTCGGATGGTGTAACCATTGCCACTGCGGGCGTGGACGTGGTCCTGCGTGGGCTCAGCATTAACGGGCAAGGCGGCAATTTCGGCATCAACATGACTGCAGGCAACAGTCTCACGGTAGAGAACCTGATAGTCTCCAACCTTGCCCAAGACGGAATCGTAGTCACTGGTAACACGAGGGTGAAGATCACAGATACATTGCTGCTTCGAAACCGCAACAACGGCGTCCTTCTTCAGAATGGCGTCAAAGCAACCATCATCCGTACAGTGGCAAGTCAACACAGAGGAACTAGTGCCTCAGACGCTGGTATCAAAGTGCAAGGGACGATCGACAACACGACGACGACGGCTGATATTGCAGATTCGACCTTTGACGGAAACAACAATGGTATTTCTGTGACTGGATTTGCGTTCGGTGGGACCGCCAAAGTCAGGGCTTCTGTTCGCGATAGTCGCGCAGTGGGAAACCTAAGCCGTGGTGTTGTCGCGGAAAGTAATTTCGGTAATCCTGTAAGCCTGTCTGTCAGCAATAGCCTCGTTTCAAATAGCAATTTCGAAGGGATTAGTGCCGTTGGCACCGGACTGAAAGTATGGATAAGCGGAAATTTTGTAACCAATAACGGGCGTAGCGGATTATTTAATAGCGATAGTAGTTTGTTCGAATCTGCAGGCGATAATGCCGTGCGCAATAATGGCCAGCCAAATGGCGGTGTAATAAATACCGTTTCAATGCAGTAAGCTAGGAGCAGCCACGAAAGCGCGTGAATCGATGGAGTCCGCGACAGTGAATAACTGTATCTACGCTGTTGGCGTGCATGAATTTTTTTAAGTGCCGCAATGATCAGCGTGAGCAAAAACTTGCTAGTCGAATGGCGGCACCCCGGGGGCTAGGTCGGATAGGATGCCCTCTTGCGCTTTGGCATAACCACCTTAGTCCAGAACAATGCTAGATGTAGCGGCGCGCGCACCATCTCGGCCACAACGAAGGGGCGATATTTCGCAGCAACTTATTCGTGGGGCATCTCGCGGTGGTTTTGACTGAACGCGCCAGCATTTCCAGTCAAAATCAAATATAGGAGCAACTTATGTCACACATTCAGTTCATCGTTATTTCTATTGTTTTTCTCGCATCATCGGTATTTGCCATGCCAATCGCCCACGCCGTTCAGCGCACCCACGTTTCTGCCGCGTTCGGCGCAGACAGCAACACCGCTACCAATTGCACTGCAGCGGCACCCTGTAGATTCTTTCAAGCCGCGATGACTGTCACTGACAACAATGGTGAAGTCGTCGTACTCGACAGCGGTGGCTACGGAGCTGTGACGATCACGAAATCTCTCTCGCTGATTGCCCCCACCGGCGTGTACGCGGGGATATCTGTATTTCCCGGTGCCGAGGGTATCACCATCGCCACCCCGGGCGTCAATGTCACGTTGCGCGGTATTAGCATAAATGGCCAAGGTGGCAATAACGGTATTGCTATGACCGCGGGAAGCAAACTCACGATCGATAATTGCATCATTTCGAACCTAACGCAATCCGGCATCACGGTTAGCGGCGCGACTACCGTGCGTGTCACCGATTCCGCGATCCGCGACAGCGGGGTCAATGGCATAACCGTCCGAGACGGTGTGAAGGCCATCATTAGCCGGGCAATAATTAGCGGCAATAGAAACATTGCGGTTTTAGCCGAGGGCACTATGTCAAGCTTCACATTGGCGGATGTCGCAGAATCAACAATAGACAACAATAATTATGGCGTTTACGCGGATTCTAACGACGTAGCTGCCACGGTGAACGTATCAGTGCTTAACAGCAGCCTTCTGGACCATGGAAACTATGGCATTTTCGCTGGATCAAGCGCAGTAGGCAAAGCGACCGCCACCGCGAGCAACAACATATTGTCAAATAACTTCATCGGCCTCGCCATCAACCCTGGTGGTGTGGTTTGGGCAAGCGGTAACACCATCAGCAAAAATGGCTACGGTGTTTTTCAAGCGGGTACTGGCGTTTTTGAAAGTGCCGGGAACAATTCGATAAACCGGAACGATGTTAACGCGAGCGGCAACATCACAAACATCGCGACAAGGTAAAACATCAGCAGTCGCAAGCTATTGAGTGGGCAGCTGGGCTGGCGGCCATCAATAGCGTAACCGGGCATTGCAGACCAAAAATTGCTTGAAATGCCCTGCTGTGCTCGCAATTATGGTTTTACTCACGACCTCAGACAAATTACCCTTACCCATCGAATTACAGGCCTACCTTCAATTCGCCTTCGAGAAATACAACGACGGCAGGCACCCTGGGTTGCACGCTTTCGCCTCTATCTTCCATTCGATTTTGTAATCTGCTTTTGGGTCTTCGACCGTACGCGTGAAGGTTTTGTCAATCGTCAGTTTGCTGCTGTCGGATTTGACATCAAATTCAGGGTTGGCGCGCATGCCGCGATCAAAAATGAAGAACGCCTTTTGAACAGGCGCATCGATAGTCTGAACGCTCGGGATAGGCAACGCTGGCTCGACAAAAATATACAGAATCTGTGCCTTGATTAAATCTGTGAAATCCTTGGTTGCGGCGTCCAACTTCAACGTTATTTTATTGTTCAACAACTCACCTTTTACTGGGATATAGAATGAATGCGGCAACGCCATTCTGGCAAAGGTTCCGATGTCCTCCGAATAGGGTGTGCCCGGTGGAGAAATGACCTTGTGCAGCATGACACGGCTCTTCAACGCAGGTTGAATGATGATTGCGTTTTCCGACATTTCGAATTTCTCGACCACGCCCTCGATTTGTCCCGTCAACCCGATGGGCTGCCCCTGTTTTAGAGTCGCGTCTTTCGTGTAGCGCAGCTGCAATTTCCCGCGTATGTTCAGCTTGTAGGTGAAATACGGTTCGCCTTTTTCGCGCATTTCGGCCCGGAACTGCGCATAGACTGGTCCTTCAAATTTTTCGCAATATTTGGCAAATTTCTGCTGCGTGAAGAACTGGCCGATATCGCCCGCGACACCAATCGCCGCTGAAGCAGCTGCTATCGGGCCGCCGGCAGCGCCGCCCACTAAAATCCCGGCGCTGACTTTAAATGTCTCGGTAATAGCAAATTTCGCGTTATCGGATGCCTGATTTTTTGGCATCGCATCGATGATTTTGCCCGGCCCTTTATCAATAGCGAAAGCGCGCAGGATTTCCCACGGCTTGCCGATCAGATTCATGCTGGTTGAAAGTGCGGTAAATGCCTCAGTGGCGGCTTCAATGCTATCGCAGGTCGCGTTTTTCTTGCCCGCCTGAGTCAGACGTTTTGTTAACTCTTCATTTTGCTGTTTGATTGCTTCGTTGGCACGATCAATATCATTGAACAATGGTTTGAGCGCGGGGAGTGCTTCAGGATATTTGCTGCCCAGCTCGTAGAATTTACCCAACGCATTTTCATACTGCTTTTGCGCGCCGGGTAGTTCTGCCAGCTTTTGTTTTAGGTCAGCTGATTTTTTCTGAAACTCGTCTTTAGCCGGCGATGGTGGCAACGTAGCAACCTGCGATTCACCAATGGCTTGGCCGCTTTGCATTGTTTTGATCAACGCTGGTGCGGCCGCCGATGAACTGGCCGCTGCAGCGGTTGGCGCTGCTACCGTGAATGTTGCTTCGGACTTGCCTTTGCCATCTGGCGCCGTCACAGTAACCTTGTATTTTCCCTCAGCCATTGCTGCGAATTCAGCTTTGTATGCACCCGACGTGTCGACAGTGGCCTTAAGGAGAACTGGTTGCCCAGAACCTGTCCCGACACTAATACTCACTTGATTGTTCTTGCCCACGATCAGTGAATTGCCAGATATCGCTACCCTGCCCTTCACAAGGACAGTTGAGGGAACCACGGTTACTGATACCGGCGCATCGACAGGTTTGAATGCCCATGCAGTTTTAATCGGCAGAACAGCCGCGCCGAACGATAGCCAGCCGCAAATGATCAAGGTTTTCAAAAAGCGCGGCTTAGTTCGAATTAGCATTTTTCTCTCGCCATAGATAAACTGAAGGTGGATCGTACGTGATTTGTAATCATGTCGACATACCCCGAACGCGGCATTTTCTAGTTTTGTTCTTGAATTGCTGACGACGGAGCCCTACGAATCGCAACAAGTTGAAATCCGATCGCGCGCAAATAGAAAACTAGACCATCCGAGCATAAAAAAAGCTGGTTAGCAATTCGCTAAGCAGCTTTTGATATTTATTGGTCGGGGTGAAAGGATTCGAACCTTCGACCCCTTGCACCCCATGCAAGTGCGCTACCGGGCTGCGCCACACCCCGACCGAGCGCAAATTATAACTTACGACTGTTGCTTGTTGCGATGCGTGTGGCTGAAAAATGAAGATTAGTGAGAATTAAGCATCGAAAGAATACTTTTCAGCTCGCTACGAACTTGTCGCGTATCCATACGGCGCTCTACCCGCACAACCGCGGGTGCTACCGACGTTGCGGGGATTTCCGAACCATCTAGGCGGTTGCGCGCACCGTTAATGGTGAACCCGTGCTCGTAGAGCAGTTCGCGAATGCGTCGAATCAACAGTACTTCATGATGTTGATAGTAACGACGGTTGCCGCGCCGCTTCAGTGGCTTTAGTTGGGTAAATTCTTGTTCCCAATAACGTAGGACGTGCGGTTTGACGCCGCACAACTCGCTAACCTCGCCAATGGTGAAGTAACGTTTTGCTGGAATTGCAGGTAGGCTACTGGTGAGAAGTGGTTCCATTGAATGATTTTTCAACGAGGCTCTTTAACTTCTGGCTGGCATGGAAAGTGACAACACGGCGCGCGGTGATAGGAATTTCTTCGCCAGTTTTTGGATTTCGACCTGGTCGCTGGGGTTTGTTACGCAACTGAAAATTACCAAACCCCGACAGCTTTACGGAATCACCCTTTTCCAATGCGAGGCGGATTTCCTCGAAAAAAGACTCAACCATATCCTTCGCCTCGCGCTTGTTGAGGCCCACTTTTTCGAACATTAAGTCCGCTAGCTCAGCTTTCGTCAACGTCATCGTCATTTATTGTTTATTTTCTGAGAGTTGCGCCAAATTCTTGAGACAAAACTTTAACAATTTCAGCGACTACTAAATCGCATGCCATATCTGTTAAAGTCAATTCAGTATCCTGCATAACTATACGAAACGCAAGGCTTTTTTGCCCAGCGGCAAGTCCGTTTCCCCGATATAAGTCAAACAGTGCAAATTGCGTAATTGAAGGATATTTTCTTGATTTTACTGCATCAACAATCGACTGAACGGGTATGTCGTCGTTGAACAACAAGGCCACATCTCTACGCACCGCTTGCATCCTGGATAGCCCGGAAAAATGCGGCGATGTGGTTTTTGCCACTATTTCAGCATCAAGTTCAAACAAGATGGGCGCCGAGGGAAGCTCGTATTTTTGCTGACAGCGAGGATGCAATTCGCCCAATGAGCCTGCCCTCTTACCGTCAACCAAAATCCACGCGGATCGCCCCGGATGTAGTGCTGGATGTTCTGATTTCTCAAAATTTACCTGAAATCCGTCCAGCAATGCCTCGACGTCACCTTTAACGGCAAAAAAATCAGTTTTTGCGGACTTATCTAGTCCCCACTGTTCAGCGTGCAACGAACCATAAGCGAGCCCTGCAATCCGTTCAGGTTGGGCATTAACGCTCGCCTCCGCGCTTGGGAAGCAACGCCCCAGCTCGAATAGACGCAAACGGCTTTCGCCGCGATTCAAGTTGTTTTTTAGATTTTCGATCAGGCCACCGATGAGACTGGTGCGCATGACATTCATGTGGCTGGCGATCGGATTGACCAGCCTGACGGGAGACAAATTTGCGGCGAAATCAGCTTCCCAAGCTTCAGGTACAAAACTGTAGTTAATAACTTCTTGATAACCTAGGCCGGCAATGACATGGCGAATTGCTGAACGGGAACGATGAGCTTCTGGAACTGCCAACATCGGTACCGATGATAAAGGAGGAAGCGACGGAACGTTATCGTAGCCATAAATACGAGCGATTTCCTCGATAAAGTCCTCTTCAATGTTTAAATCAAACCGGTAGGAAGGCGGGGTCACCAGAAGCGTGGCTCCCGCTTTAACGACGGCACATTGCAAGCGCCCGAAGATGTTTGTCATTGATTCGACGGGAATATTCAGACCAATAATCGAGTTAACGCGTGCTACACGAACTGATATCGGAACGCGCATTGGCAACTCTCCCTTTGCCTCGGTGACGGGGCCAATTTCAGTGCTCGGTGTGCCGCAGATGTCTAGCGTCAAGCGGGTCGCAAACTCAATTCCAGTCAGTGCGGATGTAGGATCAACGCCACGTTCGAAACGATAGGCGGCGTCTGAATTAATGCCGAGTTTTCGTGTTTTGCCCTGAATCACATCTTGCGCGAAGAATGCAGCTTCAAAGAATACGTTAGTGGTCGTCACCGTAACTGAACTTTCCAACCCTCCCATTACACCGGCGATTGCCACTGGGCCAGCGTCATCGGCAACCAGCAACATGTCCGGTGCCAGCACGACATGTTGCTCATTCAAGAGATTCATTTCTTCACCGGCCGTTGGAAAACGCACGTTAATATTGCCCTTTAGCTTGTCGAGATCAAACGCATGCATCGGGCGGCCACGTTCCAGCGTCAGGTAATTGGTAATATCGACCAACGCCGAAATAGATCGAAATCCAGCACGATCCAAACGACGCTTCATCCAATCCGGAGTTGGTGCCTGCGTGTTGATATTTCTAATAACGCGTCCCAAATAATGGCCGCAAGCTTTTGGTTCAGAAATCGTCACGGTCCGCGCATCGGTTGAGGTCGATGGAACATCATAAACTGCGGGAAGACTAAGTTTCGCTCCCGTGGCGGCGGCTAAGTCGCGCGCAATACCGACCATTGACAAACAATCACCACGGTTTGGCGTCAGTTTGAGCGTCAGGTAGGTATCGTTTAAATCCAAATACTCGCGGATATCTACGCCAATAGGTGCCTCTGCTGCCAGTTGCAATAGCCCCGCATGATCGTCTGACAGGCCCAGCTCGCGGGCCGAACAGAGCATGCCGTTTGAATCCACCCCCCGTAATTTTGCTTCTTTGATTTCAAAACCCGGCAATTTTGCGCCGACCAATGCGCAAGGCACTCGCATCCCAACAACCACGTTCGGTGCGCCGCAAACAATTTGTAGGAACGTGCCGCTGCCGGCGTCCACTTCGGTCACGCGTAATTTGTCGGCGTTGGGGTGGGGGTTAACAGTTTTGATTTCGGCCACCACGACGTGATCGAATGCAGGCGCAACCGCCGACATCTCTTCAACCTCGAGACCTGCCATGGTTAGCGCATGTGATAACTCATCAACTGAGCCTTTGAAGTCAACGAGCTCTCTCAACCAATTTACGGAAACTTTCATTTCTCTAATTCCTTACCGAAACTGCGCTAAAAACTTCATGTCATTTTCAAAAAACAAGCGCAGATCGTTTACGCCATATTTCAGCATGGTAAGTCGATCAAGGCCCATCCCGAACGCGAAGCCGGAGTATTTTTCAGGGTCAATGCCGCCATTGCGCAGCACCTGTGGATGCACCACACCACCGCCACCAATTTCCAGCCACTTAATCTTCCCACCCTTGTTTTCCCATTCAATATCGATCTCCACGCCGGGCTCAACGAATGGGAAAAACGAAGGACGAAAGCGAATTTGCATGTCGTCGCGCTCAAAAAACGCGCGGAAGAATTGCGTCAAAGTGCCCTTTAAGTCAGCAAGGCTAATGCCTTCATCAACCCACAAGCCTTCGACTTGGTGGAACATGGGCGAGTGAGTCGCGTCATGGTCACAACGGTACACGCGGCCAGGACAAATGATTCTTAACGGTGGCTTATTGGCCTCCATATATCGAATCTGCACCGGCGAGGTGTGTGAGCGCAGCAAATTCTCAGAGTTAAGAATATAGAAAGTATCCTGCATTGAGCGTGCGGGATGGTTGGGCGGCGTGTTCAGCGCTGTAAAGCAATAGTAATCAGTCTCGATCTCGGGGCCATCCGCGACTGAAAAACCCATGGTCGAAAATAGCGCTTCAATTCGTTCCAGCGACCGTGTGACGGGATGCAGCCCACCCAACCCCGAGGTGAGACCTGGCAAAGTCACGTCGATCGCTTCTGCGGCGAGTTTTGAGTTGAGCTCAGCGTCGAGAATGCGCGTCTTCGCGTCATTAATCAGCGCCTCTACCTGTGACTTCACTACATTGATCGCTGCGCCTAACGTTTTCTTTTCTTCTAAAGATAACTTGCCCAATGTTTTCAGTTGATCGGTAAGTGAGCCTGATTTGCCTAAAAAACGAGCCTTGGCCTGATCAAGTTCAGGCAGCGTTGCGACGCCCGCTAATGCGATAGTCGCTTCTTGCAATATGGTATTGAGATCGCTCATGGTCGCTTTTCAGAGTGCTGGACGGAAACAATAGATCGATGAAATAAAATGCCCACAAACAAAAAGCCCGCTCGTTTAAAGGAGCGGGCTTTTCGCGCTACTACTTTACAACTACGCGCCTCGGGCCGCTTTCGCCTGCTCGATAAATCGCGTAAACGCTGGTTTGTCCATCACAGCCAGATCCGCCAACACTTTGCGGTCTACATCAATAGAAGCACGCTTCAGACCATTCATAAATGTCGAATAGTTCATGCCACCGTTGCGAGCAGCAGCATTGATACGCGCGATCCAAAGTGCGCGGAATACACGCTTCTTATTGCGGCGATCACGGTAAGCATACTGGCCTGCCTTCATCACCGCTTCTTTAGCGATGCGGAAAACTTTACTCCGGCGTCCGCGGTAGCCTTTGGCTAGATCTAGGACTTTCTTGTGGCGGGCGCGGGCTGTAACACCACGTTTAACTCTTGGCATGGTGGCGCTCCTTTACGCGTAAGGCAACATTGCGCGAACACTCACAATGTTGGTTGCATGGATTTCGGCTGTACCGCGAAGCTGACGTTTTGATTTCGTCGTTTTCTTGGTCAGAATGTGGCGTTTAAACGCTTGCGAGCGCTTGATTGAGCCAGAACCACGCACTTTAAAGCGCTTGGCTGCTCCGCTCTTGGTCTTCATTTTTGGCATGTTATTTCCTTTAGTTGCCTGACCGAAGCAGGTGGTGAAAAGGCTTCACCCTTGAAACCTGAAGACGGCTTGTTTGCATCGTCGATTTTTTTAAATCCGGGTGATGCCCCGCTACTATTAAAAATTAACTATATTTTCTTCTTTGGTGAAACCACCATAATCATTTGGCGGCCCTCCATTTTGGGAAACTGTTCAACTTGGCCCACTTCCGCCAGATCTGCTTGTACCCGCTTTAATAATTCCATCCCTAACTCTTGATGCGCCATTTCACGGCCGCGGAACCGCAACGTGATTTTAGTTTTATCGCCTTCTTCCAAAAACCGCTTCAAATTGCGCACTTTGATGTTGTAATCCCCATCATCAGTACCCGGACGGAATTTGATTTCCTTCACTTGAATCTGTTTTTGCTTCAGTTTAGCTTCGTGGGCTTTTTTAGCTTCGCGGTATTTGAATTTGCCAAAATCCATGATTCGGCACACCGGTGGTTTTGCCGTCGGGGCAATTTCCACCAAATCCAGTTGCGCGGCTTCTGCTTGAGCAACAGCATCAGCAAAACTCACTACACCAATTGGCTCGCTTTCGGGGCCGAGCAATCGAACCTCAGTGACACCAGTAATCTCACTGTTAATCCGAACATCTTTTTCAGTAGCGATAAAACTCTCCTAAACATTAAAAATAATCTTGGGCGACTCTTGGAATCGCCTCAAGGGCTGAAAAACAAAAGGCTGAAAAACAAAGGGCTGAGCCACGACAGGCTAAATTAAAAAACTAACCCAGTAAATACAAAATCTCCGCTCTATTTCTTCGCGGCAACTTCATCTTTCACACGGGAAATAAATTCATTTATTGACATGGCTGGCAGATTTTCTCCACCACCTTTACCGTCACGCAATCGCACGGATACTGTTCCAGCAGCTTTTTCTTTATCGCCGAGAATCAGCAAATAAGGTACTTTCTGGATGCTATGTTCGCGAATTTTATAGGAAATCTTCTCATTTCGCAAATCGATATGTACGCGGATTCCCGCGGCTTTCAATGCGGCAACCGTTTCCGTGACGTAAGCACTCTGGTGTTCGGTCACATTCATCGCCACCACTTGCACGGGCGCTAGCCAAAGAGGCAGCGCACCTGTGTAGTTTTCAATCAGGATTCCGATAAAACGCTCCAGAGAACCTACAATGGCGCGATGCAACATTACCGGTGATTTCTTGGAACTGGTTTCGTCCACGTACTGCGCATCCAAACGCTCAGGCATGTTGAAATCCACCTGAATAGTGCCGCATTGCCAAACGCGACCCACCGCGTCCTTAAGTGAATACTCTACCTTCGGACCGTAAAACGCGCCCTCACCTTTAAGCTCTTCCCATGTGACTCCACATGCATTGAGCGAATCAGCCAGTGCTTTCTCAGACTTATCCCACACCTCATCCGAACCCACGCGCTTTTCGGGTCGTGTGGAAAGCTTGTAAATAATTTCGGTGAAGCCAAAATCGGCATAGACTTTTTGTAGCAACCGGGTGAAATCCAAACACTCTTTTTGGATCTGATCTTCAGTGCAAAAGATGTGACCATCGTCCTGCACGAAGCCCCGTACCCGCATGATCCCGTGCAAAGCACCCGATGATTCATTGCGGTGACAGGAGCCAAACTCGCCGTATCGCAACGGCAAATCGCGGTATGAGCGTAAGTCAGAGTTGAAAACCTGGATATGTCCCGGGCAGTTCATCGGTTTGATCGCGTAATCACGTTTCTCGGATTCGGTGGTAAACATACTATCTTTGTAGTTTTCCCAATGCCCAGAACGTTCCCACAACGACCGATCCAGAATCATCGGGCAGCGGATTTCCTGGTAGCCGTTATCGACATAAACCAGCCGCAAATACTGCTCCACCTGTTGCCAAATGGTCCAGCCTTTCGGATGCCAGAACACCATCCCAGGCGCCTCTTCCTGCATATGGAAAAGGTCAAGCAGTTTGCCGAGCTTTCGATGATCGCGCTTTTCCGCTTCCTCCAGCATATGAAGGTACGCTTCCTGATCTTCTTTTTTTGTCCATGCGGTGCCGTAAATCCGGGTCAGCATTTCGTTTTTGCTATCGCCGCGCCAGTACGCTCCCGCGACTTTCATCAGCTTGAAGACCTTCAACTTACCGGTCGACGGAACATGCGGGCCACGACACAAATCGGTAAATGCACCCTCCGAGTAAAGCGAAACGTCCTGATCTACCGGAATCGATTCGATGATTTCAGCTTTGTACGCCTCGCCGATACCTTTGAAATACCGCACCGCATCGTCGCGAGGCAAGACTTTGCGCGTGACAGCAATATCTTGTTTCGCGAGCTCGCCCATCTTTTTTTCAATGGTTGCCAAATCTTCAGGGGTGAAAGAACGTTTGTACGAAAAGTCATAATAAAAACCGTTTTCAATCACGGGACCGATAGTGACTTGCGCGTCGGGGAATAATTCTTTAACCGCATGGGCCAACAAATGAGCGGTCGAGTGGCGAATAACGTCAAGGCCGTCTCCGTCCTTGTCCGTAATGATAGCCAGAGTTGAATCATTCTCGATGACATAACTGGTATCAACCAGCCGGCCATCGACCTTGCCTGCAAGCGCGGCCTTGGCAAGCCCTGCGCCTATGCTGGCGGCAACTTCTGCCACCGAAACGGGATGATCAAACTGACGCACAGATTTATCAGGAAGTGTGATCGAAATCGAATTGGCAATCATATGTAACCTCAAATTATAAAAACAAAAAAGCGCGGACTAGCCGCGCTTTTTTTGAAATGCTCTGTGGGAAACGCCACAAGCAAAATTCAAACGAAAACAATCGACTAGAGGAGTAACAAGCTCATGGTTGTCCTTGGCGTCGGCGGTCTCATAACCATTGTCTTGCCCGTGATATTACACACGGCCCTTTCGCGTTTCGTTGATTAAGCAAGAGTATACATTGATGACGCTTTTTTGGAACGCGACCATTAAATAGTCTGGCTGTTAGTAGCACTTTGGCCGACTTAGCGAAAATTCACTTCAACGCGGGCGATAAAATAAAGTGCCTTTGTCGGCTTCGTAGGCAGGCGTGACGCCGACGACCGTCGCGTTAGGTCAAGGTGCATTAACCGTCATGTTGCACGCTCAAGCGGGTACGTTTACAAAGTCGACTGCGGCCGAATAGGTCAAGTTGCTGACGACGATGACGTAATCGAGAAAATATCGACATTGGTTGGGCGAATCAGCGGAGCAAAGCCCCCTTTTGTCGCAGAATTTTCCAGCGCTTCAAACTCGCTTGGTAATCTTAGCCCGCAATTCACGCACCGCATTGATGTAATGAGTTGCCGCAAAATTAATGGTTTCAGCAGACTGCCCCTGCACTGCATTATCTGGGGTGTACGCATAAACGTGGGTGAAATCACAGGTGTAGCCGACATGCGCGATTTGCGCGTCGCGCCACTTTTTGTCGAGATAAATCAAATACCATTTCGACATCGGCGGCCATTTGTGCGTGGGGTCACCATAGGCGCTGGCATGAGACCAATCTGGCGTAATTATTTCGGCTTGAGCGCCGGGCTTGAGCACCCGCCATAACTCGTTAAAGAACGGAATCCGCTCCTCTCCAGTCAGATGCTCTACAAAATGTGATGAAAATGCGGCATCAACAGAATTGTCCGCCCAGGGCCAAGGCGTGAGCCGCAGATCTACAACTAGATCCACGCCGGGCAAAGTCATACTATCGACACCCGTAAAGCCTTCACGTTTTTTGGTGCCACAGCCTAAATCCAGTTTCATATGGTGTGTCCGCATCACTTCAAAGTTATTGGTTCGTATTATGGCGTCGCATTAAAAGGAACCATAATTTTATTTTATGCCGCGTGTGGATCTACACCTCGCGCTACACATTCCGCTTTCTTCGTTCCTCACAGGCTTCAACAACCATGTTTTTTCTATACCGTAATCAGGCCTACCAGAGGTCACACAATTTCGCAATTCATGACGTACAATCAGCCAACTTATTCGATGAAGCCTTACCAAGCCCTCTACGATCAGGCTCGCTGTTAATCTTGTTAAGCCTTTCGTTAAATCAACATCATTTAACTGCCTGACCTCCCAACTAAAATGCCCCCTAAAAATTTCAGTCTATTTCCCAATAAAAAAAGAGTCCTTGCTACCACAGTCGGGTTGCTAATGTCTTTCGCGGCCTTTGCGCAAGATACGGTCATGCTCAATTTTGTGAATGCCGATATTCCATCGGTGGTCAAGGCAATTGGCGCGCATACCGGAAAAAATTTCATCATTGACCCGCGTGTCACCGGCAATATGAATATTATTTCGCAGTCACCGGTATCAAAAGATCTCGCGTATCAGATTCTGCTCTCCGCGCTACGCGTGCACGGTTTCGCTGCTGTTGAAGAGCGCGGCGTGGTGAAGATCGTGCCCGAAGCTGATGCAAAAACATCAGGCAAAGTAGTTGATCGCGGCTCACCGGTTTCAGGCGACAGTATCGTCACGCAGATTTTTACGCTGCAAAACGAATCGGCTGCGCAATTGGCCACCGTGCTCCGGCCGCTGGTGGCACCTAATAATTTCATTGGCGCTTATCCGGGCAACAACACACTGGTGATCACCGATTACGCGGAAAACGTAAAGCGTATTGCACGCATTATTGCGTCCATCGACGTGCCGGCAAGCGCCGATTTGCAAATGATTAAATTGCAATATGCCAGCGCGGTTGATGTCGGCGCGCTCCTAGGTAGACTCATGCCGGAGACAGCGGTGAACCCTGCCAACCCAGGCGCACCGCCCAAGCTTTCGATAGGCGTTGAGCCGCGCACCAACAGCCTGCTCATCCGCGCGGATACACCGGCGCTGGTCACCCGCATCCGGGCACTGGTGGCGGGTATAGATATTCCCACTGCTGCGAATGGCAATATATACGTGGTGTATTTGCGCAACGCAGAAGCAACCAAAATGGCAGAGACCTTGCGCGGCTTGTTGAGCGGCGCCGCCTCTGGCGCGCCTTCAGCGCAACCATCTACTGCGTCAAACACCATTACTGGCGCGGCTTTCGGAGCATCCCCCGTCTCCGCACCCGCACAAATCAGCTCAACCATTCAAGCCTACCCATCAACCAATTCGCTGGTCATCACGGCCCCCGATCACGTTTACAATTCGCTGCGCGCAGTGATCGACAAACTTGATGCGCGCCGAGCGCAGGTGTTTGTTGAAGCGCTGATTGTTGAAGTCAGCAGCAGCACGGCGGCAGAGTTCGGGATTCAGTGGCAGGATTTAACAGGTTTGAACCGTACAGGTACACAGGTCGTCGGCGGTACCAATTTTGGATCACGTGGCGGCGGTACCAATATTATCGATGCTGCGGCCAATATTAGCAGCGTCGGTAGCGGCCTGAATCTAGGCCTCGTGCGCGGAACAGTTCGAGTGAATGGCGTGGATGTACTCAGTCTGGGAGCATTGGCGCGTGCACTCGAAGCTGATCAAAAAAATAACGTGTTGTCCACCCCCAATATTCTGACGCTCGATAATGAAGAGGCGAAAATCGTGGTCGGCCAAAACGTGCCGTTTGTTACCGGCAGCTATACCCAGACGACTTCAGCGGCGAGCAGTCCATTCCAGACCATCGAACGTAAAGATGTGGGCTTAACTTTGCGCGTAACGCCCCAGGTCACTGAAGGCGGCACGGTGAAGCTCAAAGTTTTTCAGGAAGTTTCAAGCGTGGTGCCAACGACCAGCAGCGTGCGCTCTGCCGACCTGATCACCAATAAACGTTCAGTCGAAAACACTGTGCTGGCAGATGACGGCCAAATTATTGTCATTGGCGGTCTTATCCAAGATAGCAACTCGAATAACGATAGCAAAGTACCGATCCTGGGTGACATTCCATACATCGGCAATTTGTTCAAATACCAAACGCGCAATCGCGATAAAACCAACCTGATGATTTTTTTAAGACCTTACGTGCTTCGCGATGGCAAGGCGGCAAATCAGTTGACGGGCGAACGTTACGAATACATTCGAAATGAACAAAGCAATGCGATTCGTGAAGCCGATTCTTTGTTGACTTCGCCGGGTGGCGCATTGCTGCCAGTGCTGCCGACCATGTTGTCGAGTCCAACCACGCAGTCATCGAAGCAGACAGCGGCGCAACCCGCTCTGCAGCCCGCGCCCAAATAATCGTGGGTACTTTTAATGTCAAAGAACGCAGTGTGATGGAAAGTTCGGAATCCGGCGTAGTACGTTTGCTCCCCTACCATTTTGCGAAAGCGAAAGGAGTGATCACAGCGCGTGAAGTGGACGGTGAAATCGAAGTCTGGTTAGCCCCCAATCCCGAGTCTTCGACACTGGCGGAAGTGCGTCGTATGACTGGTAAAGCATTGCGGCCGGTGCTTTTGTCGCTGCCTGATTTCACCACGCGCTTGGCGCGAGCTTATATGCACGAGGGTAGTAACGAAAACGACAGCCGCGAGTACGTTGATGATATCGCCAGCAACATCGAAAACTCGGCTGACCTGGCGCTGCTGACCGAGTCACTGCCCGATATCACTGATCTGCTGGAGACGGAAAATGATGCGCCGATTATCAAGCTCATCAACGCCTTGCTAACCCAGGCAATACGCGAAAACGCATCAGATATTCACCTTGAAATTTTTGAGCGGCGATCGCTTGTGCGTTTTCGCGTTGATGGCGCGTTGCGCGACGTGGTGGAACCCAAGCGGTCGTTGCACGCAGCGATGGTATCTCGCGTCAAAGTTATGGCAGAACTCGATATTGCCGAGAAACGGCTGCCACAGGACGGCCGCATTATGTTGCGCATTGCAGGCCGTCCGGTTGATGTGCGCGTTTCCACATTGCCCACCGGCCACGGCGAACGTGTGGTGATGCGACTGCTCGATAAACAGGCGGGACGTTTATCTCTCGACGGCCTTGGCATGCCTGCCAATACCCTGAAACGGCTGGACAAACTTATCCAGCAGCCGCATGGAATTATTCTCGTTACCGGGCCAACGGGGTCCGGCAAAACGACGACGCTTTATGCGGCACTGTCGAGACTTGACGCGCATACCCGCAATATGATGACCGTTGAAGATCCTATCGAATACGATCTGGATGGCGTCGGTCAAACGCAGGTGAATCACAAAATAGACATGACGTTTGCGCGTGCTTTGCGGGCGATTCTGCGCCAGGACCCGGATGTCATCATGATCGGCGAAATCCGCGACCTTGAAACCGCGCAAATCGCTGTGCAAGCATCACTCACCGGGCATTTGGTGATGGCCACTCTGCATACCAATTCGGCCGCGGGCGCGGTAACGCGACTGGTCGATATGGGGATTGAGCCGTACCTGCTCGCATCCACATTGTCGGGCGTATTGGCCCAACGTTTGGTGCGACGACTTTCGTCCAACGCTAAACGTGAACGCGCGCCGACCAGCGCCGAACAGGAAATTTTGGCGGCCTCGCTAAACCCCGATTACCGCCAGCTGAAACGCGTATTTGAACCGATAGAGGGTGACGGAAGCGCTAATATAAACGCAGGCAACGCGACCGGCTATCGTGGGCGCACGGGGATTTATGAATTGCTTACCGTCGATGAGCCGTTGCGCAAACTCATTCATGATGCCGCGTCGGAGCATGAAATTGCGGATGCGGCCATTCGCGGTGGGATGATGCCGTTGCGCGAAGACGGATTGCGCTGGGTCGCGGAGGGCGTGACCTCGATGGAAGAAGTTTTGCGAGTCACGCGTGATTAGTCTCATGCGTGTCACTAAACGCATAAGTCCCGCCACGCGAAACATATAGTCATGCCGGGTTTCCGTTATACCGCCTACGATATCGACGGTCGCGAACAGCGCGGCGTGCTGGAGTCCGATAGTCCGCGCTTGGCGCGTGCGCAGCTGCGTGAGAAAGGCTGGTTCCCGCTCGATGTTTCGCAGATTGAGGCGGCCAATGATGCCGACGCGAGCAGCATATTCAGCAAGCGTAAAGCCCACCTGCCGCAGGCCGATTTGGCACGTGTAACGCGTCAGTTGGCTACCTTGCTGGGCGCAGGCCTCACCATAGAGCAAACATTTAATGCGGTGATCGAGCAGGCAGAATCAGAGCCAGAGAGGCAATTGCTGGCGGGGATTCGCGGGCAAGTGCTGGAGGGGCAGCCTCTTGGAATAGCACTCGGCCAGTTTCCTTCTACGTTTTCAGGCTTGTTCCGCACTCTGGTCACCGCCGGCGAGACCTCGGGGCGCCTGCCAGATGTGCTCGAGCGCTTGGCTGACTATGTTGAGGAACAGCAAGCGATGCGTCAAAAGTTACTGGTAGCGATGATTTATCCGATCATCGTGATGATTGTTTGCGCGCTGGTCGTCACGGGGTTGATGGTCTATGTGGTTCCTCAGGTGATCGGCGTATTTGAATCCACCAAACAAACGCTGCCACTGATGACACGTGCATTGCTGGGACTGTCAAAATTTATTCAACTAACGGGTGTGTTCTGGCTGGTCGGCGGTGTACTTGTTTTCGTCGGTGCCAAGGCCGCATTAAAGCGCAAATCGGTATTGCGGCGCTGGCACGGCTGGTTACTACGCGCACCACTGCTCGGACGCATGATCCGTGCAAAAGAATCGGCGCAGCTCGCGGCCACACTGTCAATTTTGGTGAGTAGCGGCGTGCCCGTACTAACTGCACTGAGCGCAGGTGCGGGCGTGTTGGGAAATCTCCCCATGCGCGAAGCATTGCAGCGTGCCACTATCGCGGTGCGCGAAGGCTCGGCACTGTCTCGAGCAATAATTGCGCAACAATCTCACGGCAAACTCACGCTATTTCCGCCGGTGATGGTGCATTTGATTGCGTCAGGAGAAGCCAGCGGACGACTGGCGCAAACCTTGGAAGCTGCGGCGCGCCAACAGCAGCGTGATGTTGAGAATAAAACGTCGGCTTTTGCCGCGATCATCGAACCCGCCATGATCCTCGTGATGGGCGTGATTGTGCTGGCGATCGTGCTGGCGGTGCTTCTTCCGATTTTTGAATTGAACCAGCTCGTGGCGAGGTAAGCCGTTACGGCGTATTTCAGGTTTCGCCCAAGCTGAAATATGTGTGGCATTGCAACTTGTTACAACTCAATTCATATCGAATTCACTATTTGGTACGGTGAATTCGCTCATAGATGGTCATACTGTTTTAAAGTGTGGCCTTCGCAAAATTTCTAGTCCGGCTTCAGCATCAGCAATCACGCTATGCAAAGCTGTAATTGACCTCCAAAAATTAAAATACCGACATGCAAAACTCGCCTTTACCCCCACGTCCTACTATCGCGCCAAATCTTTCCCCTTCACCGCGCAAGAAATCCAATCAATTGATTCGGAACATCATTATTGCCTTGGTTTTGATTGCGGTTATGGCAAGCGCGATCTGGTATCAGTGGTTCAGACAACCCGGCAACGCATCAACTGTTGATGCCAGCGCGGTGGGTGCAAAAGCGGGAGCACCCCCTACGCCGGGTGCGTCTGGCGGACCAGGTGCAGCAGGCGGCGGACGTTTTGGCGGGGATCCCAATCGCACACAGCCCGTCGCTGCCGTGCCAGCCAAGCTCGGAGACATCAACATTGTCCAAACCGGGTTGGGAACAGTTGCCGCGCTCAAAGTGGCGACCGTGAAGTCACGCGTCGACGGATTATTGCAAAGCGCTTCATTTCAGGAGGGCACGATAGTCAAGGCGGGCCAAGTATTAGCAGAAATTGAGCCTGAACCGCAGAAAGTTGCACTTGCTCAGGTCGAGGGCCAGCTGGCGCGCGATCAGGCACAACTCGCGAACGCAAAACTCGATCTTGAACGCTATCGCACCCTGCTCGCGCAGGATTCTATTGCCAGACAGCAGCTCGATGCACAAGACGCTTTGGTCAAGCAATTTGAAGGAACCGTCAAGATCGATCAAGCACAGGTGGATAACGCGAAACTCCAATTGAGCTACACCAAAATCACCGCACCGATTAGCGGACGATTAGGTTTACGCCAAGTGGATGCGGGCAATATGATTCGCGCTAGCGACGCCACGGGCTTGGTGGTGATTACACAGGTAGATCCGATTACGGTGGTCTTCACCATTCCCCAAGACAATCTTCAGCGCGTGTTAAAACAATTAAAGGCGGGTGCGAAGTTAGGCGTCGACGCATGGGATCGCGATCAAAAAAATAAGCTGGCAACCGGTTTTTTACTCAGTTCTGACAATCAAATCGATACGACCACAGGCACCATTAAAATGAAAGCGCAGTTCCCAAATCCCGATGGATTGCTATTTCCAAACCAGTTTGTCAACGTGCGGATGGTAGTCGATACCAAAACTGGCGCAACCGTGATTCCGATGGCGGCTATCCAGCGCGGCGCGCGTGGCACGATCGTTTACGTAGTTAAGGAAGATAAAACTATCTCGATGCGACCGGTGGTGTTGGGCCCTGTCGAAAACGATATGGTGGCCATTGACGGCACTGTTATGCCTGGCGAATTAGTAGTGGTGGATGGCATTGACCGTCTGCGTGAAGGTGCAAAAGTCGAAGTCACCGCCCCATTTGTTCCGAGACCGGGACGCGGCGATCCAAGCAAGCGTGGCGCTGGAAATGGTGATAAGTCAAAATCCGCTCCCGCGGGCGCTCCATCCGCCGACGTAAAGGTCAGCGGATCAGTAAGTACACCGGCATCATCACCAACGCCAACGCCTTCTCCTGCTTCAACCGCTAGTCAGGGTACGCCAGCGGTAGCAGGTTCCCTTCAGGCGCCGAGCGTTCCGCCCGCAGAACCCTCTAAGGGTGGGGGTGGTTGGCGTGATATGAGTGATGAGCAAAAGGCAGAGCTGCGCAAAAAAATGGAAAGCATGACGGACGAGCAAAAAGCAGAATTCCGCAAAAAGATGCGTGAACGCGCGCAGCAAAACGCGCAATAGTTTGCTCAGCCCGCCATTTTTTATAACCTTAAATGAACATCTCCCGCCTTTTCATTGAACGCCCGGTTGCCACCTCGTTACTGATGGTGGCAGTGATCTTGGGAGGCGTGATGGGCTACCGTCAGCTCCCGCTTTCAGCGCTCCCCGAGGTCGACTACCCAACCATTCAAGTCGTCACGCTTTATCCCGGCGCAAGCCCGGATGTGGTCACATCTGGTATCACCGCGCCACTTGAACGCCAATTTGGACAGATGCCGGGGTTAAAGCAAATGTCGTCGACCAGCTCCGGCGGCGCGTCGGTCATCACTTTGCAATTTGACCTCACGCTCGCGCTCGACATTGCGGAGCAGGAAGTACAGGCAGCGATCAACGCAGGCAGCAATTTGTTGCCCGCTGACTTACCGGCACCGCCGATTTACAGCAAGGTCAATCCGGCCGATGCGCCAATATTGACACTTGGCATTACCTCAAAATCCATGCCGATGCCACAGGTTCAGGCGCTGGTCGATACGCGCATTGCGCAGAAAATTTCTCAGCTTGCCGGCGTCGGTCTGGTCACGCTCAGTGGCGGACAGCGCCCTGCGGTGCGGATTCAGGCAAACCCAAAAGCGCTGGCAGCTGCCGGGCTGAATCTGGAGGACATTCGTACGGCTGTTGCCGCCGCCAACGTTAATCAGGCAAAGGGTAGCTTTGACGGGCCGGCGCGCGCTTATACGATCGACGCCAACGATCAAATTCGTACCGCCGCCAGCTATCGATCACTCATCATTTCCTACAAAGCCGGTGCGCCGATTTACTTGACCGATGTCGCGGATGTGATTGAAGACGCCGAGAATACCAAGTTGGCCGCTTGGATGAACGAAACGCCCGCCATTATTCTGAATATTCAACGTCAGCCTGGCGCGAACGTGATTGAAGTCGTTGATCGCGTCAAGCAGCTATTACCCGGTTTGACGGCGGCGATGCCCGCCTCGATGGAAGTCATGATTTTGACTGATCGCACTGTCACCATTCGCGCCTCGGTTAAGGATGTGCAATTCGAATTGCTGCTCGCGGTGGCGCTGGTGGTGATGGTGATTTTTGTATTTTTGCGCAACGTGCCGGCGACCATTATTCCGAGTGTGGCAGTGCCGCTGTCGCTGATCGGTACGTTCGGCGTCATGTATCTGGTCGATTTTTCTATCAACAACCTGACGCTAATGGCCTTGACGATTGCGACCGGGTTTGTGGTCGATGACGCCATTGTGATGATCGAAAATATAGCCCGCTATATTGAGGAGGGCGAGACCCCGTTGAACGCCGCGCTTAAGGGCTCATCGCAAATCGGTTTCACGATCATCTCGCTCACTATTTCGCTGTTGGCGGTACTGATCCCGCTGCTGTTCATGGGCGACGTCGTGGGTCGCCTGTTTCGGGAATTCGCTATCACGCTGGCCGTCGCCATCATCATCTCGGCGGTGGTTTCGCTGACGCTCACGCCGATGATGTGCGCAAAATTGTTGAAGCACACCCCAAAAGAGAAGCAGGGGAAGTTTTATCGTGTAACTGGCGAATGGTTTGATGCCATCATTCACCGCTATGGCGTGATGCTGACGTGGGTGCTGGATCGGCAAATAGCGACGATGCTAGTGGCAACAGGGACCGTCGCACTTACTGTGCTGCTCTACATTTTCGTGCCAAAGGGTTTCTTCCCGATGCAGGATACCGGCGTGATCCAAGGCATATCAGAGGCACCGCAGTCAGTATCGTTCGCGAGTATGGCAGAACGTCAGCAGACGCTTGCCAACGTGATTCTTCAGGATCCTGCGGTTGCCAGCGTGTCGTCATTTATTGGCGTTGATGGCGTAAATACCACGCTCAACGCGGGCCGCGTCCTGATCAACTTAAAGCCACATGAAAGCCGCGATGTAACCGCATCCGAGGTCATAGAACGGTTAAAACCTAAGATTGCCAAGCTTGGAAGCATTACGCTGTATATGCAACCGGTGCAGGATTTAACGATTGAAGATCGCGTAAGCCGCACACAATATCAGTTCAGCCTAGAAGACTCGGATCCAGTGGAGTTGTCACTGTGGACGAATAAGTTGGTGGATAAGCTAAATACTTTGCCACAGCTGGCCGATGTGGTCTCGGACCTGCAGGATCAAGGCCTTCAGGCATACCTTAATATTGATCGCGATAGCGCTGCTCGTCTTGGCATCACGCACGCCGCGATCGACAACGCCTTGTACAATGCATTTGGCCAGCGACTGATTTCGACTATTTTCACCCAGGCCAGCCAGTACCGGGTAGTGCTTGAAGTGAAGCCTGAATTCAGGCGAGGACCATCGGCGCTTAATGACATTTACGTTGTTTCAGCGTCGGGTGCACAAGTGCCGTTATCAACGGTGGCCACCGTAACAGAGAAACCGGTGTCGTTGGCAATTAACCATATCGGCCAGTTTCCGGCCAGCACGATCTCGTTTAATCTTGCACCGGGCAATTCGTTGGGCGATGCAGTAAAAGCCATCGAAGCCGCCGAAAAAGAAATTGCGGTGCCCGCCAGTATTCGCACCGGATTTCAGGGCGCTGCTTTAGCCTTTAGCGCATCACTGACAAGCACGCTGCTGCTGATTCTGGCCGCTATTGTAACGATGTACATCGTGCTGGGCGTATTGTATGAGAGCTACATCCATCCCATTACAATTTTATCTACCCTGCCCTCGGCGGGCGTAGGTGCATTGCTGGCGCTTATGCTGTCGCGCACTGACTTGGGGATCATCGCGGTCATCGGCATAATCTTGCTGATCGGCATCGTCAAAAAGAACGCGATTATGATGATTGATTTCGCGCTGGATGCCGAGAGAAACGAGGGTAAAGCGCCACGTGAAGCAATTTTTCAGGCGTGTTTGCTGCGATTTCGGCCGATTTTAATGACCACGATGGCGGCGTTATTGGGCGCGTTACCATTGATGTTGGGCAGCGGTGTCGGCTCTGAACTGCGTCATCCGCTAGGCATAACCATGGTCGGTGGTCTGATTGTCTCGCAGGTGTTGACCTTGTTTACAACACCGGTGATTTATCTGGCGTTCGACAGCTTGGCACGCCGATTTAGAAATAAACAAGATAAACCTTCACCGCGCGATGGTGAAGAAAAAGTATCCGCCGCAGAATAAGCTGACGGGGAAGACGAGCAATAAATATGAGCAAAATAAAAGATCAGGGATGAACCATGGATCGTTTGTTGAAGAAGCAATACGGGACGGCGAGGAGACATCAAAATCGCTACCGGTGTTCTGAAAACCGACTCAACACACGCCATGGGTAGCAAAGAGATGGTTTGCAACTCAATCCTTTTTGAAAGGTTCGGTATGAACAAGCATTTGGAAAATATCATCAGCTCACTAAAAGTCACACCCGGCAAACTCAATTCGCCGAGACTATTGACGCTACGCGCGTTGGTATTTTGTGGGATCGCACTGGCAACTACTTCAGCATCGGAATCGGCGATCGCAGCACCTCGTGGTTCGTACGGAGGCAATCACGGCGGCGGTACGTCACACAGTTCGGTATCCATTAATGTGGGCGGTTATGGCCATGGCGGCTACTATCGAGGCGGGCGCAACTACTACCGCTCAGGTTATGGCGGGTATGGTGGATATAGCCGAGGTTATGGCTACCGCGGCTATGGTTGGGGTGGCTTTTACAGCGGTCTTTCACTAGGCCTCGTCGTCCCATTCTTACCGTTCGGCTATGCCACCACATGGTATGGCGGATCGCCGTATTACTACGCCGATGATGTCTATTACGTCAGCAATCCGGGGCGCGGTTATCGTGTGGTCGCGCCGCCTAATAGCGCACTGATTACCGAAACCTTCATCTCGGATGAGCCAGGACCGACGCCCGTAGTTGCTGCGCCACCTGCCACGGGCTCGCCAACGCCAACTTATGTTCAGCAATCTGCTCCATCCCAACCCTCTGCCCAAGCGCCTAACCCTGCGCAGACACAGCTCTACGCATATCCAAAGAACGGGCAGACTGCCACCCAGAGTACATTCGATCGAATTGAATGTGAGCGCTGGGGAAGCGGGCAAACAGGATATGCGCCCGGTCAATCCGTTGAAAATGCTCAACGTAAAGCAGATTACTCGCGCGCGGTTTCAGCATGCCTTGAGGGACGCGGATATACGGTGAAGTAATTTTTGCCTTGATTTTGCCTTGAGTCTTGGACCTAAGCTGAGCGTGTAGCAAAAGGAATCAAGTAACGCAATTTCGTACCTGAATACTGAAACATGAATTTTTCTGAAATATTTATCCGCCGCCCCGTCGCCACCACACTGCTCACCCTTGGTGTGGCGTTGGCGGGGGCGGTTGCGTTTAAGCAACTGCCGGTAGCGCCTCTACCGCAGGTGGATTTTCCGACGATTTCAGTTTCGGCGGCGCTACCCGGTGCAAGCCCGGAGGTGATGGCAGCCACCGTGGCCACTCCGTTGGAACGCTCACTGGGGCGGATTGCGGGCGTGAATGAAATTACGTCCTCATCGTCGCTTGGCAGCACCAACATCACACTGCAATTTGATTTAAGTCGCAATATTGACGGCGCAGCGCGCGAGGTCCAAGCCGCTATTCAAGCTGCGCGTGCTGATTTGCCGACCAGTCTGCCCTCGAACCCCACCTATCGAAAGGTGAATCCTTCGGATGCGCCGGTCATGATCCTGTCGCTGACGTCGGATACCCTGACGCAAGGTCAGATGTACGATGCGGCATCAACCATCGTCGCGCAAAAACTATCGCAAGTCGGCGGCGTGGGCCAGGTCACCGTGGGCGGCTCGTCTCTTCCCGCCGTGCGCGTGGAATTGAATCCCACCGCGCTCAATCGCTTGGCGATAGGTTTCGATGAAGTTCGCACCGCGATCACCAACAACAACGTCAATCGACCGAAAGGTCTGGTCGAGGATGGCGATAACAGCTGGCAGATCTATGCCAACGACCAAGCCAAAAAAGCCGCCGATTATTTACCCATTATCGTGGCCTATCGCGGTGGCGCAGCGGTCAGACTGAGCGATGTCGGTGATGTGGTGGATTCGGTACAAGACCTGCGTAATTACGGCACCGCCAACGGCAAGCCATCTGTTGTATTGCTGATTAACCGGCAACCTAACGCGAATATTATCGAGACGGTTGACCGCATTCAGGCACTGCTGCCGCAATTGCGCGCCTCAATTCCGGCTTCAATTAATCTACAGGTGGCGCTTGAGCGCACCACCACCATCCGCGCCAGCTTGCACGAGGTCGAGCGCACTTTGGTGATCTCGATGGGCCTCGTGATCATGGTGGTCTTTCTGTTTTTGCGCAACTTCCGCGCGACGCTTATTCCCGCCGTCGCGGTGCCCGTCTCACTGATTGGCACTTTCAGCATCATGTATGCCGCAGGTTACAGCCTCAACAACTTATCGCTAATGGCCATGACCATCGCAACTGGCTTTGTGGTTGACGATGCGATTGTGGTGCTTGAGAACGTGACCCGCCATATTGAAGAAGGCATGAGCCCATTTGACGCGGCGATCAAGGGCTCGCGCGAAGTCAGTTTTACAGTAGTCTCAATGTCGATATCATTAATCGCTGTATTTATTCCCATCCTGCTGATGGGCGGCATTATTGGGCGTTTATTTCGTGAATTTGCGGTCACGTTATCGGTCGCAATTCTGGTGTCACTGGTGGTCTCGGTGACGACGACGCCGATGATGTGCGCGCGCTTGCTGCGAGCTAAAAAGCCTGAAGGCGTATCATCCAAGCCACTCGGGCGGTTCGCAATGTTCGGTGCAAAAATTGCCGCCCACACGGAGAGATTTTTTGCCTGGATCTTGCGCGGTTATGCGCGCAGCCTCGGCTGGGTGTTACGGCATCCGTTGCTGGTGGTGGTGACGCTGATGGCCACGATTGGCTTTAACGTTTATCTGTATGTGATCGTCCCAAAAGGTTTTCTGCCGCAGCAAGATACGGGCAGAATCGTGGGCGGCATTCAGGGCGATCAAAGCATTTCGTTTCAGGCGATGCAAGGCAAGCTCGGCGAATTTGTCGATATTGTGTTGCAGGATCCCGCCGTCGATAACGTCATCGCTTTTACAGGCGGTGGCCAACGCAACGGTGGGCGCATGTTTCTGGCGCTGAAACCGTTGAAGGAACGTAAAGTGTCGGCGGACGCCATTGTCGCACGCCTGCGCCCCAAACTTTCCAAAGTGGCCGGCGCTAGCCTTTTCTTGGCACCTGTGCAGGATTTTCGGGCGGGCGGACGGCAATCCAATGCAGCCTATCAGTTCACGCTACAGGCAGACGATTTACAGGAATTGCGCACGTGGACGCCGCGCCTGCAGCAGGCATTACAAGATGTTAAAGAAGTCGCTGATGTGAATTCGGATCAGCAAGAGCGCGGCTTGCAAATGAGTCTGGTAATTGATCGTCCAACCGCATCGCGTTTGGGCGTGACCACCCGCGCCATTGATACTGCGCTGTATCTGGCTTACGGTCAGGCGGTGGTTTCCACCATTTACGCGACGCTGAACCAGTACCGCGTGGTGATGGAAGTCGCACCGCAATATTGGCAAAGCCCGGAGTCACTCAATGGTATTTACGTGCTCTCACCGACTCGCGGACAAGTACCGCTATCTGCATTTGCGCGTTACGAGCCAACCACCGCGCCGCTAACGGTTAATCGTCAGAGCCAATTTGCGGCAACCACTATTTCATTCAATCTGCCCGAAGGCGTGTCGCTGTCGACAGCCGTGCAGGCGATGCGCGACACAATGGCGAAAATCGGTGTGCCCAGCACCATCACCGGCAGCTTCCAAGGCACCGCTCGCACTTTTCAGCAGGGTCTTGATAGTCAGCCGTGGTTGATTCTGGCGGCGCTGGTCACCGTCTATATCGTGCTAGGTATTTTGTATGAAAGCTACATCCATCCGCTCACTATCTTATCGACGCTACCCTCGGCGGGAGTAGGTGCGTTGCTTGCGCTGCTGGCGACCAAAACCGAGCTCTCGATCATTGCGCTGATCGGGGTTATTTTGCTGATTGGCATCGTCAAGAAAAATGCGATTTTGATGATTGATTTTGCCCTCGCCGCCGAGCGTAATCATGGCTTGTCGCCGCACGATGCGATCTATCAGGCATGCCTGCTGCGTTTTCGACCGATCATGATGACCACCATGGCTGCGCTGCTCGGCGCGATTCCGCTCGCGATCGGGTTCGGCGATGGCGCCGAGCTGCGCACGCCGCTGGGCATCTCGATAGTCGGTGGCTTGTTAGTCAGCCAACTGCTGACCCTCTACACAACACCTGTCGTGTACTTGTATCTGGATCGAATGCGACATTGGGGACTTCGAACGTTCAAAAGTGGCGCGCGGGATCCTAAAAATACGGACGCTGACAAGCCATCGTCAGAAGGCGATATTGGAAATACTGTTTTGGAGAATAAATGATTTGTCATCACCTCAAAATCGTTCGCAGACTTGCGCCGGCACAGGCTCCTGCATTGCGACGTTCATTGTTAGTTACGCTGCTGTTTGCGCTGCTGTTTGCGATGCTGTCTGGGTGCGCTGTCGGCCCGGACTATAAGCGCCCTGAAGCTGCAAATGCCGCCGCATCGCAGCGCACGTTTAAAGAGGCAGGTGATTGGAAAATTGCAACACCAAGTGACGATATAAAACGCGGCAAGTGGTGGGAAGCGTTCGGAGACAGCGAGTTAAGTGCGCTGGTCGAGCAAGTCGATATCAACAATCAGAATTTAAAAGTTGCCGAAGCGAAAGTTCGTCAAGCCCAGGCCCTGGGTGCATCGGCGCGAAGTAGTTTTTTCCCGACCATTTCAGCATCCGCATCAGAAACGCGCAGCCGGTCTGGATCCGGATCGTCGAGAACGCAGACTAACACCGGCTCAAGCGCCGGCACTGGGGGAGTGTCCAGCACTACGTCTGGGATTGCGACCAGTCATAATTTGAGTGCCAATTTCGCCTGGGAACTTGATCTATGGGGCCGCATTCGTCGCCAGGTCGAGTCTAACGACGCCAGCATTCAGGCCAGCGTGGCCGATTTGGAATCGGCACGCTTGTCGGCACAGTCAGATTTGGCCTCCAATTATTTTCAGCTGAGAGTGAGTGACGCGCAAAAACAGCTGCTGGACGATACTGTGGCCGCCTATGCAAAATCCTTGGAGCTCACTAAAAACCGCTACAACGTGGGCGTTGCCGGTCGTGTTGATGTCGCACAAGCCGAAACTCAGTTGCGAAGCGCTGAAGCGCAGTCGATTGATCTTGGCGTTCAGCGCGCACAGCTAGAACATGCAATCGCGCTACTAATCGGCAAAGCGCCGGGAAATTTTGCCTTGTCACCTGCCAAATGGAATGTGGCTGTGCCAACCATTCCGTTGACACTACCCGCCGTCCTGCTAGAACGTCGCCCCGATATCGCGGGCGCAGAACGGCGCGCGGCCGCGGCCAATGCGCAAATCGGGGTCGCCAAGGCAGCCTACTATCCGACGCTTTCGCTGACTGGGAATGGCGGCTACAGCAGCCCGACGCTGTCGAATTGGATCAGCGCACCGAATCGTTTCTGGTCGCTTGGACCATCGCTTGTTGAGACTATTTTTGACTTTGGCAAACGTGGTGCCGCAACTGACCAAGCCGTTGCCCTATACGACCAAAATGTGGCCGCCTATCGCCAGACAGTATTGCAGGCGTTTCAGGATGTTGAAGACAATTTGAGCGCGATGAGAATTTTAGAGGCTGAGGCAAAAGTGCAGGAGGACGCGGTTCGCGCCGCACGTGAATCGGTCGCATTGACTCTCAACCAATACAAGGCGGGTACCGTCAGCTATCTCAACGTGGTCAGCGTGCAGACGGCGCAGCTCGCCAACGAGCGCACGGCGATGACTTTAATGGGACGTCGCTTAACGGCTTCCGTGGCGCTCATAAAAGCACTTGGCGGTGGATGGGATGGCTCGACGTCGCCGAAACAACTTTAGCGTCGAGACCTGTCTATTCCCTAAGCTTGAAGCGCGAAGACTGACGGACGAAGGATAAGAGCGATGATAGAAACTCCCCATTTGGCGGGCATCTCGAAGCAATAACCCGGATTCAAGTTCGAATAGCGATGTTATTGGGCGCTAGATAAAGGGGTGAGGACACGAAAAGCGGTACCCTTTTGTTTCTGAGACGAAAGGATATCGCCATGAAGCGCTCGCACCTCACCCTAGACGAACGTTACCT
>JBBRZG010000026.1:0-32102 GCA_038236905.1 Burkholderiales bacterium
CGCTCGAATATCCCGAGCTGGCCGCCGCGGAAGCAGCAGCGATTGCAGCCGCACCCATTGAGCCGATCCCTGACCCCATTCAGGCGGCCGCCAGCTACCCATTGCCGGCTAATCAGCCCGCTCCACAAGAGAATGATGCGGTCCGCGAAAAATCCGTTGAAAAGGCGATTGTCAAGGAATCCAGCTTAGGTACTCCTTTTCCGCAGTCTTTGCCAAGCTCGCGTCTGGGGTCATCACCAACGGGCGCTGCAGGCCCCGACTTTCCGGGTAGCATAAGTATTGACTACAAAATGACGTCGAGCGTTGCCAACGGCGTCGCCAATTTGGCATGGAAGCGAAATGGCAGCGAATATGAAATAAATACGAGTATTCAGGCCACCGGGTTTTTTACCAGCATGTTTGTCGGCGTATTCCGGCAGACTAGTCGCGGCGAAGTGACCCGCGACGGCGTGCGGCCCAATTTTTTCTCGCTCACGCGCGGTGATGCCGCCGCGGACACCGCCGAGTTCAAGCGCGCCACCAAAGAACTAAAAATTATCAAACATGGTGAAACGCATTTGCTGCCGCTGCCCGAACGCATGCAGGATATGCAGAGCTTTCTTTTTCAAATGGCGCACGATGTAGCGCTTTTGAAGGCAGGACAGGACGTAATTGAGGTGCAGGTGACCAATGCACGCAAGGTTTATAAATATAAATTCAGGCGAATTGGCGAAGAAACCGTGCAAACCCAGCTAGGCCCGCTGGCAGCAATACATTTAAAGAGTGAGGCTGCCGACCCGGAAGACGTCTATGAGGTCTGGTTGGCACCGCAATATTTCTATATGCCCGTCAAACTCAAATTTTATATGGGTCGATTTCCTATCGAGCAAGTCGCAAGCAGCGTGCTGGTCAGCGAACCTCAACAAAACGCCCTCGAAACTGGTGTTCGCAAATAGGCAGAAACGTGACTCCGTTAAGCTGCACGCCATTTAACGCACCCAAACGCGCTGAAAATCTTACGTATTGAATGCATAAATTTTAGAAGATTTAGGCAGGCTATTCTCGTTACTTGGCTAAATTTCTCACCTAAATTTCCCAAGAGGGGCCCCGATAAGCGATAATAGTCAGTTATGCCAATAACTCACGCACTCTTTAACGCCCTAGTCGAGGCGCTCACGCTGGTCTTGCCGCTGGTCACCCCCGCAGACATGAGCTTGAAGCTGTTTTTTCGGGATCGGCCCAAGCTTGGTCATCGTGATCGCGGTTTCATCGCTGAAACTGTGTTTGCGGTTCTGCGACACCGCCGCTTGATCGCCTATTTCTCACCGAAAGCCAATCCACGCGCGATGGCGTTGTTGGCGATGACACGCTTCCAAAAAGTCAGTATTGGCGATTTAAATACCGTTTTGAAACGAGATGAGGCGGTGTGGCTGCAAGAGCTCAAAGGCAAAAATCCTACCGGCTTGCCGCTTGGGGTCGAAGCCGAACTGCCTGACTGGGTCTTGAGCCGGCTGGGTAAGTTTATGTCGGATGCAGAGATCATCAAGTTAGGGCAGTCGATGATGCGACCCGCGCCATTGGATTTACGCGTGAATTCGCTTAAAGCAAAGCGTGATGCGGTGTTAAAACGTTTTGAACAAGAAGGTATTGCCTGCGTGCCTACGCCCTATTCGCCGTTAGGTATTCGCCTGGCCGACAAGATTTCCCTTGCGAAACACCCGGCCTTCTTGGAAGGATTCGTTGAGGTTCAGGATGAAGGCAGCCAACTCCTCGGACTCCTGCTGGATGCGAAACGTGGCGAAATGGTCGCAGATTTTTGCGCAGGTGCCGGCGGCAAATCGCTGCTGATTGGTGCCTCAATGGCGTCAACGGGCCGCCTCTATGCATTCGACGTATCCGAAAAACGCCTCGCCAATTTAGGGCCGCGTTTGAAGCGATCCGGGTTGTCGAATGTCCAGGCGATTCGTATCGTTAGCGAGAACGACACCAAGATAAAGCGACTCGCCGGCAAGCTGGATCGTGTGCTGGTTGACGCGCCTTGCACTGGTTTGGGTACGTTGCGACGCAACCCGGATCTGAAATATCGCCAATCCGAGGCAGGTCTGGCTGAACTTAACGTCAAGCAAACCTCTATTCTAAATGCAGCCGCTAAACTCGTCACTTCCGGCGGGCATCTGGTATATGCCACATGTAGCCTGCTGCGCGAAGAAAATGAAATGATTGTTGAGGCCTTTCTCAGCACCCATGCTGATTTCGCACTGGTCTCGGCGGACGACGTTTTCAAGCGCCAAAAAATTGAATTGAAGGGCATGGATCCTTACCTGCGCCTGTCCCCCCAGACCCATGGCACGGATGGCTTCTTCGCCGCGTTGTTAGTGCGTTCGGGCGCGACCAAGGCAGCGGTAAAAAACGGTTCTAAAGCACCCGCCAAGACCGACACGGAATCAACAGATGCCGATGACGGTGCCGCAAAAACCAAACGCACCGCGCTGTCGATCGCCAAATCAAAATCTAAGACCTTGACAAAAACGGGCAAAGCGGACGCGACACAGACATTGAGCACATCCAAAACGCGCAAAGCCAACAACAAAGCTTCACCAAAAACTGCGCCAAAAACCAAAACAAGCGTCAAAGCAAGCGCCTCAATCGCGGTAGCCAAAAACACCTCCAAGAAAACCACTGCCGCGCGCAAACCCACTGGCAAATGATCCCCGCAGGTTTTGATTTAGATGCGATCTTGCGTTCATTGGTCTCGGCGCAGGGCGCGGCGCAACTCGGATCGTTGGCAATCGCAGGAGCCCTAGCTTGGCTGGCGTCGCGCGCATTGCGCGCAAGGCTGCCTGAAAATCTGGATCCGGGCATACGTAAAATTAGCGCGGGCGGCGCGAACCGAATTGCGTTTCCGCTGTTGTTTCTAATTTTAGCGTGGCTCACCCGGCTCGCGCTTCTCAAATTTCATCCCACCCCGTTGCTAAATATTGCAATCCCGCTGATTGCATCGTTTGCCGTTATACGCCTCGCGGTTTATTTGTTGCGGCACTTGATTCCACCGAGCGCTTTCTTAAAATCATTCGAGCGTTTTATAGCTTTCGCCGCATGGGGATTCGCGGCGCTGCATCTGACCGGAGCGCTGCCTGAGATCTTGCTGGCGCTCCAGGAAATCCAGTTTCCAATCGGCAAGCAGAGTGTGACGCTGCGCCAAGTAATCGAGGCCGTGTTATCTGCCACGGTCACCGTCTTTATGGCACTCGGGCTGTCAGGCTTGATAGAAAAACGCATCATGGGTGCGTCCACCGTGGATATGAGTTCGCGAGTTGTCATCGCCAAAATTCTACGTGCGCTTTCACTTGTATTCGGCCTCTTGATCGCCATGCAACTGGTGAATATCGATGTGACCATGCTCTCCGTATTTGGCGGCGCGCTGGGCGTGGGCTTGGGATTTGGCCTGCAAAAAATTGCGAGCAATTACGTCTCAGGCTTTATTATTTTGCTGGATCGTTCAGTCAGATTAGGCGATTTGGTCACCGTCGATTCCCGTCACGGCTTGGTCGATGCGATTCGCTCGCGATATACCGTCATCAAAGGTTTTGATGGTACTGAGGCCATCATTCCCAACGACACGCTGATCACGAATGTGGTCATTAATCACGCGTTTACTGATCGGAGCGTCGCCGTCAAATCCAATGTGACCATTTCCTACGATAGCGATCTCGATACCGCGATACAAATATTAACGGCCGCAGCCAAGGCACACGCGCGCGTCGTCAGCCAACCCACGCCGTTGGTGCTCATCACCCGTTTGGGAGAAAACGGCATCGACCTGGAACTGACGGTGTGGATTAGCGACGAAAATCAAGGCCAATCAGTGCTTCGGTCTGATCTACTACTGGAAATTTGGCGCGAGTTTCAAAAAGCGGGGGTGCGAATTCCCGCTCAGCAGCGCAGCATCCAAGTCGCCGATAGCATCGTAAAAAGTTTACTCGTAGGCGGAAATGAAAATTCCAACGAAAATTCGCTCGCCGCCATCAACACAAACCCTCAACCTTAGTTAACCACGTAAGCTCTAAAACTTTTGTGTCTTAGGCCTCATCTAAGGGAAATGGCAGGTTTGCTGAAAACGTTTCAGCGTAAAATTTACCATCAATCTAGTCACTTTTTTCTTCAGGAGATTTAGTTGGACATTTCTTTTTTGAACGGTTTGATCGATTTGCCATGGTGGGGTTATATCGTAGTGACGCTTGGCCTTACGCATGTGACGATCGCCGCTGTCACCATTTTCCTTCACCGTGCACAGGCGCATCGCGGTCTCGATCTGCACCCAATTCCAAGTCATTTTTTCCGCTTCTGGCTATGGTTGACGACCGGAATGGTGACCAAAGAATGGGTTGCGATTCACCGTAAACACCACGCCAAATGTGAAACCGCTGAAGACCCACACAGCCCAATGCACTACGGGATAAAAAAAGTTTTGACCGAAGGCGCTGAGCTTTATCGTACTGAATCCAAAAATCAAGAAACGCTCGAAAAATACAGCCACGGCGTGCCGAACGACTGGATCGAGCGCAACGTTTACGAACGTTATTCTTGGCAAGGCGCGGGGTTGATGTTGATTACCAACTTGGTCCTGTTTGGCCCGCTTGGCGCGGCCATCTGGGCCGCGCAAATGGCATGGATTCCAATTCATGCCGCAGGCGTGATAAACGGAATCGGTCACTACTGGGGCTACCGTCACTACACCGTGAACGATACCAGCACAAACATTACGCCACTCGCGTTTTGGATCGGCGGCGAAGAATTGCATAACAATCATCACGCGTTTCCGACCTCTGCACGTTTTTCAATGCGCTGGTATGAATTTGACTTGGGCTGGCTATATATCCGCGCTTTAGAAACAATCGGACTGGCGAAAGTCAAAAAGGTCGCGCCTAAACCAAAGTTCAATTTAGATAAGGCAGTGTGCGATATTGAAACAGTGCAATCCGTTATTGCGCATCGATTCGAAATCACTACTGGCTATGCCCGCTCATTAAAGGCCACCTGCCGCGATGAAATTCGCCGCTTGCGCGCCGATGGCAAGGCGTTCAGCGGCATGCGCTCCAGTCGTGGCTACAACCGGTTTAGAGAGTGGATGATCGCCGATCGCAACACCTTGGCGGTTGAGCATCAGCAACACCTTGACGCCGCACTCGGCAGTAGCAGCGTACTGGAAAAAGTCTATGCATTCAAAAAAGAACTGATGGCAACGTGGGAACGCTCGACCGTTTCCAAAGAGGAACTAGTCGCAAACTTGGAAGATTGGTGCAAACGTGCCGAGGCGTCCGGCATATTGGCATTGCAGCAATTCTCTCGGAAGCTGCGCGCTTACGCGTAAGTTCCGCCAAGCCTCTTTTGTTGGCGCTGGTCTTCGGACGCTTTCACCCCGAATTCCAGCCTAGCCTTGGGGCATTGACCAAAAAAGTAATGATGTTTGTCGTGACAATCTCGATCGCCGCAAAACAAAAAACCCGCTCAAGAGCGGGTTTTTTGTTTTATAAAACGAGCGAAATAAAAATCTGATTACTTCAGCTTTGTTTCTTTGTACATCACATGCTTCCGAGCTTTAGGATCAAATTTCATGATCTCCATTTTCTCGGGCATAGTGCGTTTGTTTTTGCTGGTGGTATAAAAATGACCGGTACCAGCCGTGGATTCGAGTTTGATTTTATCGCGCATGATTTTTCCTTTGGGCTTGTCTTGGTTGGCTTAGACTGCGACGCCTTGAGCGCGCAGATCGGCTAGGACAACGTCAATGCCCTTTTTGTCGATGGTGCGAAGCCCGGCGTTGGTCAAGCGCAAACGCACCCAACGGTTCTCGGATTCTACCCAGAAGCGACGATTCTGCAGGTTAGGCAGAAAGCGACGTTTGGTTTTATTGTTGGCGTGAGAAACATTGTTTCCCACCATCGGGCCCTTGCCCGTTACTTGGCAAACTCGTGCCATAAAGCACCTCATTAAAACGTTGATAAAGCGCCTCGTCGTTGAACAAAGCGCGGACCGAGAAAACCGGTTCCATTGATTGTTGTGTGGTTATGACCTTGCTTAAAATTTTCTACTCGATCGAACGGGATGGCTTGAGCGGTAAAAACGTAAGCGAAGCCCGAAATTATAACCAAAACCAAGCACTTATCGCAAGGTGTTTATCATTTTGCGGTGAGGCTTAACCCATCAATCCTTGCTCTGCGAACGAAAGCGATGCCCCCGGTGCCACAATAAAGTGATCCAGCACTCGCACATCGATTAGCGCCAAGGCATCAGCGAGTGTTTTGGTCAGAGATCGATCGGCTTGACTGGGATTCGGCTCGCCAGAGGGATGGTTATGTGCGAAGATCACGGATGCTGCATTATGTGCAAGCGCTAACTTTACAATTTCGCGCGGATAGACGCTGGTTTGCGTTAAAGTGCCGCGAAAAATTTCCTCTACCTTGATAACCCGGTTTTGGCTCGTGAGGAAAACCGCGACAAAGACTTCGTGTGGCAAGCGCGCCAAGGTTAGCTTTAAATAATCTCGCACCGATTTCGGCGACGCGAGCGCATCGGCTAGCTTGATATCTTCAACCAATGCGCGCCTGGCCATTTCGAGCACCGCTTGAAGCTGGACATATTTTGCCTGGCCCATGCCGCGGATCGCGCAAAGGTCAGCTTCACTGGCAGCAAACAGACCGTTCAAACTCCCAAACTCAACAACAAGATCACGTGCCAAGTCCACGGCGCTTTTGCCTTTCACACCGACTCGAAGGAAAATTGCCACTAATTCGGCATCTGAAAGCGCGGCAGCCCCCTGCTTTAGCAAGCGTTCGCGCGGACGCTCATCTTCAGGCCACTCGGTTATCGACATTTTGAGCTGGTCATGTTTTTATATGCCGCTCTAAGTAGCGCACGTCAAACAGACCGTTCGGAGCAGCCCTGACAATATTTGGGCAATTGTGGAAAATTGGAATCTTACTGCATTGCGCATACGTTAGAATTCGGTCTATGACGAGCCACCTTCAATCCGCTACGCCAAAATCACCAGGCAGCGCGCCTGCTGTTTCCAACCCTATTTCTGCATCTCACTCGGCAATCAATACACCTGCATCAACCCTACGTTCAGTCGTTCTGGGCATTACTGGCGGTGTGGCGGCATATAAATCCGCAGAGTTGACGCGTTTACTGAAAAAATCGGGTTTCGACGTTCAAGTCGTCATGACGGACGCCTCAACCAAGTTTATCACTGCGACCACATTGCAGGCGCTTTCCGGCAAGCGCGTTTTCACCGATTTATGGGATGACGAAATCCCCAACGGCATGGCGCACATTGAGTTGTCGCGGAACGCAGATGCCATTGTAATCGCACCGGCAACGGCCGATTTTATTGCAAAGCTTGCCAACGGCCACTGCAACGATTTACTGTCCACACTTTGCATTGCGCGTAACGCCACCGCCTGCCCGCTAATGTTGGCACCCGCAATGAATCGTGAAATGTGGGAAAACCCTGCTACACAACGAAACGTAGCCCAGTTGACTGCTGATGGAGTGATTGTTCTAGGCCCTGATGCGGGCGAACAAGCTTGTGGCGAAACCGGTTTGGGAAGAATGCTGGAACCTGCGATTTTGCTAAATGAAATTGAAGCGTTTTTTGCCGGAAAAAATCTATCAAAACCGCTCGCCGGCATCGCTGCGCTAGTCACGGCTGGGCCAACTTTTGAAGCGATTGATCCCGTCCGGGGCATAACTAATTCCAGTTCGGGCAAAATGGGTTATGCGGTCGCAGCGGCGCTGCGCGATGCAGGTGCTATTGTCACACTTGTGACCGGGCCAACTGCCCTTACAGTGCCGAGCAATATCAATACCATTAAAGTCAAAACGGCTACAGAGATGTTGGATGCGGTAATTGGCATGATAAGCGACGTTAAGCTATTTTTTGCAGTAGCTGCGGTAGCCGACTACACGCCGGTAATCACACACTCACAAAAAATGAAGAAGTCTGGCCATAGTTTAACGCTAGAGCTACAGCCCACTGTCGACATCTTAGCAACCGTTTCGGCACTGCCGAAGCCGCCTTTCTGTGTTGGCTTTGCGGCAGAAAGCGAGAACGTCATCGAATATGCTCGTAAAAAGCGGCAAACCAAGCGTATACCGGTAATTGTCGCAAATTTGGCAACCGAAGCGATCGCCGCAAACGACAATCAGGTCACGATTATTGATGACGCAGGCGAACATCTGATTCCAAAAGCCCACAAGACAAAAATCGCAAATGACATTGTCGCGCACGTGGCCAAGCTGTATTTGAGTCAACTTGTTTCCCAAGGCACAACTGGAAACACTGCGAACAGCGCGACTGATCTCGCTTCAGCGCCGTCGACAAGCAAGTAAATCGAATCTAACAAACTACCGCGAGCGCTCAATGCATAAGCTGGACGTCAAAATCTTGGATGCTCGCCTTCGCGACCAACTTCCTCACTATGCAACGCCCGGCTCAGCCGGACTGGATTTGCGCGCCTGTATTGAATCAACCATGACGCTTAAACCTGGCGAAACCAATCTGGTGCCATCAGGTATCGCTATTCACATCGCGGATTCGGGCTATGCCGCGCTGGTTCTGCCGCGCTCGGGCTTGGGACACAAGCACGGCATTGTGCTGGGAAATTTGGTTGGGCTCATTGATTCAGACTACCAAGGTCAGATTTTTGTGTCGGTCTGGAATCGCGGCCATAACGAATTCACGATGCAGCCCATGGAGCGGATTGCGCAGCTTATCGTGGTCCCGGTTGCGCAAGTCGAATTCAATATTGTTGACGAGTTTTCGGAATCGGTGCGGGGCGAAGGCGGATTTGGCAGCACTGGCAAGAAGTAATCAATTGGGTAGATTTAAACGCCAGCATCAGTGCAAACGCAGATAGCGCGCGGCGCACAAAGCTCGTTCGCTAAACCGGTTCAAAATTTGCCGCAATCGATCTATTTTAAAATCTCACATTACGAGCGCATCATGACCAAAACACTAGTCCGAGCCACGTTTGCGGTGTTACTTCTTGGCCTCTTGTCGCTGAATCAGATAACCCAAGCGCAAAAAGCTGCTGAAGAAAAACCACAAACAGGCCTCCCCAAAATCACGCTCTCGGTCGGCGGTCAGACCATACATGCTGATGTTGCGGCCACGGAAAGCGCACGACAAGTAGGGCTGATGTTTCGCAAGCAAATGGGCAAAAACGAAGGAATGATGTTTGTATTCCCGCAGCTGGCTTACCACGCCATGTGGATGAAAAATACCTTAATCCCACTGAGCGTCGCGTACATGGATGACAGCGGCAAAATTCTCAGCATTCATGAGATGGAGCCGCAAACCGAAATTTCTCATCAAGCCGCCGGTCCGGCGCGCTATGCGTTGGAGATGAACGCCGCCTGGTTCAGCACCCACAAGGTTAATGTCGGCGACACGATAAAAGGCTTGAATAAAGCTCCAAAATCAGACTAAGCCCATATCGGTTTAAACGTATTGCAAACTGAATTCCAGCAGCTTCAACGTACTTGTTTAAGGCACCATTAACATCGTTTCAACCACCATCAATATTGTCAGATGCCCCGATACAAAAGCGACGGGGAATACCTTCAGGGATAGCAATGAAAACCAAGCCTACGAAAGCCGCAAATGCCGCAGCTCCCACAAAAGCAGCAAAGGCAGCCGCGGCCACAAACACCGCACTTGCGATTCTTTTTTTCGGGGCAGCGATGGTAAGGCCCGCACTAGCGCAAGTTGCAGCCGTCAACGATACCGCCACTAAATCAGTAGGCACCACGCTGCGGTATGTGGGCGGCGACACGCGCGTGGGGGTCGGTTTTGATAGCGAGCTCAACGGACGCGCGGAGATTTTTCAGGTGCTGCAAAGTGCCGCAGATTCCGCCACGCTCGCTGAGGCTTGGGCGGCACGTCATGCTGGCGGCCTAAAGCTTTCACGCAATTGGCTAGGCTCTGAAACGAGCGTCAATAAAGTTTTTATAGCAGCTGATCAGGGCGAAAACAGCGTGCGTAAACTCACGCTAGGCGGTGGGCAAGAGTATCAAAACTGGTACTGGACAACTTATTTAAGCAAGGGACTCACTGGAGCGCGCCTCACCGATAGCGCCACCGCGGTCGCCACCCGCACGATCACCGGTGCCGATGCGGGTCGGCCTTTCGAGCAGGATGTCACCACCACTACGGTTACCAATGTATTCCAACGTCCTTTCGAATGGGGAGTCGGCGCGCGGATCGGGCATTTTTATGAAGCCAAGTTGTTACGCTTAACCGCCGGCCTTGATTACGATACGGGCAAATTTTCAAATCACCAAACCACCGCATCATTGGTCGGTGAAAAGTTTTTCGAGGGCAGCGGTATTTCACTTGCACTGTCTGTCGAAGTTAACCGTCGCAACGGACAATTCGTAACCGACCGCAGCGATACCCGCGGCATGGCAACGCTACGCTATGAGTTTGGTGCGCCGCCGTCCAATTTCCGTCCAAGTCGAATTACTCGAACCGTGATGTCAACCGAGCGGGTTCCTGATCCAAGCTGGAAAGCGCCGGAAGTGATAACCGCAACGCAGACCGAGCCCTCAAAAGCTGGGGAAGCAAACTCACAAACTACGTTGCTGAATGCAGTGCCCGCCGCAAAAGAAGCACAAGAAACCTATTTCGATCTTGGTGGGTCGAAACTCAAACCTAAAGCCTTCAAGGAGCTCGACGAACTGATGACGCGGGTCGAACGCGCCAAGCCGTATGCATCCATCAAAGTGGATGTGACCGGACACACTTGTCCTACCGGCTCTGATCGCAATAACTTCCCGCTGTCGCAACGTCGCGCAGACGCAGTGAAAAGATATCTGGTCTCGAAAGGTATCGCGGCAGACGTGATCACCACGGTAGGTAAAGCGGGCAAGGGCGATTCAAAGTATCCGGAAGGCAAAGGCCTGGGCTTCCGCCATCGCCGTGCTGATACGGAAGTGGTGATTTCGAAAGCGGTTCCCAATTTACCAGCCAATGCTGGCGCTCCGAGCATACCCGCACCTTCTCTTAATCTCGCCAAAACCCCCGCCACCGCGCCGATGATTGATCGTCAGGTAGCGCGCGAGGTGATTGAAGATGCACCTAATCCGTGGAGAGATCGTGCATTGCGTAACTCCGTGCCGCACAAAACCAGCGTGGATGTGTATCGATTCACCCAAACCTCAGCTACCGACACCTCAGGCACCCGGCGCTTTTTGAATCGCGCGCCGACCGCTGTAAACGACAATGTCACCGCGGCATGCGGAGCGGTTACGACCTTTAATGTGCTTGCCAACGACACGGACCCAGAGGGTGACGCTTTAACTATCACTGGCGTGTCAAATCCCGGAAAAGGCAGCGCAGTAATTTCAAGCAATAAAATAGCCTACACGCCCAACCCGGCCAGCTGTAGCCCTGGAGCCGATACTTTCACTTACACCATTAGCGATGGCAAGGGCGGCAGCTCAACCGCAACCGTTAACGTCGCTCTGCAAGCACCCGCCGCGAATGAGCCACCAATTGCCGTAGATGACAGCTTCACCGTCGCCTGCGGTGCCTCTGCCACCCTTAACGTGCTCGCAAACGACCGCGATCCAAACGGAGATCCGCTGCGCATCATATCCATCACCTCGCCGCAACAAGGCTCCCGCATATCAATTGCCACCGACGGGAAAAGTCTGCTGTTGGTCCCCGCCATACTGTGCTTCAACACGGATAGCTTCACCTACACGATCAGTGATGGCCGCGGTGGCGTGGCGACCGCAAAAGTTACCTTGATCGACCCATAAGCCAGCGTTTAATCGGCATCAAAAAAGCCGCCGGGTGGAAACCCGGCGGCTTTTTTATGATGAGGATGAGATATTTATTTGCGTAACTTTGCATCAGTTTGCGTTAGCGGCTCTGGCAGGTTTTGACATCAGTTTGACTAGGCCAACCACCGCCAGAATGGGTACGGCGATGAATATCGCAACTGGCAAAAACACCAACAATAATGCGAATAAGACCGCGACAATAGATGCCACCGCCGCGATGGCTAGCGCTCCCACCACCATCACGCCAGTTCCGGCCAGAACGACCGCCACCATGATTGCGGTCAACACCAACAGCGGAATCGCGATCGCCCACCCGAGCGCCGAGTCAGAAATATCATCATCAAACCAGACCAGTGTGCCGGGTTCAACCGAGCCGGCAAGCCAGGTTGACAGCGCGACCGCTGCCACCGCAATGGCTAACAATATGACAACTCCAAAAATAACTTTACGGCCTGATGATGACGATCCCATGTTCTGCTCCCGTGTTGTTTAAGATGTGTTGATGATGGGAGTTTGGTGCAAGCAGACGGCATCTAAAAGTAAGAAACGATGAAATGCAGAATTTGTGGGGCCAAGCGAAACGCCAGCAATGGCGGCCAATTACAAGCATAAATGCCTGCAGATGCCTTAATTCATTAGGTCTCATATGGGCCATCAACAGCATTTCAAAACGTGCCCATTACGAAGCAATCGCCCCATTCGCTTTTTTTGATGTGTGGCGGCTCAGCCAGCCTGATGGTGGCATAAGTCAAAATGAGCTTCTTCAATTTTGAGGCAAATACCAGCCGTAAGGCGCGGGTTTAACTATCGTTCGAAATCAACGGCTGCATCAAGTGGCGTGAATAGAACCTGTTTAATATTCACGCCGACCCTTGGCACAAGCCGTGACCAAGGCCAGATACCGCTTGCGACGTATCGCCTCTTGCTTTGCGCTGATGATGAGCCAGTTCACCTTTCGCCGGTAGCTTGGCGCAAGTTTTTCGTAAAAAGACCATGCCGCATCGTAGTTCTTGAACTCGACGACTTCGGAGGGAGACAGCGTTGGAAAATTTTCCTGTTCATAGGAACCGGGGCTTGATCGCGCTTCGGTTCTACGTGCGAAGGCAGCTAAACCCTGCTTGGCCATTCTGCCGGCAGCCTCAAGCTCCGGGACCCGCTTGATGTTGACCGCGCTCCATCGCGACCTGGGCTTACGCGAAGAACAGCGGATTTTGTCGTGATTCTCATCAATACTGGTTCGGACGCCATCAATCCAACCGACGCACAGCACTTCGTCGACGGCCTGCGGCCACGTTCGCCCCGCTTTGCCGGTATGTATCTTGACGAAACCGACGATCAGCTCGGATTTATGTCGGCCGTGCTCAATAAGCCAAACGCGAAGTGAGGCGGCGTTAGGAAAAAAGATGGGATCACTAGACACTTGGTGTTCTAAAACCATTGCCCCACCCGATTGCGAGTTCTAAATCAAGGCTTCACAGGAGCCACTTTTTTCGCGGACGGCTTTTTAGCGGAGTCGATTGTAGAGGTTGAGGCCTTCGGCTGCGACCCTAGAATCATAGTTGCGAAGCGATCACGTAGCGTTGCCTGACTGCTGTAGTTTTCCATCTGTTTGCTGAGACTACGATCCAGCGCAAGCAGTCGGTCCGCGGGCGCGGGATGAGTGGAATAAAGCAGGCTAAGTCCGCTTTGTTCGGCGCTGATATCTTGCAAGATCTGGATGACTGTCGGCAAGCCGTAGGGGTCGTATCCGGCGCGCGCAGCGAGCACCATGCCCATGCGGTCCGCCTGGTATTCTTCGTCGCGATCAAGCGACAGCAAGATCATGGACTTCGCTTCGCCGATACCGATCTTTATGGCTTCTTTGCCTAAAACTCCGGTTTTTGCTTTGGCATCGACGACCGCTCCACCAATAGTGAAAAGCGCATTGCCCTTCAACTTTTTCTGATACGCCTTCAGCTGATGTTTTTGCACCACATGGGCGACTTCATGCGCCAACGCACCCGCTAATTCAGCCTCGGAACGCATTCTAAAAAGTAAACCGGTGGTAATGTATATCTGGCCGCCGGGAGCCGCGCCGGCATTGGCGAGTGGCGAATCCAGCACCGCAAAACGCCACGGCAAATTCGGGCGCTCCGAGCGCGACGCAATGACGCGGCCGACTTGATTAACATAGCGCTGAATTCGGTCACTATCGTATAACGGTGCGGCGCCTAAAATGCCCGACATTAACTGCTCGCCCAGCGAAATTTCTTCGGCTTCAGAAAACTCCCTGAACGCTTCCGTGCCTGATTTTGCGATGGAAGAAATCGTATCAACGCTCGGAATCATGCCGCCAATGCCGCTTCTGCTCCCGGGCAAATTATTTAGCGCGGGCAGGCCCGCACAACCGGAGACAACGATAACGACCGAGCCGAGCAGCAGTGTCGAAAAGATTTTGCTCATTTCTTTTCTCCCCGGCTGTTGGTGCCGCTATTTGTCCCGCTGGGGTTGGCCGCGTTCGCATCGTCAATCGCGTCCTGTGCAAGATAGGCGACACGGCGGAAAGCCAGGCGTCCTTGTGTGGCGAAGCGATCTGCATCGGCCTGACTGGCCTGAAAGCGCGTTAGCTTTTCAAACTCAGCAGGATTCAGCTGCGCACGCTCCACATCTTCACGCGAGAAACCGCGAATACCAACCGTGGCGCTTTGACCGCGGGTGGTACTGCGCGAGTTACCCGACAGCAGGCGGTTGAAGCTCGCAAAGAAACCGCCTGAAGATTCATTTTCCACCACGGTCGCTCCACCGCGCAGGTGCATCATGCGCACCCAGCCGATATCGTTACTTTTTTCTATCTTCACACGGCTCCAGGCACCGCGTCGTTCCAGAATTTGGGTGGGCGTTTTTTCTGCCAGCACGCGAATGAGCGTCGCAGAATCATCGGGTGCCTGCCGCAGCTCTGTCTGGCGATTAGTGAGGCTGGTTTCTTCAGCGCGGGCTGACGGCAGCAACAGCACAAACGCGAGGATGCCCAACAGCGTGAACCAAACAGGATGGAAACTTTTCATGCGCACCGCCTCCCAGAAAACACATTCTTATAGTGAGTAAGGTCTCACATTAGGCGCGCCGTGCCTATCCCGTCAATAGGGTATTGAGTGAAGATGCCATCTGTTCGGTGTTTGGTTTGGCCTTTATGCAGCAACGGTGCGGCTGTATGGCAAACGCGTAAGAGCCTTAAATACCCAATCGCTTCCAGATAGTTGACGGCAGGCCCGCCTGATTAAGCGTGTAGAAGTGCAAGCCTGGCGCGCCGCCAGCCAGCAATTTTTCACACATGTCGGTCACCACATCAAGCCCAAACGCACGGATCGACGTAGTGTCGTCGCCAAAACCCTCCATCTTGCGGCGAATCCAGCGCGGTATCTCAGCGCCACAGGCATCTGAAAAACGTGCCAACTGCGAAAAACTGCCAATCGGCATCACCCCAGGCACGATTGGAATATCAATGCCTTTGGCCTCCACCTGATCCACGAAATGAAAATAGGCGTCAGCGGTGTAAAAATATTGCGTCATCGCGGAATTTGCGCCTGCTGCCACTTTTTCGCAAAAGCGACGTAAGTCTTCTTGCGGACTGCGCGCTTGCGGATGATATTCAGGATATGCCGCCACTTCAATCGCAAAGTGATCGCCGTGCTCACTGCGAATAAATTTCACCAAGTCGCTGGCATGACCAAGCTCGCCCGCTACCGCCATACCGGACGGCAGATCACCCCGTAACGCGACAATGTGATTGATGCCGCCCGCCTTATATTGATTCAATATTTCGCGAATGCTGTTACGGGTTGAACCGATACATGAAAGATGGGGTGCCGCTTCATAGCCTTCCGACTGAATCTCCAGCACGGTGGAAAGCGTGCCATCCTGCGTGGAGCCGCCCGCTCCGAATGTAACCGAGAAAAACGAAGGTTTCAGCTGGGCAAGCTGCACCCGGGTTTCGCGTAGTTTGGTAACACCTTCGGGTGTTTTAGGTGGGAAAAATTCAAAACTAAATTTTTTTTCGAAATCTTTTTGCATCACAATTTCCTTGCGTTTGCACAAAATGCCATTGCTCAAAATCTGTTAATCAAGTGCAACCGTGTCCGAGCTCTTCTTCTGTGAGGAAGGGAGCAGACCACCACACAATGTTTACCTCGCACCGATACATTGAGAGTGTGAAAGTGCCAACAAAAACGCCGGCAGTCTTATCGACGACCGGCGTAATTTTTACGTCACTTAAATTGTGAATCAACCAACGTGGTTAATACCAATCAGTTTCGCCATCAATAACGATAAGTGTCACCCTTATACGGACCTTGTGTTGACACATTGATGTAAGCAGCCTGCTCTTCGCTCAGTTGTGTCAATTGCGCGTTCAATTTTGTGAGTTGCAAGCGTGCGACTTTCTCATCAAGATGCTTCGGTAGCGTGTAAACGCCGATGGGGTATTTCGCGGTGTTGCCGAATAGTTCCATTTGCGCGATCACCTGATTCGCGAACGATGATGCCATCACATAGCTCGGGTGGCCCGTGCCGCAACCCAGATTAACCAGGCGACCTTTTGCCAGCAGTGTAATTTTCTTTCCGTCAGGGAAAATCACGTGATCAACTTGCGGCTTGATTTCTTCCCACTTACATTTCTGCTCGATGGTGGCAACATCAATCTCGTTATCAAAGTGACCGATATTACAAACGATCGCTTCGTTTTTCATTTTTGCCATGTGATCAAAGGTGATGATGTGGTAATTGCCGGTGGCGGTCACGAAAATATCAGCCTTATCCGCGGCGTAATCCATCGTCACCACGCGGTAGCCTTCCATGGCGGCTTGCAACGCACAGATAGGATCAATTTCGGTCACCCATACTTGCGCCGACAATGCGCGCAATGCCTGAGCAGAGCCCTTGCCCACGTCGCCATAACCCGCAACCACGGCAACCTTACCCGCAATCATCACGTCGGTGGCGCGCTTGATCGCGTCAACCAGCGATTCGCGGCAGCCATACAAATTATCAAATTTTGATTTGGTGACAGAGTCATTAACGTTGATTGCCGGGAACGCCAACTTGCCGTCTTTGTGCATCTGATACAAACGCATTACGCCAGTGGTGGTCTCCTCTGTCACACCTTTGATTTTGGCAAGGCGTGTTGAATACCAGGTCGGGTCTTTGAGTAGTTTGGCCTTGATAGCGGCGAACAAAATACGCTCTTCTTCGGCACCCGGATTCGCCAGTACCGACAAATCTTTTTCAGCTCTAGTGCCGATATGCAATAGCAACGTTGCGTCGCCGCCGTCGTCCAAAATCATGTTCGTATAACCACCATCGTGCCATTCGAAAATGCGGTGCGTGAAATCCCAGTATTCTTCAAGGGATTCGCCCTTGTATGCAAAAACCGGCGTGCCCGCCTCTGCAATAGCCGCTGCAGCATGATCTTGGGTGGAGTAAATATTGCACGATGCCCAGCGAACTTCGGCGCCCAAGGCTTCGAGGGTTTGGATCAGCACGGCGGTTTGAATCGTCATGTGCAACGAGCCGGTAACGCGTGCGCCTTTGAGGGGCTGAGCCGCTGCGAATTCATCGCGAATCATCGTCAAACCAGGCATTTCGGTTTCAGCGATTTTAATTTCTTTGCGGCCCCATTCAGCCAGATTTAGATCGGCAACGTAGTAATCGTTGTTGATAAGATTTTTTGGTTTCAAAATTGCGTTCATGGTGTTGTCCTTAGCGTGTGCCGCAGGATAGCGGAGATAAATGTGTGCAAATTGCTTGACGGTTCCGTCACGAATAAATTGCAGACGAAAAAAAGCGCCCGCAACCATTCAAGATTGCGGGCGCCGTTGTGATCTTGTCGAGCCTGGTTAGACCTAAACTGCTATGAAGGTGTAATCGCAACGCCCCTCGACGGGGTGAAGTATAAACGAATTCTGATTTATTTGCGCGGCTTCGTGAGATCGCAGCCGTCACTCAGTTCGCAGTCACTAATTTCGGCAAATTAAAGCGGTGGCTGCGGGGCGCTGTGTCTGCCAAACGCAGCTCTTGCGCGGCGCAATCAAGCATCAACCAACACACAAAATAACACTCAGCCTCGCGGTCCAAATTTATATTTTTCAGCGTCTTTCTTGGCGCCTTCATCAACCGCTTTCACCTCAACAGCGGCTACTGGTGCCGCCGCCGGTGCCGGCATCAAACCAAGCTTATCTTTTACCATCAATGAAGCTAAAATTAGCTCCTCGCTATCCGAGGAGGCAAATTCATCCAATCGCCCAATCGCATACTCGCGATCCGCCATCATCTTTGATAAATCCAGCTCAAAACCAGCTTTTTTAGAGCTAACTTTAAGGTGGGCTAACAGTTTTAATTGTTCTTGATCCAAGTGACTCTCCCCGTCGATGATATATCGTCCCTCCGAGAGACTGCGGGTACAACTTTTGTGACCGATCTCCAGTACATCCTGCATCGGCCCTTGCTTTTGTACCTGCACTATAGGCGCGGTAGATGGCGCTAGCAAGGCGCACCGCTTTTTTCAGCGGCAGATAACAACATTTAACGAAAAAAGCGCGATCAAACCTGATCGCGCTTTTTTGTTTAAGATTGAGACAACCCGATTGTTAAACGTTTGCAGGCTCACGAACTTTAGCTGCGCCCTTTAATCCCGCCGCCTCACGCAGGGCGGCTACTTTATCCGTGCGCTCCCATGAAAACTCCGGCTCTTCGCGACCAAAGTGACCATAGGCCGCGGTCTTTTGGTAAATCGGTTTTAACAAATCAAGCATCTGTACGATGCCTTTCGGGCGCAAGTCAAAATGCGCAGCCACGATCTTAGCAATTTCCTCATCTGAAACAACACCGGTGCCTTCGGTATAAACCGTGATGTTCATCGGCTTGGCAACACCAATCGCGTACGCGACCTGAATCTGACACTGACGCGCCAATCCCGCGGCAACAATATTTTTTGCCACATAACGCGCTGCATACGCCGCCGAGCGATCCACCTTCGACGGATCCTTGCCCGAAAACGCGCCGCCGCCGTGTGGGCAAGCGCCGCCATAGGTGTCGACAATAATTTTCCGGCCCGTCAAACCACAATCGCCCTGCGGTCCGCCGACCACAAAGCGGCCGGTTGGGTTCACCAAGTAACGGGTATCCTGCAACCATGCTTTGGGCAACACCGGCTTGATAATCATTTCAACCACCGCCTCATGGATGTCTTTTTGCGACATCTCGGGCGAATGCTGGGTGGATAGCACCACGGTGTCGACCGAATGCGGCTTACCGTCCACGTAACGCATCGTCACTTGAGATTTTGCATCCGGGCGCAACCAAGGCAAACGGCCATCTTTGCGCAATTCTGACTGGCGCTGCACGAGCCGATGCGCAAAGTGAATCGGTGCAGGCATCAGTACCGACGTTTCATCGCATGCATAACCAAACATCAAGCCTTGGTCACCGGCACCCTGATCGAGATTATTATCCTGCGCATTGTCCACGCCCTGCGCAATATCCGGGCTTTGTTTGTCATAGCAAACCATGACCGCACAGCCGCGATAATCGATCCCGTAGTCGGTATTGTCGTAACCAATACGCTTGATGGTGTCGCGCGCAACGCCGATGTAATCAACATTCGCAGTGGTGGTGATTTCGCCGGCAAGCACCACCAGTCCGGTGTTGCACAGTGTCTCTGCAGCCACCCGTGAGCGCGGGTCTTGAGCTAAAATTGCATCCAGAATAGCGTCCGAAACTTGGTCTGCCACTTTGTCTGGATGGCCTTCTGAAACTGATTCAGAAGTAAACAAATAGTCATTCATTTGGGTATCCCCACAGTCGTTAAAAAGTCTTGCCTAACCATGAATATTAGCAGAATCCTGAAACTCGACCAATGCCCGATGTTTATGACGTGCTTAAATCGTGAGCACGCCGGGATGTCCGGCGCGTCATCGATTGCATATTCACGCCCCCTGCTTTTTGCTTTACCCTCTGTGCGCCGTCCGTTCCCACATCAACGCCAACAACCGCTCTTCCAATAGCCTGATTTTGACCGCGCTAAAGATATTTTTATTTCGCGCCGCCGGCGCGCTGCCGCTGCGCATCAATCACGCGCTGGGCGCGCTGCTTGGCTGGCTGGTTTGGCGCCTGTCGCCGCGCCATCGCCGGATCACGCGCGAAAATTTTGCGCAATTTTTAGCCGCCACTGGCAGCAGTCAAACCACCTTGAACGCGGTGATTGCCGAGCAAGGGCGCGGCGTGAGCGAACTTGCAATAGCCTGGACGGCTCGTATAGAAACCTTGTACTCGCTGGTGCGTGAATGCAACGGATGGGAACATGTTGCGGCGGCAAAGTCTGTCGGACGAGCCATTATTTTTGTGACCCCGCATTTGGGCTGCTACGACATTGGCGGACGCTATCTCGAAAGCCGCATTCCGGTCGTCGCGCTGTATCAACGCCCCAAGCAAGCGTGGCTGGAACCGCTGATGCAGGCGGGGCGCGTGCGCGGCGGTGGCTCAACGGCCAGAGCCGATGCATCAGGTGTTCGCATCTTGCTCAAAACACTGAAGCAAGGCGGCAATATTGTAATGTTGCCGGATCAAGTTCCGGCTGCTCAAAACGGCAAAGCGGACGGCGTGTGGGCAAATTTTTTTTCGCGGCCTGCCTACACCATGACACTCCTGCCGCGATTGGCCGAAACCACTCAAGCCACGGTGCTGTTTTTTTTCGCTGAACGACTCACGCAAGGCGGCGGCTATAAGATGCATATTTTGCCTATGTGTGAGCGATTTTCAACGGACAAAAATATCGCGGCACGACAAACCAATGCCATGGTCGAAAAGCTGATCCTAATGTGTCCCCAGCAATATTTGTGGGGCTACAATCGGTACAAACATCCTGCCGGCGCGCCGCTAGCACCGGGCACAATAAACGACGCGATGTGAACGTCGTAATGTAGACAAGAAGCCATGGAAAATACCGAGTACCAAAAACTTAACCCCATCTTTGGCGGGCATCAACAGCCACTTTTGCTCGATACTGCCCGCCAGTGCTGGATTCTACTCAAATGAGAGTAGCCCTTTTTATTCTGTGGTGCATGCGCTGGCTACCGCGAACTGCGGTGCGCGCTATCGGCAATTTTCTGGGCATTCTGCTGTTTCACTGGGGCCGCCGACGCGTGACGTTAATCAATCTGGCGCGCTGCTTTCCGCACAAAACAGAGGCTGAACGTGAAGCTATCGGCCGAGGTGTATTTCAGCATTTATCCAGCGCCACGCTTGATCTCGGCAGGCTTTGGTATGCCCCCGTTGATGACGCAATTTCCCACGTAAAACTGATCGACAAACACTTTATGGATGAGTGGCGTGGCAAGGTCCCAGTGATCGTTTTAGCGCCGCATTTTGTCGGCCTCGATATCGGTGGCGCACGCTTTTCGTATGAGTATCCCGAAGCGTTCTCAATGTATTCAGAACAGAAAAGCAAAGTCTTCGATAACGCCTTACGACGCGCCCGTTTGCGCTTCGGCAAACCGCTGCTGGTAACGCGTCAACAAGGCCTGCGCCCGGTCCTGAAAGCGCTTAAAGAAAAAAAGCCGTTTTACTATTTACCCGATATGGATTTCGGCGCAAAAGATGCAGCCTTTGTTGATTTTTTTGGCAACAAAACCGCCACCGTTACTGCGCTCTCGCGACTATGCGAAATCACCGGTGCCAAAGTCATTCCGCTCGTCACTCGTCAAACCGACACCGGCTACGAAGCGACGTTTTATCCTGCCTGGGACGATTATCCGAGCGGTGATGCGGCAGTTGACGCTCGGCGTATGAACGCGTTTTTGGAGGAGCGCATTTTAGAAATGCCCGACCAATATTTCTGGGTGCATAAGCGATTCAAAACGCGTCCCCCTGGCGAGGCAAGTTTCTATGATTGGCGATAGCGACCGCCACTGAATCCATTCTCTTGTGGCAGTCGCCCCGAGCAGCTACTTCTGGCAGCCTCTTCTGGCAGCCTCTTCTCATAGCCCCGTCTCGCCGCAGAGTCGCCCGTCGCTTGTCGTTCAAACCATGGGAACTATGCAGTTCCTTCCCAGTAGCTTTTTGCTTTTGTATAAGCCTGTGCGCCGACCTTGCGGCCCAGATCTAGTCCCGCGATATTGCCGTCATCGAAGTGGATACCGCCGTAAATGCGCGATTGTCCCGCTTCGTTGGCGGCGTCGGTAAATGTAGCCCATGACAGCGTGAGATCGGCCGAAGGAATCTTACTGTCAGCGCGCAAGGATCTAGCAACTTGGGTGTAGGTTGCGCCAAACGTATCGCTACCGGTAAATTGTTTTAGCGCTTCAGCGCCCGCCGCACTAAACGCGCTGTGACCGGAGGTGTATTCCGGAAATGGCGGCGTCGGAAATGTATCAACCTGATAAGTGCGCCATGCCTCACCTTGGATCGGCACAAAACCTGCACCTGGGCCGCCAGCACCAATGCCCTGCACGGTTTTACCGTTCATCAAAAAGCGAATCGCTGTGATCGGGCGCACGTAATCATAAAAGCGTTTCGCTTCCCACGTCGCGATGGCCGCATCGTGAATCGAATTGGCAACGGCAAAAAACATCTTTGCATCTTTGTCGTTGCTATTCTTATCGCGGTTAGAAACAAATTGCGCGAACAAGCCCCAGTGCCCGGGTGGCAATTCAGAATTGGGGCCATCGGCCCAATATTCAGCAATCACCTTCTGTTTTTCAGTCAGTGCCAACTGAACATCCATTACATGCTGCGCTTGTGCGGTAAATTCCGGTGTGCCCAATGCCTTCGGGGGCGTAGGGCGGAATTGCGCCGCGCTCGTCAATGCAAATGGAATTACGTTCCGCCATTGCGGCCCGATAAAGCCGGGCGTGCGGGCGATGCCGCCGGCATCGAAGTAGGTCAGTTGTTGCCAATGATCGGGGGCCAGGATGCCAGACAAGGGGGTTGGCACGCTAAATACCGCTGGCGCGTTTTGCGCAACGTATCCCGTGTAATCCGCATAGGCGACGCCGCTGGCCGCGAGCGTACCGTCTTGGTTTGAACCATCGCCGCGGCGATAATCAAGCACCGCCTGCGCCGCCAAATTACCAACACCTTCCGGTTTGGTGGCATCAAAATTATTGGTGGCAACCGTGAAACCCAGACTTGCCATCTTGGCATCAAACCGTGCTTTCTCGGTCGGATATTGGTTAATCAAAACAAGGTAGGCCGCGAAGCTCATGGCTTTGGTTTTGTTTGGGCCGGTACGCTCTGCGTCGGGCCTGCGCAATAAATTGCGGAGTCGCGTACCCACCGCAACGCCGTCGTACGCAGCCCATGCGTCGTAAATAGCGGTGTGCAGAATAGCAAGTGAACGGGCCACCATGGGTGGTCCCGGCTTGACGACGCGAACGGCCTCTAACGCAGTTTTGTTCCATTCAACGACGACTTGTGGCTGAACGGGATCCGCAACCGGCGTTGGCGTAGGCGTGACCACCGTGCTTGATTCATTGTCAGAACTACATGCAGCCAAGGCACCTGACATTGCAACACCTGCACCCAGATTTAAAAAATCTCTTCTTTTCATAACACGCCCCTTTTCCCGTTTAGTTATTGCCCATGGTTGAGCGCGGGAGTATGCGCTTAAGAAAATAGGGTTGATATACCCCATACGCGGGATATCAATACTTTGGCCGTACAGTTATGCTGCTTGCACAATGGAGTGACAGGTATGCACAAACGGCTTTATCTTTTGCCCTCGGCGGGATTTAGTATCTAGCTTGTCTCGCGAACCACTGTTACTGCTGTTCCGTAGCACAGCACCTCGGTCAGTCCAGCCATGACTTCGGTTGCGTCGTAGTGCATCGCGATGATCGCGTTGGCGCCGCGCTGCTCCGCCTCGCGGCACATTAGCTCGTAGGTTTCTGAGCGCGCTTGCTCGCAGAGAGCGGTGTAGATCGTAATGTTGCCGCCGAATAACGACTGTATACCACCAAAGAAATTTCCGACTATAGATCGGGATCGCACCGTAATCCCGCGTACCACGCCATGGCTTTTGGTGACTTTATATCCGGGTAGCGTCAGTGCGGTGGTGACCATTGAATCTTGCATTTGTGGACTTTTTAGTTTGTTGTTGATGGCTAAAGTCGTTCTACGAAGACTTTACCGTTCTTTGCTTTGACTATGAGGCCCATGGCAGCGGTAGGTCCAATAATTCCTAAATGGACTGAAAATCCTTCCATTTCGATGATGTCATCTCGCGGAATTTTTCTAATCGGGATGACGTTGATGCACCAAGCTTCTGCTCGGTCTATCTTCCAAATAACGCCACCATCATCACCGCGAAAAACGTCAGCAGTGTGTAACTGCTGATAAATATACAACCCATATACGCCGGGCTCGACAAGTAACGCCTCGGCTAGCTGGCGCTCTAGAATTAGTTTTGCTTCTTGAGTGATTTCGACGCGCAACATGCGGCTCACCTTAATTCAGAATTTAGTTCAATAGAGTAAGGACGCTACTCCTTCTTTTACCAAAGAAGAATGACACATCTCGCACTAATTTTGCACAACAGCCACGAAATCCCCACTAGAAATTTGCTTTCATTAGAGAAACAGTTTAAGCACTAGCATCAACCTCGTTTATCCGCAATGAACCCCGCCTGATTCTTAACCAACCACGCCTGATTTTCTCGCATCGCCCTCATTCGCGCAGCAAAGGGTAAAATCACAAATCTCAACTTTATTGCGCTCACCATGGCCTTCTTCCACGTTTTTATTCGCGGTGAAAATTTTTTGATTGAGCAGAACGGTTGTCAATCATGGATGGGGTTTTATAAAAACGTTTATGTCGAGGCGGGTAGCGAAGATGAGGCGACCAGCATCGCGATTACGCGCACTTGTGCGGATCCCATTTTCCGCGCCTCGGTGAAAAATCCTGCCGATCAGCCGCCCGAATTAAACATCGAAGAAATAAATGAAATCGCGCATGAGCCGTCGCTGGTCGATAGCGCGTTTACTTATTTTCCGACCGAGACCCAATAAAACGTTGCCTCACACGCCATGAAACTTCGCTTCACTAAAATGCATGGGCAGGGCAATGATTTTGTGATGCTTAATGGTATCGCGCAGAATGTTTTGCTCTCGCCAGCGGAAATCCGCCGCATCGCAAATCGTAATTTTGGGGTGGGCTGTGATCAGCTCTTGCTGGTGGAAAAGACCGCTTTGCCGGATGTGGATTTTCGCTATCGGATTTTTAATAGCGATGGCGGCGAAGTTGAGCAGTGCGGCAACGGCACGCATTGCTTCGCACAGTTCGTTCGCGACGAGGCGCTCACCGATAAAAAAGTGATTCGGGTCGAGACCATGAAAGGCATCATTTCGCCTTCGATGGGTGCTGACGGTGTGGTCACGACCGATATGGGCGCGCCCCGATTTTTGCCCAGTGAAATTCCGTTCGCGGCGGATGGGGACGCGATTAAACATGCTCTTGATATCGCCGGGCAAATGGTAACGATCGGCGTGGTCTCGATGGGCAACCCACACGCGGTGCAGAATGTTGATGATGTTGATCGCGCGCCGGTGCGTGAAATGGGGCCGCTGATTGAGCATCACCCCAGATTTCCGCAGCGGGTGAATGCCGGATTTATGCAAGTGCTATCGCGGGACCATGTGAAACTGCGCGTCTGGGAGCGCGGCGCGGGCGAGACGCTCGCCTGTGGGACCGGTGCGTGCGCCGCCGTGGTGACCGGCATCCGCTTTGGCCTGCTCAACAACACGGTGCACGTCACCGCGCGAGGAGGCGAACTCACGGTAACATGGTATCCAGACCAGTCGAATGCACGGGTGTTGATGGCGGGCAAACCGACGTTAGTGTTTCGCGGCGAAATTAACATTAACAATGAGTAGCAAGCTCAAAAAAGGAAATGGCGTGTCTGATACTGATTTAACGGCTGATGAGGTCGCGTCGTTTTTAACGACGCATCCTGATTTTTTTGAATCGCACCCGGCAATATTGTTAAATATCAACGTCTCGCATCCGCACGGTGGTCGGACGGTGTCGATTCCTGAGCGCCAGTTGATTGCGACGCGTGAAAAATCAAAGATTATCGAGGCAAAGCTCGGCGAGCTCATTTCGTTTGGCGAAGAAAATGACAAGCTGTCCGATAAAGTGCACGCCCTTACCTTGAAGCTGATTGATTCCGCATCGCTCGAACAATCGGTCGACGTGCTTTATCTTGATTTGCTGGATAGTTTTCAAGTGCCGCATGTGGCACTGCGACTATGGGGAGTTGCGCCGCTGCATGATTCCGTAGGTGATATGGGTTTGCCAAATCCCACACCCGAGTTTCAACATGTGCCGGTTGAGCTGCAACAATTTGTTGAAGCCATGACCCAACCTTACTGCGGCAATCACTCGGTTTACGAAACCCATCTGTGGTTTGGCGAGCATGCGCCGCACTTGAAATCGTATGCCTTGGTTGCCCTCAAAACAGATCGCTGTTTCGGCCTGCTGCTGATGGCATCCGAAAGCGCAGAGCGGTTTTACAGCGATATGGGCACGCTATTTTTGACCCGCATTGGTGACGTGTTCGCGCACGCCATTAGCCGCCATGTCAGCTCGTATCATCTGCCAGGCGATGAGCCAGGCGACGAGTCAAGCGCAGCCGAATAATTTGAAATTGACCGTTAAGCTAAACACGACACAAAGACGGTGAATGAGGCGATTGAAAAATATTTATCGCATCTGATGCATGAGCGACGTTTGGCGTCGCTTACGCTGAAACACTATCGACGTGATTTGGTGCTGCTGGAAACAAAGCTCGCGGAAGATAATTCGCGACTGACGGCTGTCCGTGGATTGAGTTCGTTGCAGCAAACCGATATCCGTCGTTTTGCGGCACAACTCCATTCTCGCGGACTCGGACCGAAATCAATCGCCAGAGTCCTATCGGGCTGGCGCGGCTTCTACGAATTTTTGCATCGCGACGGGGGTACGCCCAACCCCGTAGATGGGGTCCGCGCCCCCAAAGCGGCCAAACGTCTGCCCGAAACGCTATCGCCAGACGAAGCCGTGCGGCTGGTTAGTTTTGAAGGCGAGACGCCCGATGATATTCGTGACCGCGCCGCATTTGAGCTGCTCTATTCTTCAGGTCTGCGCGTATCCGAATTGGTCGGCCTTGATCTCATGTCAATTGACATGTCGGCCGCTGAAGCCCGCGTCTTGGGTAAGGGCAACAAAGTGCGCATTGTGCCTGTTGGCAAACATGCGATCGACGCGCTCAACCGCTGGCTGGTGATTCGCGCGACGATGCCGGCCAACCCGGCCGCTATTCATCGAGATGCACTTTTTCTGAACCGCCTGGGTAAACGCCTGACGGCACGCACAGTACAAACCCGCATCAAAATCTGGGCAACCCGGCAGGGTATTTCTGTCGACACCCATCCGCATATGTTGCGCCACTCGTTCGCATCACATGTCCTGCAATCGTCAGGGGATTTGCGCGCGGTACAGGAAATGTTGGGCCACGCCAGCATTGCCTCCACGCAGGTTTATACCCATCTTGATTTTCAACATTTAGCAAAAGTCTACGACTTGGCCCACCCGCGTGCCAAGACCAAAACCAACCTAAAGAAATAAATGCGAAATCGAATTTTAAGAGTTTCTGTACGGGTTTTGGTGGCGCTTGCCGCTCTTACCCTAATCGTATTGATTGCCGTCTATTTTGCTCTGCGCGCAAGCCTGCCGAAGCTGGACGGTGAGCTGTTGTTAACCAAACTTGCCAACCCTGTCACGGTCACCCGCGACGCAAACGGTACCGTTGCGATTGCCGCACGCGACACCGTGGATGCGATGCGGGCATTGGGCTTTATCCACGCCCAAGAGCGGTTTTTTGAAATGGATTTAACACGCCGCTCAGCCGCAGGCGAATTATCGGCGTTGCTGGGAAGCGCAACTATCGAATACGACAAAAAGAAGCGCCAGCATCGCTTTCGCGCCCGTATGAATGAGGCTTGGCCGACGCTTCCGCTTGACCAAAAAAATATTATGACCGCGTATGCCGAAGGCGTGAATAGCGGTATCGCCGCGCTGCAAGCCACGCCTTGGCAATATACGTTGCTGCGCGCTCCCCCTCAGTACTGGACGGAAATTGATTCGATGCTGGTCATGTGCGAAATGTTTTATATGCTGCAATCAAAATCATTCGAGGGTGCCTTTGAAAATGCGCGGCTGCGCGAGAAAATGAGCGAACCCGTATTCGCGTGGTTAAAACCCTTGGGCGGAACCTGGGATGCCGCGCTTGACGGCAGCGTTGTTGCGCCGGTGACAATGCCGACTGCGGAACAGCTGAATGTGCGCACCCCTAAAGCAGTCACCGTGAGGTCAGCAATCCCGGACACTAGCGCGATAACTGACTGGTCGCCGCTTTCAACTAGTACCGTAACAGGTGATGAAAATCAGGTAGGCAGCAACGCTTGGGCCATCGGCGGCACGCTCACCAAAAGCGGAGCAGGCATGTTGGCCAACGATATGCACTTGGGCTTTAGCGTGCCCAATATCTGGTTTAGGGCCGAGTTTCTGATCGGTGAGATAGTGAATAAAACCACTGCAAAAAGGATCGCGGGCGTGACGCTGCCCGGGGTACCCGCGCTAGTGGCGGGCAGCAACGGCAATATCGCGTGGGGCTTCACCAATTCATATGGCAAATGGTTTGATTGGGTGCCGATCACCGCAGCCGAACCCATCACCATACAACGTGAGTCCATCGCGGTGAAATCGGCCGAGCCGATCACCATAGAGGTCCGCGAAACGCAATTTGGTCCCATTCTTGAAACCACAGCTGACAAAAACGACACCAAGACAAACATCGCCGAACCCATCGGGGAGCGAAAATATGCCTTGCATTGGATCGCGCATCAGCCGGGTGCGATCAATCCCAACATCATGCAACTGATGTTCGCCAAAACCGTTGATGAGGCAATTTTGATCGCGCAGCAAAGCGGTGTGCCGCATCAAAATTTTTTGGTGGTTGATAGCAGCGGTAGTTTGGCTTGGACGATTGCGGGCCGGATGCCGCGTCGCCGTGTTGAAAATAATGTTGGAAATAGCGACCCACATATTGGTGAATATTCGCCGCGCGCAGGGTGGGCAAAACCGGCAGATATCAGCAACGAGCGGTTGCCGGTGGCTGAATACCCGGTTATAAAAAATCCCCCAGCCGCCCGCCTTTGGACGGCGAACAATCGGCAACTCGGCGGTGAGTCAGGCGCTGTTGGTGATCCCGCAGGCGGGGCAAAAATTGGCGAGGGCGGATTTGATTTGGGTGCACGCGGACAACAGATTCGCGATCGATTGTTTCTTCTGCACCAAACTCCAAGCGACAAAGCGATCAACGAAGCGGCGCTGTACGCAATTCAGCTCGACACTGAGGCGCGATTCATGAAACTCTGGGCGCAACGAATGCAAAACGTGGCCGCGCAAAATCCCGCCCAGCCGAACGCGCCAGAAACATCGCGGCTGCTTACCGAGTGGAACGGCAAGGCCGATGCAGACCAAGCGGGATATTTGCTTGCAAAAACATTCCGCCAGAAAGTGCTCGACCAACTTTGGAAATCATGGGTAGCCGCGGCAACCGGAGCCGAGTCAAAAGCGGCATGGGACGGAAGGTTTGAATATGCTGCCGTCGCTGCGCTCGAAGCTAAAACACCCCATTTACTACCACTCCCTTTCGACACTTGGGCTGCGTTCTTTGCGGCGCAGTTCAAAGCGGCGACCGAGGATTTAATCAAGGCCAACGGCTCGCTTGCTGCGTCGGTGTGGGGGAAAAATAATGTCGCAACGGTGCGTCATCCTCTGTCGCGCGCCGTGCCCGTATTGGGATATTTTCTAGATATGCCGCGTGTGCCGGTATCGGGTGATTCAAATTTGCCCCAGGTGGTGGCGGGCAACTTTGGCGCCTCGCAGCGAACCGTGGTCTCGCCGGGCCACGAAGAAACCGCCATCTTAACGATGCCCGGTGGACAAAGCGGCCATCCGCTATCGCCGTTCTATGGCGCGGGCCATGGCGAATGGCTGGCAGGCGTACCGACGCCCTTGCTTGCGAACGTACCCACTCATACATTGCGCTTGATCGCGCCGACGGGTTCGACAACCAAGTAAGCTGAGGTGAACAGGGGCAGATATCCTGACGCAAAAGGCTTGCAGCGCCTACTCCAGTCTTAGGCGCGTTGGGGAATTCTGCAGGGGTCGGGGAGATGAGCATTTCCCGCATTGGGGTCGGCTCAAAAGGGCGAAATTCGGCGTCATACACCCGTAGGTTGAGGTAAAGTTACGCCGTGGATGCATTCTTGCGCAAGCCGATTGCGTCCGTCAATATCGTCAAGCGCGCCGTAATTGTTGCCGGGTCGTCTCGACATTCGCCAAAAACACGCGTCCGGCCAGTCGTTGGCGTAGCCGATTTAAAAGAAGAACAGTAGGAAGCCAGAATGGAAAGTTCAGTGAAAATGAATCCAAGTGGTACCCCCAGCAAGGTACCCCGTCCGTCCGCAGCCGATATCGAGAAGCACTTTCTTGATGCCTATTCTCGTCAACTGGGACAGCGCAGCGATCCGGAGGCAGCCTCGGCTGTGCTGCAGGCGGCTGCCACCGCGAGCCGTGAGTTACTGGCGGAGCGCTGGGCGCAAACCCAGCGGCACGATGCGGCGAGGACCGACGGTCGTCGGGTGCACTACCTGTCGATGGAGTTCTTGATGGGACGCGCCCTGACCAACGCTTTAGCTGCGCTGAATTTGACCGACGTTGCGACCGATGTGGCCGAAGCGGCTGGATACGAATTGCCCGCAGTGCTTGAACGAGAACCTGATGCGGCGCTTGGCAATGGTGGACTTGGCAGGCTCGCTGCGTGTTTTCTGGATTCATTTGCAACCTTGGGCCTGCCTTCGTTCGGCTACGGACTGCGCTACGAAAACGGGATGTTCGCGCAGCGAATTCAGGATGGTCGCCAGGTCGAAGTACCGGACGCGTGGCTGGCATCCGGTTGCGATTGGGAGATTCCCCGCACAGAAGTTACCTACCGCGTCGGCTTCGGTGGTTTAGTCAATATGCGCGGCACGGTCGGGCAATGGACACCTGCCGAAGAGTTGATTGCGAACGCCTTTGACTTCATTGTTCCAGGCCACAACACGGCGAGCGTGTCGACGCTACGGCAGTGGCGCGCGACCGCGGCTGAACCGCTTGACTACGCGACGTTCTCCCGCGGAGAGCACGCGGCAAGCGCCGCGCATCGGCAGGCCGCTGAGCGATTAAATTGGGTCCTCTATCCCGACGACAGCACCGAGGCGGGACGCGAACTGCGGTTGCGTCAAGAGTACTTTCTGGTCAGCGCCTCGCTTCAGGATATGCTCGAGCGCCATGTGCGCGAACACCAAGCGGTCGATTCATTCGCCGATTGGAACGTTGTTCATCTGAACGACACGCATCCGGCCATCGCGCCCGCTGAGTTGATGCGCCTGTTGCTCGACGAATACGGTTTGGAATGGGACGCCGCGTGGCGGGTGGTCAGCCAGGCGATCAGCTACACCAATCACACGCTGATGCCCGAGGCGCTCGAGACATGGCCTGTGCAAATGCTGCAACGCCTGCTGCCGCGCCACCTCAACATCATTTACGAAATCAACGATCGTTTCCTACAGCTCGTGCGAGCGCGCTTCCCGGGGGACGAGTCGATCGTCAAGCGTGTTTCGTTGATCGATGAGGCGGGTGAGCGGCGGATTCGGATGGCCGCGTTAGCCATCGTCGCCTCCAGAAAAGTCAACGGCGTGTCGGCGCTGCACTCGGCCTTGATGGTGAGCACCATCTTTGCGGATTACGCGGCGATCTGGCCGGATCGCTTCCTGAACGTCACAAATGGCGTGACGCCGCGTCGCTGGCTTGAGCAGGCGAACCCAAATTTGGCGGCATTACTCGATCGGCGTATTGGCCGCGGTTGGCGGACCAACCTTGACGAACTGTCGGCGTTGGATCGGATTGCCGGTCAGAAGGGCGTATGCAAGGAACTCCAGAGCATCAAGCTGGCGAATAAGGAACGCTTGGCCGACTACATTCGGCGCGAGTTGGGCATTGTCGTTAACGCGTCGAGTCTGTTCGACGTACAGGTCAAGCGTATCCACGAATACAAGCGTCAACTGCTCAATGTGTTACATGTGATCGCGCGTTATCAGGCGATCGTCGCCGATCCTGATGCCGCGTGGACGCCGCGGACCATCATCTTTGCCGGCAAGGCC
>JBBRZG010000027.1:0-32101 GCA_038236905.1 Burkholderiales bacterium
ATCAAAAAAGTCTAGTCTAGGCATTCTGCAACACATAGAAAAGCCGCTGAAGAAATTCAGCGGCTTTTTGTTTTTCGGCCCGGCGTTTTGATCCAGAAGTATTTTCTCAGTACCAGGGTTTTTGCAATTTTTCCTGCTCATGCGCGCGGATCAATGCGGGCCGCGCGGCCATCGCGTTCAGAAACGCCGCCAAGTGTGGTCGATTGCGCGCGGGGTTTGCCATATTGCGCGTCCAGCGGCACATCATGAATAGATACACATCTACGATCGAGTAATCTCCGCCCAACATCCACGGACCACCGGTCTTTTCAAAATGCGCTTCGAGTATGTCCAGCATCGGCATCACGCGCGCTTCAGCGCTCGCTTGAATGAAAGCGGCGTGCGGCCCGCCGATCCTATCCGGATAGAAATAGTGAATCAACTCTGCCTGCACGGTGTTGGTCAAATACATGAGCCACCGATACAAATGTCCACGCGCGGCGCTTCCCAATGCCGGTGCCAAAGAGGCCAGCGGATGCCGATCAGCCAAATGCAGGCAAATTGCGGCAGTTTCGCTGAGCACCAAATCGCCATCAACGAGTACCGGAATCAGCCCGGCGGGATTCAGCTTTAAATATTCTGGTTGTTTATGCGCCAAGACTTCGCGATCAACCAACACCAATTCATAGGGCGCACCGATCTCCTCCAACACGATATGCGGAGCGAGGCTGGCGGTACTGGGGTAGTAGTAAAGCTGAATCATGAATATTTATTCCGATAGAACGGATGCGGTGGGCAGCCGGATTTCGACACACGATGGCAGCCGAAAAAAGTAGGTTGGCATCAAACAATAAATCAAGCAATGCATAAGGCTGCGAATCTAAGCACAAAGTGGCAATTGCCGCTACATTAGCTGCCAGCAGATTATTTAATCTTTTAGAGCGAAAGTGTGAAAAACATGAAAAATACAAAAAAGATTTTAGTCCAAATGTTGAGCATTTCATCCGCAATCCTCGCCGCCCACGCAGTCACTGCGCTCGCGATGACCGATGCTGAATTAAAAAGCATCACAGAGCAACGCTTGCTGGGAGACCGCACCGGTGCTTGCTTTGCAGTGGCGGTGATCGAAAAAACCGTGTCGCGCGCAATGGTGTGTGCTGAGCCAAAAAATCTAGGCCGCATTTCGCTAACCAGCGCATTCGAAATCGGCTCAGTGACCAAAACAATGACGGCTGCGTTGTTAGCGGATTTGATATTACAAGGCAAGGCATCGCTGGACGATCCGATTAGTAAATATTTGCCGGCGGATGCGGTCGTGCCGAGTTTTGAGGGCAAGCCGATCTTGGTCAAACATCTGGTGACGCACACATCAGGCTTGCCGGTGATTCCCGACTTCGGCAAAGCGCCCGATGCCAATAATCCCTACGTCAATGTTGATGAGGCATCGTTGCTGGCCAGGCTATCGAAAGTCAAATTAAAACGTGCGCCGGGTAGCGAGTTTGAATACTCCAATTACGCCATGATGCTGCTCACCAGCATGATCGTGAAACGTGCCGGCGCGGATTTTGAGACGCTGCTCCAGACGCGGTTATTTGCGCCTATCGGCATGAAAAATAGTTACGTTAATCTGAAGCCGAAAACGGTTGATGCGGCGCAGGGGCACACACCCAACGGCCAAATGACGCCAGCATGGACGTTCAAAACAAATGTGGCGGGCGTAGGCGGTGTGCGCTCAACACTGGACGATATGGTGAACTATGTGCAGGCACAGCTAGGCATGACCACCTCCGCTATTTCGCCTGCACTGAAATTGACCCAGCAAACGGTAAAGACCGAGGCGAATCGACAAAGCGGCATGAACTGGATGCTGACGCCGCTCGACAGCCACTTTGTCCACGCCCATGAGGGCGGCACTGGCGGCTTTGCTGCGTTCACGGCATTTGATCTGGAAACAAAACGCGGCGTGGTTATTTTGAGTGATACGGCGATGAGTTCGGTGGGTGGCTTGAGCACGCTCGGCAATCACTTGTTGGACGCCCGGTTACAGCTTGGCAAACCCCGCACCTTGAAAGTGGCCGACGACGCGTTGTTGGATGCGCTGGTGGGTCGGTACGATGCGGGGCCGGGATTGCAACTGACGCTGTCGCGCGAGGGCAGAAGGCTCTTTACCCAGGCCACCGGCCAGGAAAAACTTGAAATGGGCTACGACAGTGAAGGTGATTTTTTTCCTCTGACTTTTGATGCCCTGTTGAAAGTAAATAAACGCCTTGACGGAGGCTACGCGCTACTGTTGATGCAGGGTGGCGGCGCGATCCCCTTGAAAAAAGTTGCCGCTAAAACATTCGCAAACATTGCAGCGGAGGAAATGAGCGCAACGCAGTTACAGGCGTACTCGGGCATATACAACTTGATGCCGGGGTTTGATTTAAAAGTATTTGTTCAGGACGGCAAGCTGATGGCGCAAGCCACAGGGCAGGGTGCGTTCGAGATTGAAGCCAACGGAAAAGATCGCTTTACCGCCGATGCTTTCGGTATAGAAATTCAGTTTGAGCGGGACGCTACGTCTGCTGGAAATGGCAGTAAGAATGATGCGGAGGATAGAGCGGTAAAGAGCCTTGCCTTGCTACAAGCGGGCAAAACATTGCGGGGAGACAAGAAGTAATCCGTACAAGTAGTAATCCGGACAATAAATAATGAGGACTTACTAATGCATCGCGGCTTGCCCCTTGATAGGACAAGCCGCGATGGTTATGCGTTTACTTATTTAAATTGATAGTTTGCGGTCACGGTGTAGTAGCGACCTTGGTAAGCAAAGTTATCAAAATTGACGCCATAGCTTGAGATCGGATCAAGCGGTGGCTTGCGGTTTGCGACGTTGCGAACCAACAGTCCAACCGTGAGGTTCTTGACGCCACGGTACTGTATCGATGAATCAACCGTGAAATTCGAACCAACGCGACATACGGTAGGCAAGAATGGGTTGACGTCCGAGCATGCAAACCTTGGGTCATATGACACGTTGTAGCCGCGCACATAGTTTCCAATCAAGCCCACATCCCAATCCCGGAATTCCCAATTGGTGCTTGCTTGCGCGCGCACTCTGGAAACCTGCCAGCCCGCGTAGTCAATCAGAGCTGACGTCGGGTCTGGTGCCTGCTTGTAGTTTCCGTAATAGGTTCCTGAGATGCGGTTCGACAGCTTGCCCCATTGACCAAGACCATAGTTCCAGCGTAGGTCTGCGTCAAAACCGTTGATTTCAGTTCTACCACCGTTGAAGTAGAAATCTCTGAGTGCTTGAATCGGGCCTGGCAGACCATCGCCTGTCGGTGCGCCACGAATGACGCGGTTAGCGTAGATGCCGGTGGTTGCGCCTTCGTTTGCCAAGATCGCGTTAATGCTCAGGTAAGAGATTTCATTTTTGCGGCGGATGTTGAAATAATCCAACGACAAAGAGGAGTCTTTAGTAATGTCCCAAACAATTCCAGCGTTGCCAGATTTCGTTTTTTCAGGTTGCAGACGGTCGCCGTTCTGCAGCAAGATTGCGACCGTTCTGCCGCAATCTGGCTCATCACCAGTAATACAGCGTCTTGGATCCGTAATCGTGGTGAACGCCGTCACGCTCGACGTCGAAATCTCGGTCAGGGAAGGTGCACGGAAGCCGCCTGCGTAAGAAGCGCGCAGCGCAACGGTCGGCAGTACGCCCCATTTAAATGCGACCTTAGGTGTGGTGGAACGGCCATAGTCCGAATATTGGTCGTTCCTGAATGCGAGCTGACCTTCCAGATTTTTAAGAATCGGGATACTCAATTCAGCGTATACCGAGGTCACATTGCGCGAGCCTGATGCGAATGCTGCGCCGTAACCAACCACCTCACCACTCTGCTTGTTATCGTCTGGTGTCGCGATACGCTTTTCACGGCGGAACTCTAGTCCAGCGGCAACGGCTAGCGGGCCAGCAGGCAGCGTCATAAGCTCTGAAGAACCCTTCAAATCATAGATTGTGTAGGAAGATTTGGCGTTGTCCGTGGAATTTATGCGCAGATTGTTGGCCGTAATCGAACCGGCGGTGGGGTTCAAAAAGTTGTAGGTGCCGTTCGTGATTGCTGCGCTTAATACCGACAAGCGAATCTGGTTTAGCGAGGTATTTTCGGCCTTGTTTTCCGTGTACAAAATCGATGATTCCCAATCCACCGGGCCCACCGTACCTTTCAATCCAGCCAGCACGCGGGTTGCTTCCGCAACTACGCTCACGTCACTATTGCCAACATCGTTGAAGCGATAACGATAGGTAACGGGGTGGTCGTAAGGATTACTTGGGTTGCCGACCGGCAATTGCTCGGGCAAATTAACCAAGCTTTGACGAGTTGCTGAATACCAAGAGCCGAAATCACCATAAACCTGAGGACTGCCTTTGTAGAACGTCTTGGTGCGGTTGTAGCCTGCTTCAGCGAAACCCGATAAGGTGCCCGAAAAGTCAAACGTGCCGCGCGCAAAAATATTGTCGCGATCGCTGTTGGGCACAATTTCGGTACGCGGTGTTAAGTCGAAGCGACAAACGCCACCCCGTCCAATGATTGATCCGGGCACGCACTTACCCGGGCCGATTGTGCCAATGATGGTTGCGAGGCCGTTCGTGTCCACCACCGATTCATAGTAGTTACCCGCATAGCTGGAGGTGTAAGGTTGGCCTGTTCGTAAAGCAGACGCTGTCAGGCGACCATCGATCAAGTAATCTTTGACGTCATTGATGCCAACGCTTTTGCGTTCAAAACGCTCGTAGGTAATGAAAGCGTTGTAGCGATCTTTAGCGAGATCACCGAAACCAATACTCGCGTTGGCACGATTAACTTTGTAGTTACCATTAGCCGTTGATGAAAAGCTTCCGCCTACTTCAGCACCTTTGTAGTCTTTGCGCAAAATAATGTTGACGACGCCGGCAATGGCTTCAGAGCCATAGATAGCAGAGGCGCCATCTTTCAAAATTTCTATTCGCTCGATCACGTTAACCGGCAGTGAATCAAGATTGACCACGGAAGCTTGGCCGGCGTTGGGATCAGCGGGGGCGAGCGGCGCGATACGGCGACCGTTCAGCAACACCAGCGTGGAAGTTGAGCCAAGGCCGCGTAACGACACGGTGGAGGCGGCACCCGAGAAGCTGTTTCCGCCAGACAAATCATTAAGGCCGCCGTTACCGTTGGAAGGCAGGCTGCGCAAGATTTCGGAAACGGTCTGTTTGCCAGAGCGCTCAATTTCTTCCTTGGTAATAATTTGAATCGGCGCCGGACCTTCAGCGTCAACGCGCTTGATGTTTGAGCCGGTCACCTCAATTTTGTCAATCTTTTGGGGGGCCGATTTGGCGGGTTGCACGGCGTCCTGCGCAAATGCCGGTACTGCGACCAGCGTGACGGTAGCGGTGGCACCAATGACGCCAAACAAGAGCCGTGATAACTGTTTTTGCTTAAATTGCATTCTGATTGCCTCATCAAAAAACCGGACAAAATAGTCCCAATATGACCCAACTCGCGGCGCAGCGGAAAAAAGTGTGCTTCGAGCATCAGTGATGATGGCTGGCTGAAAACAGCAAACGAAGCGTTTACATTATTTTGTCATACCTCTGTCAAATTACGCTGCTACACGTGGTCGAAGCTTATCACCGGACTTTTAGCGATGCGACAACTATTTCCCGTCTTGACAACACTTGTTGCTTATTTAAGACAGCCCGATACAAAGTCGATTCAGAACCTGCAAAGTGTATTTTTAGCTCGTTAAACATGGCGTTCGACGGGTTTTGGAGAGATGTAGCCGCATGATTTCTATTACAAATTGATACAAAAAGTTGCGGTGTTTACCTAATCGCGCCCGTTCTTCGTGAGATCTGCCGCACCATCGTTGAGGCCGTTGCTTTCGTCCGAGTTGAGCGATTACAACTCGTCTTTCTTATCACGATGGTTGCTCATCGCGTCAAGTCCTCAAACACGATCATCGAAACCGCCGGGTATTTCGTGTCCGATCACCCTGCCGATACCGCATTCGCGGGAGGGCCCGCATGGCGCTTTTTTTTTGCGTTACCCGTTTCCATAGATAGCTGTCCTACGCACCTTTTCCAGAGGGTTTGCAGGCAGTGTGTTGGCCGACATATTTTTGTCGGCTTATCTTGTTTGTCAATGCTAGGAGAAATCGATGATTTTTGATATTCCCAATCCCGATGGACCATTTCCATTCTCGCAACCCGAGCCGTTCCCACCGTTTCCGTTGCCTTTTCCCGAACCCGGTCCGTTCCCCAATTTTCCGCCGCGCCAGCGTATTCCCGATCTTGAGAAGATTAAATGGCCGATTAAGTACGGCCCGGCGCAGGTCAGAATTTTGGTGGTGACTGACGGTGCCTCGTTTGATGCTGCGACCGGTTTCGGGCTCGGCGTCATGCTGCGCGACGCGTTTAATGTCGGCACCCCGGCGGGTACGCCGCTGCCTGCCGACTATCCCGACTATGCGCGCTTCGATTTTTCATTACAAACCCGTATCCCATTGGCCTCAACCGCAGGCGGATTTTCAGGATTCAGTTTTAGCGATGCATCGCTGGCGGGTTTTCACGAGGTCTGGTTATTTGGCGTAAGTACGAATCGACCCTACATTCTAGCTAGCGAGCTAGCTGCATTGACCAAATTCATGAATGACGGTGGCGGTGTGCTTGCAATGGGCGACCATGAAGACCTAGGCCTTGGTCTTTGCGGCAATGTGCCGCGCGTTAAAAGCATGCGCAAATGGTGGTTTACCGGGCCATTACCCACGCCTACCGAGCCAATCGCACCCGATAACGCAAATCTGACCCGAAATGATACGGTGCAATTGATTCCTCCTGGCAATTTCGACCCGGGCACGGGCGGCCAAAGTGATGGCCTGCCGCAGCCGATTTATCCCAATTATCGCTTCGGTCATAACTGGTGGCGACCGCATCGCCGGTTTCGTTATCCACACCCCGTGTTATGCGGCCCGCGCGGTGCGATCACCGTGTTTCCCGATCACGCCCATGAAGGCGATTGCATCGTCCCTGCGATGTTGAATGCGACCGAATATCCTGGCGGCGTTTCACCCGAGGTGATCGCCCGCGGCCGCAACGTGGTGGGCCGGACCAAAGGCGGCTTTACCGTGGTGGACCCGCGTGAATTCGGTTTGCTGGGCGCGTATGACGGCCATTTGCCTGCCGCCAATGTAGGACGCGTGTTGGTGGATTCGACCTGGCACCATTGGTTTAACGTGAACCTGACAGGCCTCGATGCCACCCCGCATAGCGTGGCCTACAAAGACATACTGGCGTATTTCCGCAACGTGGCAGTCTGGCTGGCACCAAAGGAGCGACAAAACCGCATGCGCCTCACCGGCCAAGTCATTGGTCTATTCACCACGCACATGATTGAGCGTACGTTCACCATTCGCGATCTTCGCCCTGAATTGTTTTATCCCATTGGCATTGAGGCACGCGATGCGCTTGCCCGGATTGCGCCGCAGTGCCAAGTCAATATCTGGTTGATTGAGCTGCTCTCGCCGTTCTTATCCAAGGCTATCGAGCGCGTCTCCCGCATCAATGCCAAGGAAACGCCGGATATCTGGGAAACCTTCGCGATGGACCGCTTGCTCATGACCGCGCTGGGCGGGGCGATGTCGTCGCTGGCGGTTGCACTGCGCGAAAACGACTACCGCGAAGGCGATAAAGTGATTGAAGCCGCCGATAAAATTGCCACTGAGGGCATTCGTGCCGGGATTGAATTCGCGATCAAAGACTTGGCAGAACACGCGAAACGAGCGGCTACCGCGTTTGGCGGTGTGAGCAGTCTGGCGGAGCGCTGAGCCCGATTGCAATAGGGTACAACGTCGAGACCTCTAATATCGGCGGGCATCTTGGTGGCAAATATTGCCAAGATTCCCGCTGATACTAGGGTTTGTGTAGGCCAGAGCATCAAATGCAGCCCGCGATGCTCTTTCCGATCATCAAATACTCAACCCGCGCCGGCCTGGGCAGCGCAGCAGTCGCCAGCATTTTCGCGCCATCGGCTCGCGCCCGCGCTGTGGAAAAGCCTTGATTAGGTTTCGGCCGCTACCAAACACTCACCTGATCACCCGCCGCTCTCACCATCCGATCACCCGCCTTGCACCCGAATGCTTCCTGAAACTCCGGCAAATTGCCCAGCGGGCCGAGCACACGGTACTGCGCAGGGGAGTGCGAGTCGGTTAACAAGCGGCGACGGAGCTCGGCCTCTCGCACGTTTTGCCGCCATGATTGCGCATAGTTGATGAAGAAGCGTTGCTCGGCGCCGATGCCGTCGATTTTTTTGCCGTTGGTTGGGTTGCTGGCAATCGCTTTTTGCAGGCCCAGATAGGCGACGCGCAGGCCGCCAAAATCGGCAATGTTTTCGCCTAGGGTGGCGCGACCGTTAATACTGACGCCGGGAAGCGGCTGGTAGGCTTCATATTGTTTGGCGATGGCATCAGCCTTGACGGTGTAGCGGGTGGCATCTTCGGCGGTCCACCAATCCCGACGGTTGCCGATTGCGTCAAATTTGCGGCCACGATCGTCGAATCCATGCGTAAGTTCATGCCCGATCACCATACCGATGCCGCCGTAGTTGGAAGCGTCATCGGCTTTTTCGTTGAAGAATGGCGATTGCAGGATACCCGCCGGAAATACAATCTCGTTGATGCTGGAGTTGTAATAGGCGTTGACGGTAGGCGGCGACATCGCCCACGCGTTTCGATCAATCGGTTTGCCGAGTCGATCCAGCTGGCGTTGAAATTCCACGCGAGTGGCGCGGATCACGTTGCCCAGATAATCGTCGGCCTTAATTTCAACCGCAGAATAGTCTTTCCACTTATCGGGATAGCCAATCTTGACCGAAATGGCATCGAGTTTGATGATCGCTTCCTTCTTGGTTTCGGCACTCATCCAGTCGAGCGCCTCAATCCGGTCACGCATTGCCGCGCGCACGTTTTTGACCAGGTCCAGCGCCTTGGCCTTGGCCGCTGGGCTAAACGCTTTTTCAACATAGAGTTGCCCGATTGCCTCGCCCATGGTGCGATCAATGGTGGCAATCACACGGTCCGAGCGCGGCGTCATTTGTTCAACGCCGGTTAGCACTTTGCCGTAAAACGCAAAATTTTCCTTCTCGAATTCGCCACCCATATTTGGACTCATCGTGCGCAGCGTGTGCCACAAGCTATAGGCGCGCCACGTCGCGGGCGGCGTATCGCTGGCGAGTTTTGAAAGTGTTCCAAAAAACTTCGGCTGCCCAACATTGATGTCGCCGACCGATTCGATATTCAGCGCCGCAAAGAACGCGCTCCAATCAAAATTAGGCGCAACTTCTTTCAATTTGTCGAGCGTCATCAGGTTATAAGTTTTATCAGGGTCGCGCGCGTCAACACGCGTCATCGCCGCTTCAGCTAGCGACGTTTCCAACGCCATGATCCGGGATGCACTGCCAGCCGCGTCGTCCGCGCTCATGCCTGAAAGCGTGAGCATTTTTGTGACGTGTGCGACATAGGCATCGCGTTGTTTTTGGCTTTGCGCATCGGTCGAAAAATAATATTCGCGCTCCGGTAAACCGAGTCCACCCTGAAATAACTGTGCAATATAGCGCGACGAGTTTTTCTGATCCTGGCGAATCGCGAAATTAAAGCCGACCTGTGTGCCCTGTTTATGCAGCAGTGCAAAAGCGCCGGCCAGAGATTTTGTGTAGACCGGTTCTTTGGCGATATCGAGTGCGGTATTCAGACTCTTCTGCGCGTCCATTTTTTCGGCGGCGAGCCCGCTCGCATAAAAGTCGCCGACTTTTCGTTTAATGGAGCCGGCCGCTGCGGCATCTGGTTTCATGGCCGCAATCAAAATTGTTTTCATCACCTCGCGATTGCGCTCGCCGATCTGGTCAAACGCGCCCCAGCGTGCTTTGTCTTTTGGGATCGCGCTTGCATCCTGCCAATGACCGGTCGCGTAGCGATAAAAATCGTCGCAGGGCGCGGCTTTGGTATCGAAGTAGATCGCGTCAACGCCGGGCTTATCGGCGAGGTTATGGGCGGCGGATGAAGATGTGTCGAGATTATTCGTTTCAGCAAAACTTAAAGTTGATGCGACAGCCAGCGCTAAAGTTAGAACTTGTGGAATGGTCTTCATGAGATCGCTCTTAAAATGATGGTGCCGCAAAATAGCACTCGCGGGCGCGTGGCGCAATATTTGGATTTGCGATTGCTGCGTTGGGCGTCGAAATTGTTGGCAAGCGAAAATCAAATCCCGTGCACCAAGCGGATCGAAAATAAATACACAGGCTCTAATATCGACGGGCTTTACAAGCCATAAATGCTTCAAGATGCTCGTCAATAAAAGAGTTTGCTAATTATGCTGCGCCGCAGCATTAAAAGTCATTGACACCTCTAGCGTCGAGTAATACGCTAGTTTCAAACAAGCGTTTGAAATAGCGCCTAAATCACTTTCGCTTCTTATTTAACTCGTTGTTAATCATCAATATATGGCCATTGCTGCAATACAGAAATCTGTTCGTTCCGCTGACGTCATTGTCGAAATCGATACCAAATCGCGCATTCTCGATGCGGCTGAAGAATTATTTATGGAGCATGGTTTTGAAGCGACCTCGCTACGCCTGATTACTACCGCTGCAGCCGTTAATCTGGCGGCGGCAAATTATCATTTCGGATCGAAGGAAGAATTATTTCAGGCGGTATTGACGCGGCGGCTTGATCCGATGAATCAGGATCGCATGCAGCTCCTCACCTCGTATGAAACGGCCGCCGGAAATAAGGCGCTCACGTGTGAGGTCATTATTTCGGCTATGTTTATTCCCGCCTTGAAACTGGCACGTGATCAGAGCCAAGGCGGCAAGAATTTCCTCCGCTTGTTAGGCCGGGCTTATGCGGATCCCGCGCCATTCATCCGCGAATTTTTGTCACATCAATATGCAGAAATGATCGCACGCTACCGGGCTGCGTTTGCGCGGGCATTGCCGCATCTCCCGCGCGAAGAAGTATCGTGGCGGCTGCATTTTGTGATGGGCGCGTTGTCTTATACGTTGGCTGGCACGGACGCACTCAAAGTGATTGCGCAATTTCACCCGACCGAAGTGAATAACGACGAATTATTACTAAAACGTTTGGCCCCGTTTCTGGCTGCGGGACTGCGCGCGCCGATGGCGAATGCCAGTGACGCGCATCAGTGGTTTCAAGAAGCTTGAATTTGTGATTTTGTGTTTTATCTGAACGAGGAGATGTCATCATGTTGACGATATTATTTTGCGTCGTGCTTGCAATCGCGATTATTTGGGCGTTGGCGTACCACGCTTCAAGTGCGGCGATGTGGTCCGGCGTTGTCGGTGCTGCATTGCTGGTATTAACCGTTACCGGAACGCTGGATGGCGCTCTCGCAGGTATTCTGTGGTTCGTATTTTTAGCAGCCGCAGTGGTGGCCAATGCGAAATCGATCCGCATGGGTTTGCTCACGGTGCCGATCTTTGCGATGTACAAAAAAGTATTGCCGCAAATGTCGCAAACCGAGCAGGAGGCGTTGGAGGCGGGCACCGTCTGGTGGGACGGCGATTTATTTTCCGGCAAGCCGGATTGGAACAAATGGTTGAACGTGCCGAAGGCCAAATTAACCGCTGAAGAACAGGCGTTTATTGACGGCCCCACCAACGAGCTTTGCAGCATGATCGACGAGTGGAAAACCACCCATGAGCTGCACGATCTTGAGCCGAAAGTATGGCAATTTATTAAAGACAAAGGATTCCTCGGGATGATTATCCCCAAGGAGTACGGCGGCCTCGGTTTCTCGGCGTATGGCCACAGCCAGACCGTAATGAAAATTTCGACCCGATCCGCGACTGCGGCGGTGTCGGTGATGGTACCGAATTCCTTGGGGCCGGGCGAATTGCTGATGCACTACGGCACCAAAGAACAGAAAGATTATTACCTGCCGCGTCTCGCAAAAGGCCTGGAAATTCCCTGCTTTGCGTTGACTGCGCCTGAAGCAGGTTCGGACGCCGCCTCTATGCCCGACACCGGGATCGTCTGCAAGCAAATGTGGGAAGGGAAGGAGAGTTTGGGGCTGCGCGTCACATGGGAAAAACGTTACATCACGTTGGGTCCGGTGGCGACTATTCTGGGCTTGGCGTTCAAGTGTTTTGATCCGGATAAATTACTTGGCGAGAAGGTTGACTTGGGGATTTCCTGTGCACTGATTCCGACCAAAACCCGTGGCGTGAATATTGGCCGCCGCCACGCCACGCTAAATGCCGCCTTCATGAACGGCCCGAACTCCGGTAATGACGTTTTCATCCCGATGGATTGGGTCATTGGCGGCCAGCCGATGTTGGGTGAAGGCTGGCGGATGCTGATGGAATGTTTGGCTGCCGGCCGTTCTATCTCATTGCCAGCGCAGTCGATTGCGGCTGGCAAAGTGGCGAGTTTTTCATCAGGTGCTTATTCGCGTGTCCGTCAACAATTCAAAATGCCGATTGGTAAATTTGAAGGTATTGAAGAGCCGCTGGCACGCATTGGTGCCAACACGTATCTGGTCGACGCGATGCGTACCATCACGGCAGGCGCGCTCGACCTTGGTGAGAAGCCATCCGTGTTGTCGGCGATTTCAAAATTCCATGCCACCGAGCGCATGCGGACGATGATTAACGATGCCATGGATATCCACGGCGGCAAGGGAATTTGTATGGGGCCGAATAATTATTTAGGCCGCGCATATCAACAAATTCCGATTGCGATTACTGTTGAGGGTGCCAATATTTTGACGCGCTCGCTGATTATTTTTGGTCAGGGTGCGATCCGCTGCCACCCGTGGGTGTTGTCCGAAATGAAGGCGGCGCGCGAAGATGATGTGAATAAATTTGATACCGCATTTTGGGGCCACATCAAATTCACGATGTCTAACGCGGCGCGATCGCTGTGGATGGGCATTACCGGCGGCCTCGGTTTGCCCGCGCCCGCGGATAACGAAACCAAGCGTTATTACCAGCAAATGACGCGTTTCTCGTCCGCATTTGCGCTGCTGGCCGATACCTCGATGTTTATTATTGGTGGATCGTTGAAGCGCAAAGAAAAACTGTCGGCTCGTCTAGGCGACGTATTGTCGAACCTTTATTTGGCATCTTGCGCATTGAAATTTTATGATGAGCGCGGCCAGCAAAAAGATGAACTGCCGCTGCTGAAATGGGCGCTCTACGATTGTTCATTCAAGATGCAGGTGGCGATGGACGGCATTATCGGCAATTTCCCGAATCGTCCGGTTGCATGGATTTTGCGACGCCTTGTTTTCCCAAAGGGCATGACGTTAATTCAACCGTCCGATGCAATGGGCCACGATGTCGCCAAGATTTTGATCAACCCGTCTGCGGCGCGTGACCGGCTGATCTCCGGTATGTACCTCCCGGCTGATGAGAGCGATATTTTTGGCCATTTGAATGCCGCTATGAATGCCGTTATTGCGGCAGAGCCGGTGGAGGCTAAAGTTCGTGCCGCACAGCGTGCCGGTCGTTTGTCGACGCGCAACGTAGAGCCGATGTTTGAAGAGGCAATGAAGCTCTCCGTCATCACCGACACCGAGTGGGCGTTGTGGAAACGTGCTCGGGTCATGACCAAGGAAGTGGTGCGGGTGGATGACTTTGATAAAAACTTTGGGTTGGCCGTGCAGCAAGCCGAGGATTGGCGCGGACCGCAAGCGCACGCGATGGCGGCTGAATAAAACATACACGGTGAACCAAAATGAAAAAAGTTTACGTTGTAGATGGTGCGCGCACGCCATTTTTAAAAGCCAAAGGCAGGGTGGGTCCGTTTTCCAGCGGCGATTTGGCGGTCGGCTGTGGTCGCCCGCTGCTTGCCCGCCAATCGTTTTCGCCGACTGAATTTGATGAAGTCATCGTCGGCGCCGCGATGCCCAGCGCGGACGAGGCCAACATCGGCCGGGTCGTGTCATTGCGCCTAGGCTGCGGCGATAAAGTGCCGGCCTGGACGGTGATGCGCAATTGCGCTTCGGGTATGCAGGCGCTGGATTCGGCTTACGTAAATATCTTGGCTGGCAAATCGCATCTGGTGCTTGCGGGCGGCTGTGATGCGATGAGCCATGCGCCGTTGCTATACGGTCCGAAAATGGTGAACTGGCTGGCAGATTGGTATGCCGCAAAATCGTTCGGTCAACGCGCCGGTGTGGCGGTGCAATTCCGCTTGGCTTATCTGGCGCCGGTCATTGCGATTTTGAAAGGGTTGACTGACCCGATTGTGAAATTGACGATGGGGCAGACGGCAGAAATCGTCGCGAAACGGTTTGGCATTACACGACAAATGATGGACGAGTTCGCCGCTGAATCCCATCTGAAAGTGTTGGCCGGACGCGCTGCCGGTCACTACGGTGAGATCGAGCCTTTGATTGATTCACAGGGCAAGGTTTATAGCGAGGATGACGGTGTCCGTACCGATTCGACGCCTGAGCGGCTCGCTAAATTGCGGCCGGTGTTCGATAAGAACTATGGTGCGGTAACAGCTGGAAATTCATCGCAGGTCACGGATGGTGCGGCGATGTTGATATTGGCGTCCGCAGATGCGGTTGCTAAACACAATTTAAAACCGCTCGGTGCCATTATTGATTCCCAGTGGAGTGCGCTCGATCCGGCTGAGATGGGTTTGGGCCCGGTGCATGCGATTACGCCAATGTTGCTGCGCAATGGCATGGGCTTAAATGATTTGGACGCGCTCGAAATTAATGAAGCCTTTGCGGCGCAAGCTCTGGGCTGTTTAGCGGCGTGGGAGTCGGAAGCTTATTGCCGGGAAAAGTTGGGCCTTGATGCTTCAGCGTTCGCCAAATTCGGAAAATTTGATCGCAGCAAATTCAATGTTGATGGCGGCGCGATCGCGATTGGTCATCCGATTGGCGCATCTGGTGCGAGGGTCGTGTTGCATGCCTTGAAAGTGCTGGCGCGTAGCGGCGGCAAACGCGCTGTGGCGAGCCTTTGCATCGGCGGCGGACAGGGCGGCGCGATGTTGCTGGAGCGAGTCGCGCCTTAAAAATAGCGAGTGACGTAAGCCACTGTAAAAACGAGTCGTCCGCATTCCTCTCAATCTCAAAATATGCACACCTTGCCGCCTTTCACGCTATTTGACCTAGACGACACGCTGTTTGACCACGCCCGCGCGTCGCGGATTGCGCTGGAGGTAGTTCATGCGTCGCATGCAGCTGATCTGGATTTTGACGAGTTTGCTGCCGAGCATGCGCGTGTTCTTGAGCGCTACCATGCGCGATTTTTACGAGGCGAGTTCACGCTTGATCAGGCCCGCGCCGCGCGCATGACCGAGCTCTTTGCCACGTTTGAAAAATCAATCGATGGCGCGGCTGCGCTGGCTATTTCCGCTGCATATCGTCGTGAGCACCAGGGCAATCGCGCTCTCGTGCCCGGTGCACGCGAATTGTTAGAAGCGCTGCAAGGTAAATCCCGCATGGGCATCATCACCAATAATTCTGTCGCCGAGCAAATTGAGAAATTACGCGCGCTCGACATCGCGCATTTCTTTGAAGTGATTGTCATTTCAGAAGATGCCGGCGTGACCAAGCCCGACGCGCGAATCTTCGCGATTGCGCTCGAACGGCTAGGCGCCGCCGCTCACGATGCGGTCATGATTGGCGATAGTTTTATCAATGATGTTCAGGGGGCTTCCCGTGCGGGAATAGCGCCTGTTTGGCTTAACCGAGCGCAGACTAAAACGCAAAATCACACCCCAGTATTGGCGGGGGTGCTGGAGCATAAATGGCCTGAGAACCTCGCCAGTGCTGGTGTTTTAAAAAATAAACTCATTACCATCGCGGCACTTGGTCCGCTGACGGCGACACTCGCGGCGATTGAAGACGCCTACTTGTCGCATCGCCACGACCACTTTGGCGCGGACTCTCGTGAGTACGTTCACTCGGACTCTTGCGCCCAAGACAGCACTCATAAGGAAAATAATAATGCAGGTATGGAAACACTGGCGACTTGAACGTTCGCCCGACGCCTCTGACCATAACGGCCCGGCGTTCTTATATTTTGATAAATCGTATGCCGATGGAAGTGAAAACACGAATACGTTTTCGAGCGAAGCGTTGCACGAGCTAGCCGATGTCTGCGCTGAGCTTAAAAATAATCCGCTAAAGGCGCTGGCGATTCTATCCGCCAAGGAAAACGGTTTTGCTGCAGGCGCGGACATTGATGAATTCACGCGGATCAAGAGCGCTGATGAAGCGATGGCGTTTACCAGTCTGGGCAATGAAGTATTTGACAAGATTGCGGCGCTGCCGTTTCCGACGCTCGCGATGATTCATGGTTTTTGCATGGGGGGTGGCACCGAGTTAGCACTTGCCTGCCGCTATCGCATCATGGATGACGGCGCGAAATCGAAGATGGCGCTGCCGGAAGTGATGCTGGGTATTGTGCCGGGTTGGGGTGGTGCCAAGCGGATGCCTGCGTTGATCGGCGCGGCGCAGGCGCTGGATCTGATGTTGACGGGCCGTAGCGTTGATGGAAAAAAAGCCAAGCGGATGGGGTTGGTGGACGATGTCACGCCGCGTCGGCATTTTGTAAATGCGGCAAAAGTTTTTCTGGCGAAACCGCGTGCGCCGCATCAGCCTGCATTCAAGGATGCGATCACCAACTGGCCGATCATTCGCGGGTGGGTGGCAAATAAGTCGCGTGAGAAAGTCGCGCAGCGTGCGCGCAAAGACCACTATCCGGCGCCCTATGCGATTATCGATTTATGGGAAAAATTCGGCGGCGATCCGCGCGCGGTGCCGGTCGGTGACCCGATCTCAATTCAAAGCCTGTTCAGCCATCCCACAGCGCCCAACCTCATCCGCATTTTTAAACTGCAGGATCGGTTAAAGGCAATCGGAGCAGGTAAGTCCGATATCAGCCACGTTCATGTCATCGGTGCCGGTGTGATGGGCGGCGATATTGCCGCATGGTGTGCATTACGCGGGCTGAAAGTAACGCTGCAAGATTTGGATCATGCGCGGATTGCGCCCGCGATTAAACGCGCCGCCGAGGCCTACAAGAAACGTTTGAAATTACCGCATCTGGTGCAGGCCGCGATGGATCGCCTTATTCCCGACGTGAAAGGCGATGGCATCGCGCATTGCGATCTGGTGATTGAGGCGATTATTGAGGACGCAGAAATCAAGAAAAAACTTTATGCGACGATCGAGCCGCGCATGAAGACTGGCGCTATTCTTGCCACCAATACATCATCGATCCCGCTTCAAGAATTATCCGTTGGGCTAGTGCGGCCCGAACGGCTGGTCGGCATCCATTTCTTCAATCCGGTTGCGCAGATGATGTTGGTTGAGATCGTCGAAGGACCGAGTACTTCGGCAGAAACCATGCAGCGTTCCCAAGCATTCGTGAAAAAAATTGACAAGCTGCCGCTGCCGGTGAAATCCGCGCCGGGTTTTTTGGTGAACCGCATTTTGACGCCCTACATGACCGAGGCGCAGTTGATGCTGGCCGAGGGCATTCCCGCAGAAACCATCGATGCCGCGGCGAAAGAATTCGGCATGCCGATGGGGCCGATCGAATTGGCTGACGTGGTCGGGCTGGATGTCGGGCTGGCGGTGGGCCGCGAACTGCATAAACCAGGTAATCCGCAGCCCATGAAAATTCAAGAGCTGGTTGAAGCGAAAAAGCTCGGCAAAAAATCGGGTGAGGGTTTTTATAGATGGGTGAATGGCAAGCCGCAAAAAGCGAATGGCAGCGGCACGGTTGATTTGGCGCCGCTGTGGATGCGCATGACGCTACCAGCGGTCAATGAGGCGGTCGCGTGCGTCCGTGAAGGTATTGTTGCGGATGCTGATTTATGTGACGCTGGAATTATTTTCGGCACCGGTTTTGCGCCGCATCGCGGTGGACCACTGAATTACCTGCGCGCCGCTGGAAAGGAAAAGCTGCTGGCTGAAATGAAGTCGCTTGAACAACAGCATGGTCAGCGTTTTATCGCGGACGCAGGCTGGACGGCGTTTTGAGCTTTTTCGCGATTCGCCGCTCTTTATACCCTACGTGCTCCGAAGGTGTTTCGATCATGTTCATGTGCTGCTATGGTTGCAGCTTGTTTCTACACCCTGCCGTACCGATCTCAGGATAGAAGTTAAGCATGTCAACGCCGTATAATTCGGGGTTCAAAATGGTAAATCGCAAGCAACGTGGATTTCTGACGTTGCGGGGCGAAAAACCGTCGTTTGCGCCGGATGGCTTTTTATCAGCCTCGGCGCAATTCCCACTCGGCTGGAGAACTGAATTGGCAAATGCTGTGGAAGATAATGTGGCAACTGAAGTGGTAGCGGCAGTCGCCGGGTTGCCGGTAGTTTCGGCGACAGGCGCTGCAACAAGCTTGACCGCCCCGCCCGCAGCGATAAAGTTGGTGAATCGTCGTGGCACGCGCTACATTTTGTTTGACGACGCTTCGACGATTGCGGATGTATTTGCCCTGCGCTGCCGCACGTCGCCCAACGCGCCGGCGTATCGTGAATTTCATAGCAGCACCAAAGAATGGGTAGGCACGACCTGGCGCGAAATCGGTGACCGGGTTGCGCTGATGCGCGAAGGCCTGCGCCGCGATGGTTTCCAGCCCGGCGAACGACTCGCCATCATGCAAAAAAACAGCAGCAATTGGGTGCTCGCCGATCAGGCAGCATTCGCCCACGGCATGGTGCCGGTGCCGCTGTTTGTTGACGACCGTCCCGACAACGTTGCCTTCATCATCAACGACGCCGATGTGAAAGTCATTGTGATCGACGGCGAAGAGCACTGGAAAAGATTGAAAACCGTGCGCGATCAGTTGGGCCCGTTGAAACTGATTCTGAGCGTGAAACCCGTTGTTGATGCCGATGAGCCGCGTTTAAGAACGTTAAGCGAGTGGCTGCCGACAGTCCCATATAGTTTTGAGCGTTCCCCTGCGATTGGGTCGGATCTGGCCACGATTGTATACACCAGCGGCACCACCGGAAAACCCAAAGGTGTGATGTTGTCACATCGAAATATTCTCGCTAATGCGCAGTCGGGTTTATGTCTCTACGATATTTATGCCGAGGATGTTTTTTTGTCATTCCTGCCGCTGTCGCACATGTTTGAGCGCACCTGCGATTACTATTTGAACGTTATTTCAGGCGCATCGATGGCGTTCTCGCGCTCGATCCCCCAGCTTGGGGAAGACTTCCGAACCATTCAGCCCACGATCATCTTTTCAGTACCGCGCATTTACGAACGCTTTCTCTCAGCGATTAACGATCAACTGAAAAAAGCCTCGCCGGTTAAACGGAAAATGTTCGATTTCGCGGTGAAGACCGGCTGGGAGAAATTTGAGTACGAGCAGGGACGTGGTCCGTGGCAACCGCAGTTTTTGCTGTGGCCCGTATTGAAGAAGTTGGTTGCTGATAAATTGCTCGCGCGCCTCGGTGGCAAGCTGAAGTTTGCGATATCGGGCGGCGCAGCGCTGTCTCCTTCAGTAGCCAAAGTGTTTGTGGGTTTGGGTTTGCCAATATGTCAGGGTTATGGGCTGTCTGAGGCGAGCCCGCTGCTGACCGTTAATCTGCTCGACAAGAACGATCCCACCACCATCGGTGGGGCGGTTCCCGGCGTGCAGCTTCGGGTGGCTGAAAATGGCGGTTTGTTCGCGCGCGGGCCCAGCATCATGATGGGTTATTGGAATAACCCCGAGGCCACCCGCGCCGTACTGTCCGAGGATGGCTGGCTCAATACGGGCGACCAAGTCCGGATTGATGAGCAGGGTTACGTGCGCATCACCGGCCGTTTGAAAGAAATCATCGTGATGGGCAACGGCGAAAAAGTGCCGCCCGTCGATATGGAGTTGGCGATTCAACTCGATCCGCTATTCGAGCAGATTCTGGTGTTCGGTGAAGCCAAGCCGTATTTGTCAGCCATCGCGGTGTTGAACGATGACGAATGGGGAAAAGTCGCGGTTGAAAACAAGCTGGATCCTAATTTAAACGGGGCCGGTCGCGACAAAGCGGAAAAATTTTTAGTGCAGCGGATTACCAAGCGCATCAAGGATTTTCCCGGCTATGCGCAAGTCCGAAAGGTCAGTATTGCGCCGGAGAAATGGACCATTGATAACGGTTTGATGACGCCGACCTTAAAACTGAAGCGCGTGGCGATTTTTGCGAAATATGCGCCTGCGATTGAAGAAATGTACAAGGGTCATTGCTTGTGAGCCACGCTGACAATATTGCACTAAAAGGCGCAGTGCCGGTGACATTGCCGGCGGATCGTCAACCGACCATCCGCATTATTCCGATGCCGGCTGATACCAATGCCAATGGCACTATTTTTGGCGGCTGGGTAATGGCGCAGGTGGATTTGGCCGGGAGCGTGCCGGCGCATCAGCGCGCAATGGGCAGTGTCGTAACCGTCGCGGTGAATTCATTTTTATTCAAGGAGCCGGTATTCGTCGGCGACCTCGTCAGCTTTTACGCCAAAGTTATCAAAACCGGTCGCACTTCACTGACGGTCGAGGTTGAGGTTTATGCGCAACGACATCGCTTCGGTTCCGAAATCGTGAAAGTGACGGAAGCCGTGCTGACCTATGTAGCGATTGATGAAAACCATCGGCCAAGGGCGCTGTTTGCAGAGTAACAAATTACAAACACCAGCATAGAAGGGCGTCAGCGAGAAAAAATACTTGTCAAGCCGCCCCGATGCTGGAGATTAGTAACTAAAAAAGTTTTAGAGTTCCGCCAACCAGGAGTGAAGAATGAAAAATTTCCACATTAGAAAAGTTGCCGTGCTCGGCGCAGGCGTGATGGGCGCGCAGATTGCCGCGCATCTCACCAACGCCAACGTGAAAGCGATTTTGTTTGATCTCGCTGCCAAGGAAGGGCCGAAAAACGGCATCGTTTTGAAGGCATTGGACGGGCTCACCAAGTTGTCGCCAGATCCGCTGGCCTCCAAATCGCGCGCGTCGCTGATCACGCCGGCCAACTATGACGACAACCTCGAATGGCTGCGTGATTGCGATCTGGTGATCGAAGCGATTTCGGAAAAGATGGACTGGAAAAAATCGCTGTACGAAAAAGTAGCTCCGTTCCTTGGCGCGAAGTCGATTTTCGCCTCGAACACTTCCGGCCTGAGCATTACCGAGCTTTCAAAAGTGTTTCCTGAAGCGCTCCGCCATCGCTTCTGCGGGATTCACTTTTTTAATCCGCCGCGCTATATGAAATTAGTTGAGTTGATTCCAACGGCCCAGACTGAGCCAGAAATCATCGATCAGCTTGAAACCTTTCTCGTCTCCACGGTGGGCAAAGGCGTGGTTCGCGCCAAAGACACGCCCAACTTTGTGGCCAATCGTATCGGCGTGTTTTCGATGACCTCGACGATGTATCACACTGGCGAATTCAAGCTGCCGTTCGATGTGGCGGATGCCTTGACCGGCCCCGCGATTGGTCGCGCCAAAAGTGCCACATTCCGCACTGCGGATGTGGTTGGCCTGGACACCATGTCGCTGACGATTAAAACCCTATCGGACACCTTGCCGAACGATCCTTGGCACAAGTTCTACCAAAGCCCGGCGTGGTTGTCAGCGCTGATTGCCAAAGGCGCACTTGGCCAAAAGACCAAGGCGGGGGTGTTCACCAAAAAAGGCAAGGACATCATGGTCCTTGATTTGGCGGCGCAAGATTACAAAATTTCGGACGGCAAGATGGCCGATGAAGTCGCGGCGATTTTGAAAGTAAAAAATGCGGCAGAACGATTCGCCGCACTTCGCGCCAGCGCGCATCCACAGGCGCAATTTTTGTGGTCTATCTTCCGCGATTTATTCCACTACTGTGCGTTTCAACTAAGCGACATTGCGCACAGCGCACGCGATATTGATTTCGCAATTCGCTGGGGCTTCGGCTGGAAAATGGGCCCCTTCGAATTGTGGCAGGCAGCCGGTTGGACGCAGATAGCGAAATGGATCTCAGAAGATATTGCTGCCGGTAAAACGATGGCCAAGGTGCCGCTGCCTGCCTGGGTAATGGATGGCCGCGCTGGAGTGCATTCGCAGGAGGGTTCGTATTCAGCGGCAACTGGAAAAATGGTGCCGCGTTCCACCTTGCCTGTGTACAAACGCCAATTTTTCCCGGAGCTCATGCTCGGTGAAAAATCCGATCAGGGCACGACTATTTTCGAAACCGACGCGGTGCGCATGTGGACCGTGGCGGGTTATGACGATATTGCCGTCGTTTCTTTCAAATCAAAGATGCATTCGATTGGCAGTGACGTGCTGGAGGGTTTGAATAAAGCGATTGATGAAGCCGAGGCAAATTACCAAGGCCTAGTGATTTGGCAAACCGAGCCGCCATACGCGGCCGGTGCGAATTTGGTGAAGGCGCTGGAGTCGTTGCAGCAAGGTCGATTCGATGAATTTGAAGCGATGGTTAATGTATTCCAGCAAACCTCGCAACGCATCAAGTACAGCCTGATACCGGTGGTTTCCGCCGTAGACGGATTGGCATTGGGCGGCGGCTGTGAATTCGTCATGCATTCGGACCGTGTGATTGCCTCGCTTGAAAGCTACGTGGGCTTGGTGGAAGCCGGCGTGGGCTTGCTGCCGGCCGGTGGCGGTTTGAAAGAGATCGCGCTGCGCGCCGCGCTGGGCGCGCGGGGTGGAGACTTGTTGCCCGAAATCACCAAGATGTTTAAACAGGTGGCGATGGGTGAAGTATCGAAGTCGGCGTTGGGCGCCAAAGAAATGGGCTATCTGCGCTGGCGCGATGTGATTATTTTGAACAGCAATGAGTTGTTGTTGGTTGCACTGGAAAACGCGCGTGCGATGGCGGCCTCGGTTTACCGACCGCCATTGCCACCAACGCAATTCCCAGTGGCGGGCGACACTGGCATTGCGACCTTGAAAATGATTTTGGTGAACATGAAAGAGGGCGGGTTTATCTCGGAGCATGACTATGAAATCGGCAGCCGCATTGCGGCCTGTTTGTGCGGTGGCGAAGTCACTCCGGGTTCGATGGTGGATGAAAAATGGATGCTGGATTTAGAGCGCCATCACTTCTGCGAATTGGCCAAGATGCCCAGAACGCAAGACCGCATTGCGTTCATGCTGAAGAATGGAAAGCCGCTGCGCAATTAATGCCGCGCCGGATTTCAACGCACACTTAAATTCACTGGAGAAAAAAATGACACAACTTCAAGATGTTTATATTGTTGCCGCCGTGCGTACCCCGGTCGGCAAAGCGCCACGCGGCATGTTCAAAAGCGTTCGCCCCGATGACATGCTCGCGCATGTTTTGCGCGGTGCGATTGCACAGGTGCCGGGCCTTGATCCGCATGATATTGGGGACGTTGTGGTCGGCTGTGCGATGCCAGAAGGCGAGCAGGGCATGAACGTGGCGCGCATCGGCGTGCTGCTCGCAGGTCTGCCCGATTCCGTCCCGGGCGTGACCATCAATCGCTTCTGCTCATCCGGCGTACAAGCGATCAGCATGGCCGCAGACCGAATCCGGTCGGGCGATGACGACGTGATGATTGCAGCGGGCACGGAGTCAATGTCCATGGTGCCGATGATGGGAAATAAAGTAGCCTTGGGTGCCAGCGTTTTTGCCAACAACGAACATGTGGCGATCGCCTATGGCATGGGGATTACCGCTGAGAAGGTCGCGCAGCAGTGGAAGGTGTCGCGCGAAGAGCAGGATGCGTTTGCGGCAGCCTCACATGCGAAGGCAGCGGCGGCGATTGCGGCAGGGTATTTCAAAGCCGAAATTGTGCCGTATGAAATTGACACCGCGTCGCCCGATCTTGCCAGTGGTCAGGTCAAGCATCGCAAAAAAATAGCCGATACCGACGAAGGCCCGCGCCCTGATTCGACGGTGGAGTCACTGGCGAAATTACGTCCGGTGTTCGCCGCCCGCGGCAGCGTGACGGCGGGTAACTCATCGCAAATGTCGGACGGTGCGGGCGCCTTGATTTTGATGTCTGAGAAGGCGCTAAAAAAATACAACGTCCAGCCGCTGGCGAGATTTGTATCGTTCGCCGTTGCGGGTGTGCCCGCTGAAATTATGGGCATCGGCCCGATTAAAGCCATTCCAAAAGTGTTGAAGCAGGCGGGTATCAATCATCAGGACTTGGACTGGATTGAGCTGAACGAAGCTTTTGCCGCGCAATCACTGGCTGTGATTAAAGATTTGGGCTTGGATGCAACCAAAATTAATCCGCTCGGTGGCGCGATCGCGCTCGGTCATCCGCTCGGCGCAACCGGCGCCATTCGCGCCGCTACCTTGATCCACGGCATGCGCCGCACCAAGCAAAAATGGGGCATGGTCACGATGTGTATCGGCACTGGAATGGGTGCAGCGGGGTTGTTTGAATCGATGTAATTGGGCTTCAAACCAGCGTCGAAGAACATCGCGCTAAGTAACTGACTTCGAGGTTATTTTAAAGTGTTGTATTGCTGCAATGCAGCACAGGAAAATCGATTACGTCGCCATAGTTTTCCTGTAGAGTTCTTAGTAGAGACGTGGATGCGATTTGTGCATGGGGCGAACTCCGGTGTTTTGGAGTTGCAGAGTTCAAATGAATCGATACCGGTTTGCGCAATCAGCATCGATGAAGTTTGCATTTACGTTATAAAAAATGAGCAGTTCAAATAAATAACTTTCGAGGAGAACACCCAATGAGTCACATCAGTCCAAGCCATCGTGCTTTTCTGCCGGTCGTGAAAGCATCGGCTGCCGCTGTTGCTTCCGCCTTAGTTTCGGCCATTGCACTGGGTTTCGCGGGTTCGGCTAACGCTATTCAATTTACCTACGATACGGGTGTGTCGGGCAGCTTTGACACTACCTTTTCGTATGGGCTATCGATTCGTGCTCAGGCGCCGATCAAAAGTTTGATCGGTATCACCAATGGTGGTAGTGAGCGTTCCGTAAACGAAGATGACGGTAACCGCAATTATCAAAAGGGCAAACCATTCTCCAATGTTTTAAAAGGAACCCACGAGCTGGATTTGAAATACGAAGGCTGGGGTTTGTTTGCGCGGGGCACTTATTTTGTAGATTTCACCAATCGTAACAAAGACACCCTGGGCCCTATCGCCAAAGACCGTGTCGGCCGCGATGCGCGTATGCTGGACGCTTTCGTGACCCGAAGTTTTGATGTCGCCGGGAACAAGCTGCGTGTGCGGGCTGGTAATCAAGTGATTTCATGGGGCGAATCCACGTTCATTCCAAACAGCATCAATTCGATTAACTCGGTCGATCTGGTCAAGCTGCGCACGCCCGGGTCTGAGCTGAAAGAAGCATTTCTGCCGACCTCAAGCTTGCTCGCCTCATATGAATTCACCAAGGCTGCGAGCCTCGAGGCTTTCGTACAATTCAATCATGACCGCACCAAGCTCGATCCGCGTGGATCCTATTGGAGCAATAACGACTTCGCGTCCGATGACGGCAATCAAGTGTTTGTAAGCTTCGGACGTCGCAACGATTTGACCGGAAAGCCGGCCACCAATCCGGTGTCGCCTACCACCCCGGGTTTAGGCCCAGCCGCGCAAAATGCGTTCGGTCTGTTCGATCCAGCGGCAGCTATTTGGGCGCCCAGAATAGCGGATAAAAATCCGAGCGATCATGGTCAATATGGTTTTGCCTTTCGCTATTTGGCGAGCGAGCTTAACAATACTGAATTTGGTCTTTATTATTTGAATTACCACAGCCGCATTCCATTCCTGTCGGGCACTAAAGGCACCGTGTCGTCAGTGTTGACGGGTACCCCATTTGGCGCACTGAGCGGCCAGACGGGCACCGCCAACTATTACACCGAGTATCCCGAGAATATCCGTCTACTGGGTTTCTCATTCAACACCCAAGGCCCGATTGGCACCGCACTCCAGGGTGAAATTTCTTATCGCCCGAATCAGCCGCTCGCGATTGCCGGTCCAGAGGTGATTCTGGCCGCGGTGGGCGCGCCTAATCTGGTAACCGGTTTTCTCACCATTCCAGGGACAGTAAGTGCATCGCTGCCGTTTGGCGCGTCCGCCGCGGGATTGGTGCCGAATGGTACGACTCTGCAAGGTTGGAGACGCGTCAAAATGACGCAGGCGCAGATGACGGCGACGAAAGGTATTCCCAACATCATCGGCGCTGACCAAGTTGTACTAGTGGGTGAGATCGGGTTCACCAAATACAACGGCTTGGACAGCACCCTGAAATACAACGGCCCTGGTGTTACCCTGCCAGCGACCTTGCAGGGTGCCGTGGCCGGGCAAGCAGGTTCGGTGCAGACGGACGGTTACGTTACAGAGAATTCATGGGGCTATCGCTTGGTGGCCCGCGCCGATTATCCTAATTTGGTATTCAATGCCAACGTCGCGCCGCGTGTTGCGTTTAACCATGACGTAAAAGGCGTTTCACAAACCTTTACCGAGGGCGTGAAATCAGTTTCAGTGGGCACCAACTTCGACTGGCAGAAGAAATTGACGCTTGATTTTTCGTATACCAATTTCTTTGGTGGCCGAACTTTTTGCGGTACCGATCAGATTACCAATCCCGGTCAGACTGCGTTGGCTGCTCAAATCAATGGTGTCGCGGCGCTGGGACGTGCACCCCAGGGCGCGAACTACTGTACCAACTCCAACTCAATTCGTGACCGCGATTTCTATTCGGTTGTTGTTACCTATTCGTTCTAGGCTGGTATAACCATCAGGAAAATTGCAGTAGGCGCCTCAAGAGCGCCGCTGCGGATGTTAAAGCAGTATTTACCCATAATCTGGAGGAAAAAATGAAATTGAAACGATTGACGATGTTAACGTCGGCAGCGTTGGGCGCACTAGTATTGAGCACAGGCGCGCACGCTGAATTGGCAGCCGCGGATCTGGCAAAGCTGGGCACCACGCTAACCCCTCTGGGCGCTGAAAAAGCCGGCAACGCAGCGGGCACCATTCCCGCATGGGATGGCGGTATTACCAAGCCGATGGCGGGCTACAAGGCGGGCGGCGCTTATCCTGATCCTTACGCGGCGGACAAGGAGTTGTTTACGATCAACGCGGGCAACGCCGAAAAGTACAAAGACAATTTGTCACCCGGTCAGATGGCGATGCTGAAGCAATACCCTGACTATAAATTGCGCGTTTTCCCAACTCACCGCAGCGCCGCTTTCCCAGCGGGTCATTATGCCGAGACCAAAGAATGTGCGGCCAAAGCCAAGCTCGCTGGAGGTGGTAATGGTGTGGTGGGATGCACAGGTGGTATTCCGTTCCCAATCCCTAAAAACGGAAATGAAGCTATCTGGAACCATCTGCTGCGTTATGTGGGCGACACGTTCGCGATGAACTGGTCGCAAGCGGCAGTCACCTCGGGCGGGGATTATGCGCTCGTCAAATTTGAATACGAATATGACACCTCATATGGCAATCTAACCAAGAAACCCGCCGATCGTGAGGCCAACAAAAAGCTTAATTATCTGCAAACCACCACCGCGCCTGCGCGTTTGGCCGGACAGATTCTGTTGGTACATGAGACCGTTGATCAAGCCAAGGAGCCGCGTTCAGCATGGACTTACAATCCCGGACAACGCCGCGTCCGGTTGGCGCCAAACGTGGCTTACGATAATCCCGGTACGGCGGCAGACGGCCTGCGCACCAACGATGATTTCGGGATGTATAACGGTGCAACTGATCGTTACGAATGGAAGCTGATGGGCAAAAAGGAAATGTACATTCCGTACAACTCCTACAAACTATCTGAATCTAACGTCAAATATAGCGACCTGCTCAAGCCTGGTCACATCAACCAGGACCTCGCGCGCTATGAACTGCATCGGGTGTGGGTCGTCGAAGGCACGCTTAAGCCGGGCACCAGCCACATCTATTCGAAGCGAACTTTTTACATCGACGAAGACAGCTGGGCGGTGGTGTTAATTGACAAGTACGATGGCCGCGGTCAGCTTTGGCGCTTTGCAGAGCAACACAGCGAGAATTGGTACAACATTCCAATGTGGTTCGGCACCGTCGAACTCCACCACGATCTGCAATCACGCCGCTACATAGCGATGGGTTTACGTGCAGAGGAGACAAAAATTTATGAGCCCATCAAACGCACCGCAGCGGACTACACGCCGCAAAACTTGCGGGGCACAGGCACCCGGTAATTTCATATCGTATGCTTGAGATCAGTTTGGGGGCAACCGCGCAGCCGTGTCGCGTGGTTGCCCCCAAATGTTTTTTGTACCGCCTAATCTCAGAACGAATATCGGCCATATCCTAGGAAATTCTATGTCACATCTGTGTCGCGTAGCTGCTGGTTTGGAGTCGTTGCGTTGCCTTCGCCAAGGTAGTGCCGCATTGACGAATATTGTCATGTTGACGGGAATGCTGATGCTCTCGTTTTCGTACGGGGCTGGCGCGCAAATAAATTCAAACGTGATGTCGTCAGCAGGTCCGCTTTCCAAACAAACGATGTCACGGCTGCTACTGAATGACGCAGCGCGAATTGGTAATCGCGTGGTCGCGGTGGGTGATCGCGGCTATATTGTGGTGTCGGATAGCAATGGCGAAAATTGGGAACGTGCGCAAACGCCGGCGAATTTGCCAATGCTCACGGCCATTTACTTTGTGGATGCCAAAAGCGGCTGGGCGGTTGGGCACGACGCGGTGATTTTAAAAACCGTTGATGAAGGCAATAACTGGACGCAGGCTTTCTCGGCACCCGCAGAGCAAAAGCCGCTCATGGATATTTTATTTATCAATCCTGACACCGGGTTTGCGGTGGGCGCGTATGGTGCGTTTTACGAAACCAGCGACGGCGGGAAGTCATGGGCATCGCGCAAAATTTCGGAAGATGACAAGCATCTGAACGCCATTATTAAAATTGGGGAAAGCAAACTTTTCATTGCCGGTGAAGCGGGGACTTTGCTGAAGTCGGACGACGCAGGAAGAACTTGGAATAGGTTGGAAGCGCCGTACAAAGGTTCGTTCTTTGGTGCCATCCAAGCTGCAGATGGTGCCGTCGTTATATACGGTTTGCGTGGACGTATTTTTCGCAGCGCCGACCCATCGCTCAAGAGCTGGATCCCGGTGGAGAACAAATCAACGGCTTCAATAATGGGTGCCACGCAGCTCCCCGACGGCGCGCTGGTGCTGGCCGGATTGGCAGGAACTGCCCTCATTTCACGCGATAACGGTAGATCATTTGCAGTGGTGGCGACTGGTTCGACCAAGGGAATTGCGGTGCCGCTGCTCGGTGCGCCAAGTGCGATTCTGCTATTTGGCGAGGCGGGTGCAAGGGACGTAATCACGCCAGTCGCTGGCGCAACGACGCCTGCCACTTCCGCCACGCCCGCCGGTCTCGCCACCCGCCCGCTCGCCGTGCCTGCGTCGAAAAAGTAGCTGGCAAGTGCGTGTCTTAATGACCAGACCAACTAACCTTACCCAATAACCTGAAGCGGAATTCCGGTAATCATTATCCAATTTCAGAAAAAACAATAGCGCGACGCCACTCAACGAGCGAATTCATGAATCTCCAAAAACTAATCAATAAATTTTCAGCCGTCATTTTCGACAATCGCAAGATATGGCTGATCGTATTTGCGGTCATGACATCGATATTTGTTTTTTTCGCCAGCCAACTGCGAACAGACGCAGGCTTCAACAAGATGGTGCCGTTAAGCCATCCGTACATGAAAGTGTACAAACAGTACGAGACTGTTTTTGGCGGCGCCAACCGCATCGCCATCGCGCTGGTGCAAAAAGATGGCGACATCTATAACAAAGAATTTATGGCCAAGCTGAAAGGCCTGACCGATGACATCATGGGCTTAGATGGCGTTGAGAAGCCTAGCGTGCGCTCGCTGTTTACGCCCAACACGCGCTTTATTGAAGTGGTAGAAGAAGGATTTGCAGGTGGTAACGTGATCCCCGCCACGTTTCAGGGAAGTGACGCTGATCTGGCGACGGTGCGCGGCAATGTGCAAAAATCAAATGAGGTGGGCCGCACCGTGGCTTCAGATTATTCCGGTGCGTTGGTGGCCGCCGGACTGCTTGAATACATTCCGAAAGGCGACGGTAAGATTGAAAAGCTGAACTACATAGAGCTGTCACAAAAGCTCGAGGATTTGCGCGCCAAATATGAAACACCCACCCACACCGTACACATTATTGGCTTCGCCAAGGCGGTAGGCGATATTGCACAAGGTGCCCGCGGTGTTGTGATGTTTTTTGGCGTGGCTTTTTTGATTACTGCCGTGCTGATGTTTTTCTTTGTCAAGGATGTCAAGCTCACGTTGGTCGCTCTCGGCGTCGCCATGATGCCCGTGTTGTGGCTGCTAGGGACCCTGCCCATCATCGGTTTCGGCATTGATCCGCTGTCGATTCTGGTACCGTTTCTGATCTTCTCGATTGGTGTTTCGCATGCGGTGCAGATGACAAAAACTTGGGAACGCGAGGTAATTTCGGGCCAGGACAGTCTAGCCGCGGCGAAGCATTCATTCTCAAAGCTGTTTATTCCTGGCACGCTGGCGCTATTGACCAATGTGCTCGGTTTTGCAGTGATCATGCTCATCCCTATCGACATCGTTCGCGAGCTCGGTATCACGGCATCGCTCGGCGTGGCGTGGATGATCATCACCAATAAAATGCTGTTGCCAATCTTGCTTTCATATTTGAAGATGTCGCCACGTGCCGCCGCGCGAGAAATTACCCACGAAAGTCGCGTCGACGCGCTGTGGCGCTGGGCGTCCAAATTTGCCGACCGCAAGAACGCCTTGTGGGTGGTCGTGATCAGCGCGGTGGTACTCGCTCTGGGGCTCGTGCAAGCGCATAAATTGCGGATCGGGGACTACGGCTCCGGCGTGCCTGAGCTGCGTGCAGATTCACGTTACAACCAAGATAACGATACCATCGTCAGTAAATTCGCAATTGGCGTGAATACGCTTGGCGTGGTCGCGCAGACCACTGGTGTGGCGGGCGCGTGCACCAATTACGACATCATGACCACGATCGAGAATTTCGATTGGTACATGCAAAACGTCGACGGCGTGAAATCGGTGATGTCTTTGCCTGGTGTGGCGAAAACCATCAACGCCGGTTTCAACGAGGGTAATTTACGCTGGCGCCAGCTCGCGCGTGACCCGCAGGTGCTTGCGCAAAGCGTGACGCCGGTGGATACCGCGACCGGTTTGCTCAACCCCGATTGTTCCGCCATGCAGATATTGATCAACACCACTGATCAGCAAGGTGAAAGCATCAAGCGCATGGTCGCCGACGTTAAAACTTTCGCTGCCGCCAACAACAGTGACAAGCTTGAATTTAAGCTTGCCACCGGCAATATCGGCGTGATGGCGGCTACCAACGAAGCCGTGGACAAAGCGCGCTACGAAATGCACGCTGCTATTTTTGGCGCACTGCTGATTATGTGTCTGGTGACTTTCCGCAGCTTGCGTGCAACCTTATGCATTCTGATTCCGCTTGGCATTGTCTCGATTCTTTGTGAAGCACTGATGCCTGCGCTCGGCATTGGCTTAAAAGTTTCCACGCTGCCGGTGATCGCATTGGGCGTGGGTGTGGGCGTGGACTACGGTATTTATCTTTACGACCGGATCGAAGTTTTCCTCGAACAGGGTATGTCGCTGGCTGAAGCATTTTTTGAGGCTCTGCGCGAACGCGGAACCGCGATGATCTTTACCGCCGTCACGATGACGCTTGGGGTAGCGACTTGGGCAATGTCGGCGCTCAAATTTCAGGCGGACATGGGTATTCTGCTGGCGTTCATGTTCTTTTTGAACATGATCGGTACGGTGTTTTTGTTACCCGCGCTGGGGGCTTTTTTGTTGAAGCCGCACCAAGCAAAAAGCGCATAAATCCTGATGCTGTTTAGCCGAATCTATTACGTTATTCGTTGATGCCCATGCGTAACGGCAACACCACCGTGGGCGTCGGCGCAGTCCTCATGTTGCTGGGCGTGTTGATTGGCGCGTTTGGTGCGCATGCCCTGAAGACCCGAGTGGCACCTGAGATGTTGGCGGTCTATCAAACCGGTGTGCAATATCATCTCGTGCATGCGTTGGGTTTGATGCTGCTTGGCATTATGCGCAACAGCCAGACGAATCCG